>CAIPLM010000297.1 GCA_903865895.1 uncultured Rhodospirillales bacterium | reverse complement strand
TGTCACCGACCAGGTGGTTCATGGTGTATTGATCGATCGCCTCCGGCGCATCGGTTCCGCCATAGCCCCGCATATCCGGCGCGACGGCGTGGTAGCCGGCCTCGGCAAGGGCGCGGAGCTGATGCCGCCAGGAGTACCAGGATTCCGGGAAGCCGTGGCACAGCAGCACCACTGGCCCGCTGCCGGCCTCGGCGATGCGAATACGGATGCCGTTGGCTTCGATGACGCGATGGCTGATCATTGCCGTTCCCCCGCTCGCCCGAAGGCGGTGAGGTTACAGCATAGCCATCTGGCGGTCCTGCCGCCATGTGCCGTCGAGGAAGCGGGAATGGCGGTAGGGAGTGGGGTCCACCGCCGGGGTGTCGCCGGCCACGAGATCGGCCATCAGCTTGCCCGCGCCCGGCCCGATGCCGAAGCCGTGGCCGGAGAAGCCGGTGGCGAGGTGGAAGCCAGGGAGCTTCTCGACCGCGGAGATGATGGGGATCACGTCCGGCGTCACGTCGATCAGGCCGCCCCAGGTCTCGGCGATGGTCATCGCGGATATGGCGGGGAAGGTTTTCGCGAACAGGTCGCGCGCCGCGCGCTGGGCGGCTGCGTTGGGCTTGGGGTCGAGCGTGCGGATGGTCTCGAACACCGTCTTCTGGTCGAGCGACCAGCGGGTCGGGCGCATCAGCTCCTCGAAGAAGCGGGCGCCGAAGCGGACGTTCATTTCCTTGCGGCTGGTCCAGAGATGCGGCGCGAATTGGAAGAACAGCTTGAAGCTGTCCGGCGTGATATCCGCGATGGAGGAGTTGCGCATCGAGACGTTGTAGCCGCCGTCCAGCCGCTTGCGGAACGCGAAGCCGGCGCCGCTGGCCGCCACTTCCGGCCCGCCATCGATCGGGTTGGTGCGCATCACCGAGCCCAGCATGTTGAGCGAGGGGTTGTGAATGCCGAGGCTGCCGGCGAACAGGCGGGACCAGGCGCCGCCGGCGAGCACCACGCTGTCACACGCGACGGTGCCGCGCTCGGTCACCACGCCCGAGACGCGGCCGGCCTTGGTTTCGAGGCCGCGCACCGCGCAGTCGGTGAACACCTTGGCGCCGCGCTGCTGGGCGGCGGTGGCGATGGCCGGAGCCGCCATTTGCGGCTCGCCCCGCCCATCGGTCGGTGTGTGCAGGCCGCCGGCCCAGCGGCGGGAGCTGCCGGGCAGCACTTCGTCCACCTGGTCGGGCGTCAGCATCCGGCTCTCGACCTGGTAGGGCCGCGCCTTTTCGAGCCAGGCGAGATGGCGGTCGACGTCGGCCTGGGTCTGGCAGAGATAGACGATGCCGGTCTGGCGGAAGCCGGTTTCGGCGCCGACCATGGTGTTCATCCGCCGCCACAGGCGCAGGCTCTCCATGCCCAGCGGGATTTCGCGCACGTCACGGCCCATCACCCGGGTCCATCCCCAGTTGCGGCCGGATTGCTCGGCGCCGATCTGGCCCTTTTCGCAGAGCACGACGGGGATGCCCTTCTCGGCGAGGAACAGTGCGGTGGAGGTGCCGACGATGCCGCCGCCGATCACCACCACCGAGGTGCGGTGCGGCAGCTCCTGGTCCGGTTTGATGCTCATCATCGGGGGGGCCATGCGAGTCACTCCTTTGTCGTGGGCGTAGCGGGCCGCGAATGGGCGGGTTTGTCCAGTGCCAACATGGCTTGCCTAGGATGATGATTGGTATATACCAAGCTGAGCAACGCGGCGGAGGTCTCATGGCGGCGGCACTGGATCGGCAGGCGATGATCGACGGGCTGGCCACCGCGGTTTCGCTGCTGGACGAGGCGCATGCGTTGGGCCGGCGGCTGGCGCCTGAGATCGACCGCATCGTGATGGTGGCGGCGGGTTCGGCCAATCGGGCGATGCTCGGCATTCAGTATTGGGCGGAGCGGGAGAGCCCGAGTTTGGACGTGCGGCGCTGGTTTCCGGCGGAGTTGATGACGCAGGACCCGGCGCGGCTCGATGCGCGCACGCTGGTGCTGATCGCCAGCAAATCCGGCACCACCAAGGAGACGGTGGCGGCCGGCGAATGGCTGCGCGGCAAGCCCTGCCGCACGGTCGCCTTCACCCAGCGCGCCGACAAGCCGCTGGCCGGTCTTGCGCAGCACGTCTTCGCGGTGGGCGAGACCTCCGAGAGCTTCCCGGCGCTATTCATGGTGATGCAGGCGCTGGTGGCCGGCGTGATGGCGGCCAAGGACGGCTGGGCGCTGGCGGCGCCGTTGATGGCGTCGCTGAAGGCGCTCCCGGGGGCGCTGGCCGATGCGGCTGCGTCGTCTGACGCACGGGGCAAGGCGGATGCGGCGCGCATCGTGGACGACAAGGTGATCTACCACATCGCCTCCGGCCCCGGTTTCACCACCGCTTACGTGTTCGGCGTCTGCATCGTGATGGAGATGCTGCGGCTGCACTCAACCGCGCTGGAGGCGGCCGAGTTCTTCCACGGACCGTTCGAGGCGGTGGACGAAACCACGCCCCTGATCCTCATCGTCGGCGAGGACCCTTCGCGCCCGCTGATGGAGCGGGTGGTGCGCTTCTGCGATCGCTACGCCCCGCGCGCGATGGTCTATGATTCGCGCGATTTCGGCATGCCCGGCATTGATCCGGCGATCCGCCCCATCGTCGCGCCCTATGTGTTGCAGGCGGCGCTGAAGCGGATCAGCGCCAATCTCTCGCTGCTGCTGGGCAAGCCGCTCGGCGAGCGCCGCTACATGTGGAAGGTGGACTACTGAGGTGGTGATCGCCCCGTCCGGTCCGCGTCTGCTCGGCCTCGGCGACAATACGGTCGACACTTATGTCGATGCGAAACTGCAATTCCCCGGCGGCAATGCCGTCAACGTCGCGGTGCTCGCCCACCGGCTCGGGCTGCGGGCCGCCTATCTCGGCTGCCTCGGCACCGATGAAGGGGGGGACCTGATCGCCGCAGCACTGGAAGGGGAGGGGATCGAGACCGACCGGATGCGCCGGGTGCCCGGTGCCAATGCGCGGGCCTTCATCCGCCATGAGGGCGGCGATCGCCGCTTCCTGCGCGGGGAACCCGGGGTGCGCGGCCGCTATGATTTCACCGATGCCGATTTCGCCTACATCGCGGAATTCGACGCCGTGCATTCCTCGATTTTCAGCGAGCTCGACGGCGATCTGCCGCGTATCCGCGCCGCCGCCACCCGGCTTTCCTATGATTTTTCCGAGCGCTGGAACGACGCCGTGTTCGCCCGCGTTCTCCCGCTGATCGACATCGCCTTCCTCTCCGCCCCCAACCGCGCCGATGCCGACGTCGCCGCTCTGTTGCGCGATTGCGCCGCCGCCGGGCCGTGTCTCGTTGTCGCGACGCGGGGTGCCCAGGGGGCGATGGCCTGCGCCGAGGGCGCGATCCTCACCCAGGGCATCGCGCCGGCGACGGTGGTCGATACGCTTGGCGCCGGTGACGGGTTCATCGCCGCCTGCCTTACCTCGTTGCTGCGCGGCGCCGAACTCGTCTCTGCCTTGGAACAAGGTGCGGGCTTTGCGGCGGCGGTCGTGGGATGGCAGGGTGCGTTCGGGCACGGCGCCCCGTGGCACGAGATATTTTCCGGCTAACGATTGCCCTGATAACGATTGAAGGCGACACACATGGTCTGGCGTATCGGCGTGGATTCCGGCGGCACTTTCACCGATGTCTGCCTCTTCGAGGTGGAGACCGGGCGCGTCGAGGTCTGGAAAGTGCCCTCCACCCCCGATGATCCCTCGCGCGGCATCGCCCAGGGCATTGCCGAGGGCATTGCCCGCGTCGGCGCCGCGCCCGGCGATGTCGGCTATTTCGGCCATGGCACCACGGTCGCCACCAACGCGCTGATCCAGCACAAGGGCGTCAAGACCGGGCTGATCACCACCGACGGGTTTCGCGACCTGCTGGAGATCGGCCGCCAGAAGCGGCCCGATTTGTACGACCTGCAAACCGAGAAGCCGCCCACTTTGGTGAGCCGCGACCTCCGCCTCGAAGTGCCGGAGCGGGTGCATCATGACGGCACGGTGGAAACCCCGCTCGACGAGGCGGCGGTGCGCGCGGCTGTGCGCAAGTTGAAGGCGGCCGACGTGAAGGCGGTCGCCGTCTGCTTCCTCTACGGCTTCGTTCGCCCCGATCACGAGGCGGCGGCGATGCGCATTGTCGCCGAGGAATTCCCCGAGGTGTTCGCCTGCGCCTCGCACCAGGTGGCGCCCGAGTTCCGCGAGTTCGAGCGGCTCTCGACCGCCGTGGTGAACGCCTATCTCGGCCCGGTGATGCAGGGCTACATCACCCGGCTCGCGGCCCGGGTGAAGGACCTCGGCGTCACCGCCACGCCGCATCTCACCCAGTCCAACGGGGGCGTGATCGGCTTTGATGCCGCCGCCCGGCTGCCGGTGCGCACCGTGCTCTCCGGCCCCTCCACCGGCGTGGTCGGCGCCCAGGCGATCGGCACGCTCGCGGGCATCCCCGACCTCATCACCTTCGACATGGGCGGCACCAGCACCGACGTCGCGCTGCTCGCCAATGGTGAATGCCGGCTGGCCTCCGAGGCCACCGTGCACGGCTACCCGATCAAGGCGCCGATGCTGGATATCCATACCGTCGGCGCCGGCGGCGGCTCGATCGCCTATGTCGATAGCGGCGGGCTGCTGAAGGTCGGCCCGCGCTCGGCCGGCGCCCATCCCGGCCCCGTTTGCTACGATCTGGGCAACACCGAGCCGACGGTGACCGACGCCAACGTGGTGTTGCAGACGCTCAACCCGGAATATTTGCTGGGCGGGCGGATGAAGGTGAACCAGGAGCTTGCGCGCGCCGCCATCGGCCGCCTCGCGGAGAAGCTCGGCATGGGCGTGATGGAAACCGCCCAGGGCATTCTTTCGGTGGTGACGGCGAACATGGCCAAGGCCATCCGGGTGATTTCCGTGCAGCGCGGGCATGATCCGCGCGACTACACGCTGGTGGCGTTCGGCGGCGCCGGGCCGGTGCACGCCGCCCGCCTCGCCCGCGAGTTGGACATCACCCGCATCATGGTCCCTCGCAATCCCGGCATCCTCTGCGCCATGGGCTTGCTGCTGACCGACCTGCGCGCCGATTTCGCCTCCACCCGGCTGACCCTGCTGGAGCCGGCGGCGAGTGTGGCGACCGAGGCGGCCTTCGCCGATCTCGCGGCGCAGGCCGACGCCTGGTTCGCCGAGGAGCACATCCCGGCCGCCGATCGCCGCATCACCCGCACGGTGGATATGCGCTATGCCGGGCAAAACTACGAACTCGCCATCGCGCTGCCGGAGGGGAAGGTGACCCAGGCCAGCCTCGACGCCCTCGCCGAGGGCTTCGCCGCCGCCCATCGTCGCATGTACGGCTTCGTCGCCGAGGAGGAGCCGGTGCAGCTCGTCACCTTCCGCATCGAGGCGGCGGGCAGCGTGGAGAAGGCGGAGTTCAAGCCACGCCCCGATGCCGGGCCGGATGCCTCCGCCGCCCTGATCGGCAGCCGCGAGGTGTGGCTGCCCGAGGCCGGCGGCTTCGTCGCCTGCCCGGTGTATGACCGCGAGAAGCTCGATGCCGGCAACGAGATCCAAGGCCCCGCCATCGTCGAGCAGATGGATGCCACCACGGTGATCCTTCCCAACCAGCGGGCAAAAGTGGAACCATACCTCAACCTGATCGTGGAGAGCGTTTGATGGACATCGCGGTCGATCCGATCACCGTCGAGGTCATCGGCAGTTCCTTCGCCTCCATCGCCGAGGAGATGGGCGAGGCGCTGGTGCGCGCCTCCTACTCCACCAACATCAAGGAGCGGCGGGACTGCTCGACGGCGCTGTTCGACACCGCGGGGAATACGCTGTGCCAGGCCGAGCATATCCCGATGCATCTCGGCAGCTTCATCGGCCTGCTGCCGCATATCCTGAAGCGCCATCCCGTCGAGGAGATGCGCCCGGGCGACGTGTTCTGCGGCAATGATGCGTATGAGGGCGGCGGCACCCATCTGCCGGATATCGTGCTGGCCGAGCCGGTGTTCGTCGATGGCGCCATCGTCGCCTGGGCGGTCAACCTCGCCCACCACGCCGATTTCGCCGATCGCGGCCATGCCCATATCTATCAGGAGGGGCTGCGCATCCCGCCGATCCGCCTCTATCGCGCCGGCGAGTTGCAGAAGGATGTGCTGGAGCTGATCCTGCTGAACTGCCAGGTGCCGCGTGAGCGCCTGTCGGATTTGCGGGCGCAGATGGCGGCCAACCGGCTGGGGGTGGAGCGGTTGCAGTCGCTCTGCGCCAAGTACGGCGTCGCCACCGTGCTCGCCGCCGGGCGGGCCTTGCAGGACTATGCCGAGCGCAAGATGCGGGCCGGCATCGCCACCATCCCCGACGGCGTCTATCGCGCGGAGGATTGGTTCGACAGCCCGGAGATCACCGGGCAGATGCAGGTGAGCTGCGACATCACCGTCGCCGGCGAGGAGATGACGCTGCATTTCGAGGGGCCGCCGCAAGTAAGGGCCGGGCTGAACCTTGTCTATACCGCGCTGGTTTCGGCGGTGTACTATGCGGTGAAGACGGTGGTGGACCCGACCATCCTGCCCAATGCCGGCCTCGCCCGGCCGCTCACCGTCACCGCCCCCGAGGGCTCCATCCTCAACGCGTCGCATCCGGCCGCGGTGAATGGGCGGCTGTCGATGTGCCAGCGGGTGGTCGATCTCGTGCATCGGGCGCTCGCCGAGGCGGTGCCTGACCGGGTGATCGCCGCCTGCAACGGCGCCTGCGCCTCGGCCACCTTCATCGGCACCCATCCGAAAACCGGCGACCTCTGGGTCTATCTCGAGACCATCGGCGGCGGCTACGGGGCGCGCCACAACAAGGATGGGCTGGACGGCGTGCATGTCCATCTCACCAACACCTCCAACCTCCCCGCCGAGGCGCTGGAGTTGGAATACCCGCTGACCCTGCTGCGCTATGAGCTGGTCGATGGCTCCGGCGGCGCCGGCACCCATCGCGGCGGCATGGGGCTGCGCCGGGTCTATCGCGCCGAGGCGGATTGCCGGCTGCGGATCGACGGCTCCCGCCTGCGCTCCGCCCCCTGGGGCCTGCAAGGCGGGCTGCCCGGTGGCATGGGCGGTTTCGAATTCTCCGACGGCGTCGAGCCGTTTTCGCTCGGCCAGGGCGCGCTGAAGAAGGGCCAGATCGTCGCCGTCATCACCCCGGGCTCCGGCGGCTTCGGCCTGCCATCCGGTCGTCCGAAGGCGCAGGTGGCGCGCGATATCGCGGAGGGCAGCATCTCGGCGGCAGCGGCGGCGGAGGTCTATGGCGCCTAGGAACCCCTCGCCATGACCTGGCTGCTGCGGCGGCTCGGGATATCGCTGGTGCTGATCTGGGTGGTCGCCACCGTGGTGTTCCTTGCCATCCACATGGTGCCGGGTGACCCCGCCGAACTGCTGCTCTCCCAGGGCGGCACCACGCCGGATGCCGGGGTGGTGGAGGAGTTGCGCGAACAGCTCGGCCTCACCAAGCCGCTGCACGTGCAGTACGGCCTGCACATGTGGCGGCTGCTGCATTTCGATCTCGGCCAGTCCATGCAGGATGACAGCCCGGTGGTCGCCGAAATCGCCCGCCGCCTGCCTCGCACGCTGGAGCTGATCCTCGCCGCCGGCATCATGGCGGTGCTGATCGGCATCCCCACCGGCACCGCCGCCGCCATGCGCCGGGGGGGCGCATTCGACCGCATCAGCAGTGCGATCGCGAGCCTCGCCTTGGCCGTGCCCGTCTTCGTGGTCGGCACGCTGATGGTGATGGTATTCGCCCAGATGCTGCGCTTTGTGCCGGCTGGCGGCTTCACGCCCTTCACGCGCGACCCCGCCCAGCACTTGGCCCTCCTCGCCATGCCCGCCGGCGCCATCGGCATCGGCCTCTCCGCGGTGGTCTTCCGCATGACCCGTGCGGCCGTGCTCGACGTGATGCTGCGCGACTACGTGCGCACCGCCCGCGCCAAGGGCGTCACCCCAAACCGCATCCTGGTCCGCCACGTCGTCCGCACCGCGCTGATGCCGGTGGTCACCATCCTCGCGTTGCAACTCGGCACCCTGCTCGGCGGCACCGTGCTGGTCGAGTTCGTGTTCAACTGGCCCGGCCTCTCCGGCCTGCTGGTGAGCGCGGTGAATGCGCGCGACTACCCGCTGGTGGTCGGCATTATCACCGTGATCTCCGTCCTGTTCGTCGGCCTGAACCTCGCCGTCGACGTGCTCTACGGCCTGCTTGACCCGAGGGTGCGGCGATGAGACGCCTCCCCTGGACCCCCATCGCCGCCTTCGCCCTGATCGTGGTGATCGCACTCCTTGCCCCCTGGCTCGGCCTCGCCAACCCCGTTTCAATGGACGTCCCCCACCGCCTCGCCGGCCCCTCCGCCGCCCATTGGTTGGGGCAGGATGAATTCGGCCGTGACGTCTTCGCCCGCCTGATCTGGGGCGCCCGCGTCTCCCTCTCCGTCGCCGTCGCCGCCGCCGCTTTGGCCTGTGTGGTCGGCACCACCCTCGGCGTGGTCGGCGGATTTCTGCGCGGTATCGCCGAAATCCTCGCGCTCCGCTCGATCGACGTCCTGCTCTGCTTCCCCCCTTTGCTGCTCGCCCTCCTGGTCGTCACCCTGCTCGGCCCCGGTGCCACCACGCTCATCCCCGTCCTCGCCCTCGTCTACCTCCCAGGCTTCACCCGCGTCGCCTATGCCGGGGTGCTGACCGCCCGCAGCCAGGACTATGTGGAGGCGATGCGCGTGCTTGGCGCCGGCAAATCCCGCATCATGCTCCGCACCATCCTGCCCAATATCGGCGGCCCCCTCCTCGTGCAGTTCTCGCTCGCCATGGCCGCCGCCGTGGTGCTCGAATCCGGCCTCTCCTTCCTCGGCCTCGGCGTCGTCCCCCCCGCCCCCTCCTGGGGCCTGATGATCGGCGCCGCCCGCGCCACCATGACGCAGGCCCCCCTCCTGCTCCTCTGGCCCTGCCTGGCCCTCACCGCCACCATCCTGGTGATGAACGCCCTCTGCGACGGCCTGCGTGACGCGGTGGACCCCCACCCCGCCTACCGCCCCACCGCGCGCCGCCTGCTCGACGCGCTCGCCCCCGGCCTGCTCCCCACCCCCCGCGCCGTGCTGGACCTCCGCGGCCTCACCGTCGAGATCGACACCCCCCACGGCCCCATCCACCCGGTGCGGGACGTCTCGCTCCAGGTCTTCCCCGGCGAGACGCTGGCCATCGTCGGCGAATCCGGCTCCGGCAAATCCGTCACCTCGCTCGCCATCACCGGCCTCCTTCCCGGCGCCGCCCGCGTGATCTCCGGCGCCGCCTGCCTCGACGGCACCGACCTCCTCCGCCTCTCCGAAGACCGCCTCCGCAATCTCCGCGGCGCCGCCATGGCGATGGTCTTCCAGGACCCCGGCTCCTCCCTCAACCCCGTCCACCGCATCGGCGACCAAATCGCCGAGGCCATCATCGCCCATCGCCCCATGCCCCGCGCCCAGGCGACCTCCGCAGCCCTCGCCCTCCTCCAACGCGTCGGCATCCCCGACCCCGCGCGCCGCCTCCGCGCCTTTCCGCACGAACTCTCCGGCGGCATGCGCCAGCGCGTCATGATCGCCATCGCCATCGCCAACGGCCCCCGCCTCCTCATCGCCGACGAACCCACCACGGCGCTCGACGTCACCATCCAGGCCCAGGTGCTGGACCTCCTGGCCGACCTCAAGCGCGAGCGCGGCCTGGCCCTCCTCTTCATCACCCACTCGCTGCCCGTCGTCGCCGAAATCGCCGACCGCGTCGCAGTCATGTACGCCGGCGAAATTGTCGAAACCGGTCCCACCGCCGAGGTGTTCCTAAACCCCCGCCACCCATATACGGCCGCCCTGCTAAGAAGCGCCCCGGTGGAAGACGGCCCCGCCCCTGAGGGCATCGCCGGCGTCGTCCCGCCCCCCACCGCCCTTCCGCCGGGCTGCATCTTCGCCCCCCGCTGCGACCGCGCCGCCCCCGTTTGCACCACCACCCACCCCGCCCTAGAAGCGGCCGGCGAGGGCAGGGCGGTCCGCTGTATCCGCTGGAACCAGCCATGAGCGCGCTGATCACCGCCACCGGCCTCACCAAACACTTCCCCGCCGGCGGCTTCCTCGGCCGCGGCCGCGCCGTGCAGGCCGTCACCGACGTCTCCCTCACCGTCGCCCGCGGCGAAACCCTCGGCCTGGTCGGCGAATCCGGTTCCGGCAAATCCACCGTCGGCCGCCTCCTGCTCGGCCTCCTCCCCCCCTCCGCCGGCCACGTCACCTTTGACGGCGCCGACCTCGCCACCGCCCGCGCTGGCGACCTCCGAACCCTGCGCCGCCGCATGCAACTCGTCTTCCAGGACCCCTACGGCAGCCTTGACCCCCGCCGCAGCGTCGGCGCCCAGATCGGCGACGCCCTGAGCATCCACGCTCTCCTCCCCCGCGCCGACCGCGCCCCCCGCGTCGCCGCCCTGCTGGAACAAGTCGGCCTCGCCCCCGACCACGCCGCCCGCTACCCCCACCAATTCTCCGGCGGCCAACGCCAGCGCATCGGCATCGCCCGCGCCCTCGCCTCCGGCCCCGACTTCCTCGTCGCCGACGAACCCGTCTCCGCCCTCGATGTCTCGGTCCAGGCCCAGGTCCTCGCCTTGCTCGCCGATCTGCGCGCCCGCCTCGGCCTCGCCATGCTCTTCATCAGCCACGACCTCCCCGTCGTCCGCCACCTCGCGGACCGCGTGGCCGTGATGTATCTCGGCCGCATCATGGAGGAAGGCCCGGTCGCCGCCGTCTTCGCCCGCCCGCGCCACCCCTACACGCAGGCCCTGCTCTCCGCCGCCCCCAGCCTCCACCCCGAACGCCGCCGCACCCGCATCCTGCTGCAAGGCGAACCCCCGAGCCCCGCCAACCCACCCTCCGGCTGCGTCTTCCGCACCCGCTGCCCGCTTGCCTCCAGCGACTGCGCCCACGCGGCGCCACCGCTCCAGGGAGCAGGGCATCGCGTGGCGTGCTTCAAAGCCGAATAGGCAGCAACAGGCCGCAATTCACCCCAACCCGCGGCGGCCGCACCGCCGGACGCGGCGCACCCCGCGCAATCCAACCCAACACGCGCGGCGGCGGCGGAAACCCCGGCCGAACCACACGCCGCTCCACCACCACCGGCGCCTGATCCACAACGCGCACAGCACGCCGAACGGACTCCGAGCGCTGACCATCCACAAGCCGCGTCGCGCGACGCCGCCGCACCGCCACCTCAGGCACCACCGGCCCTGCCGCAAGCCGCGCCATGAGCCCGGCAAAATCCCGCCCCCATTGCGTGAGCATCGCATGCAACGCCCGCCCACCCGGCAGCCACCGCCATAACCCCCAGGGCGCCAGCAACGCCACCAACAACCCGGCCACGGCTTCCCCCAGCAGAACCGCGGGATGCGGCTCGGCCTGGGCTGGCGCAGGGGAGTGGGCGTTCGTCTTCATGGCTAATATCTAATTCGAAAGTTAATTCGAATCAAGGAAAAAATAGCGGATCCCAAAGAAATATTACCGGCTTCCCCGGGCTCCGTACGGCCCTGATCGGCGAGCCGCCTCCATCAACCCACCGTGGCGCCCGCGGGCGCACGGCGAAGTCTGAGCGTGAAAATCGCCCCCTCCGGCCCGTTCTCAACCGTGATCTCGCCCCCCATCGCGTGCATCGCCGAGCGACAGATCGAGAGGCCGAGGCCGGTGCCGGAGTCCGGGTCCTTGGTCGTGAAAAACGGCACGAAGATGCGCTCGATCAGGTCTGGTGGAACCCCGCCGGCCGTATCGGAAACATAAAGCAGCACATGGTCCTCCGCCGCCTCCCCGGTGATGCTGATACGACCAATGTGGTGCCCGCCCATGCGCAAGGCATCCCGCGCATTCCCGATGAGGTTCATTACAACCTGCTCGATCCCGGTTTTCTGGCCGATGATGAGCGGGAGGTCTTCCGGCATCGTAACCCGGACACCGTAACCCGCGGCATCGACGCTGCCGGAAGTCAAGCCGACCGCCACGGAGACCGCCTCCTCCAGTCTCAACACGGCATCGTGGCGTGTGGCGGGCCGCGTGTAGTCATGGATATTGTGCAGAATGGCCGTGGCACGCTCGGTCTGCCTGAACATCCGCTCGGCGACCTGCAGGAGTACATCCGGTTCGGCCCGGCCTCCTTTAAGCCGTGTCTTTATCATGTCGATCTGGATCAGCAGCGTGCCGAGCGGTTGCGCCAATTCATGCGCGAGACTGGCCGCCATTTCTCCGAGGCTTGTAAGGCGGCGGCCGGCATTCGCCAACTGGGCCATGCGTTCGCGCGCCTCCGTGGCATCGGTCCAGATGGCGAAAATTTCCTTGATGCCGTCACTTCGTGTGACGGATCGGAATCGCGCCCCCACCACCAAAACCCGGCCGTCAGGATGCTTCCAAGTGACTTCCGCTGAAGAAGATCCCTCCGCCGTCGCAAGAGACATAGCCTCCTGCAGGACCGCGACATCCTCATGTGTGACGCTGCTTCGCCTGTGCACCCCGGCGCGGAATTCCTCCGGAGTATACCCGAACAGGCCGAAAACGGCTGGAGATGTGTAGATGACCTCCCAGCTCCCCTCAGGGGAAAGCCGGAGACGCTGGAGCGCGCCCGGGAGCTCGTCGATCAGAATCTGCAGGTCCTGCAAGCTGTCCTGCAGGTGCTGGTTCGCCTGCCGGATCTCCGTGGTGTCGCGGTTAACCGACACCCAATGGGTGTACCAGCCGGTCGAGTCCATCAGCGGGGCGATGCTGATCTCGTTCCAGAACGGCGTGCCGTCCTTGCGATAGTTGAGCAATTCCTGGCGTACCGGCTTCCAACCACCGAGCGCATTCCTGATCGCGCCGCGCCCTTCGATGGATGTCTCGGGCCCCTGTAGCATTCGGGGCGTCTGACCGATGGCTTCCGCGGCGGAATAGCCGGTGTCGTCGACGAAGGCCTGGTTCACGTAGACGATGCGGGGACCCGGCTGATCGATCGGTTCCGCCTCGGTGATGATGACGGGATTCGGGCTCACCTCGATGGCGCCGCGCAGCATGTTGGTATGCTCGAGTTCCCGCACGCGGCGGATCAGCATGCGCAACGCCGGCACCGCGCCTTGTAATTGCTGCGACAACCGCCCGTAATCCGCCGGCGGCACGGCGAATGCCGCCGATACGGCATGGTGCCGGCCGCCGAGTTCGATCGGCACACTGATATACGTCTTCAGGCCAAGCGCGACGATCTCGCGGACGCGGGGATGCAGGTCCGGATCGATATCCACCAGTTCGGCAATGACGATCGGATGCGGGTTGCCAATGGCGGCGCCGATCTGCGTGGTCCCAGCCGCCATCGGATCCCAATGCAGGGCGGCGATTGTCGCGGGTTCGCTGAACACCCCCCGTCCGGAGCCGCCGACCAGCCGCACAGTGCGGCCATCGGGGCTTTGGCGATGGAAAAGGCAGATATCCGCGCCAGTTGCCTCGATGATCACGTCCGCGGCCGCCTTCAGCACGGCGGGCAGATCCGCCAGATCCGCCGTGATCTCCAACAGTTTTTCGTTCACGCTCACGCCCGGCGTCTCCGCTTCGGGCGCCGGCTGGCCTCCGGGATTTTGCAACAGCGCAGGGAGCAGCGCAGCGACATGGCCCATCGCCGCGACGTCCTTCGCTGCCAGGGGCAGGCGGGCCGCAAAGTCCGCCACCACCAGCGCCCCCATCGGCTTGCCATTGGCTCCGATGATCGGCACGCCCACGGCGAACCGGAACGGTGCGGGATCGCCAGACGTGCCGGTATGGGCTGCTGCATCATCCCGCCCGCTACCCGTCTGGATCAGCGGGCCGCCCGACGCTGCAACCCTTTCGCTGAAGGCAAGCAGGCTGGCGATGCCATATCCCGGCGGAACCACCGCGGCGGCCAGCGTCTGCACCGGCTGTCCTGAGCGTGTGACCAGTCCCGCCGGCGCGGTGAGGGCAAGGCAGGCCAACTGAAGGGCGTTGTCGATGAGAGGCATCTTTTTGGCGACAGCTGAACATAGTTACGGTATGAATAATAAAATACTTCGTAATATTCAGCAACAACTCCAGGGGGGATTTTATGTTGTATTTTGTGGCTATTTGCTCCCGTTACGCCGCCACCATGACCCTCGTCTCCCGCCTTCCATGCCGAGCAGCCCGCCGAACGCGGTCACCGGCACCCGCCATCCGGCTTCGCTGGCGGGGAACGCCTCGCGGATCACCAGCACATAGGCCGGCACGATGCAGGAGAAGCCGAGGCCGAAGGCGGTGGCGACCACGAACAGCCCGGTCTCGTCCTGGGTGGCGAGGAACAGCGCCAGCGCGATCGCCTGGCAGGTGGAACCGGCGAGGACGACGCGCCGGCCTCCCCCCAGCGCCCCGCGTCAGCCCGCCCCGGTATCCGCCATCAACGCGTCGAGCGACGCCTCAAAGCGGGCGATGATCTCGCCCACCACCGCGTCGGACATCGCTGTCGAGGTCGCCAGCGCCGCCTTGGGGGTGGGGAACAGCCCGTTGATCAGCATCGCCGTGTGATGGCGCTTCATCATCGCGAGATCGGGCCGGCTGGCGCTCATCACCACGCCCGGTCCAGGATCGTAGAAATACCAGCTCACCATCGAGCCGACCCGCCGCGTCCAGAGCGGCAGGCCGATAGCGCCCGCCTTCCCCTTGATCGCCGCCTCGATGCGCGTCGCCCAGGCGCCGATCTGGTCGATCTTGGCCTGGGTCAAATGCGCCACCGAGATATTGCCGGCGACCATGGAGAGCGGGTTGCCGCTGAATGTGCCGGAGGCCAGCACGTGGCCGGAGACGGGGTTGGTGAGGTCCATCAGGGCAGCCTTGCCGCCGACGCCGCCGATCGGGAAGCCGCCCCCGATGATCTTGCCCATCATGGTGAGGTCCGGGTCGATCCCCAGCGTCGCCTGATGGCCGCCCTCGGAGAGCCGCAGCGAAATTACCTCGTCCAGCACGAAAATCGCGCCCACCTCATGCGCCGCCTGCTTCACCGCGTCGAAAAACGACTTCGGGGCCTGCGCGAACCCGCCCGAGCCCATGATCCCCTCGACGAACACGCCGGCCAGCTCCTTGCCGTGTTCGTGGATGGCCGCCACGAACGCCTCGGTGTCGCCATAGGGCGCCACGTAATGGCTGGGGCCGGGGAGCCCCTTGGAGCCCAGCGAAGGGTCGAACATCGAGCCGTGATAGCCGCCTTCGGCCATCAGGAACTTGTAGCGCCCGGTGGCGCCGCGGCAGATGTTGAGCGCGAGGTTGAACGCCTCGGTGCCGGAGTTGTTGAACAGCACCTTGTCGATCGAGGGCACCCGGCGGACGATCTGCTCCGCAAGTTCCACCTGCGGCTGGTTATTGGCCGACCACACCGAGCCGCGCGCAAGCTGCGCCGACACCGCCTCGACGATCGGCTTGTAGGCATAGCCGTGGATCATCGAGAAGAAGTTGGAGCCGAGATCGATGTAGCGATTGCCATCGATATCAATGAGATCCGGCCCTTCCGCATAATCCACCGTCACCGGATAGGGCGAGAAGAAGGAAATCCCGCGCGAGGAGGTGATGGGCAACGCCGCCTGGCCGCGCGCCTCGAAGGCCGCGGATTTCGGGGTGAGGCGGCGATATTCGGCGTCGAGCGAACGGGTATTGGCGCGGTCCATTGCGGGCTCCTGTGTCGGTGCGCGGGATTATAGATCGATGCTGTGCCGTGGTGCATGCCACCCCGCCGCCGCCGCGCGGGCGCGCTGGATATCCTCCTCCAGCAGCAGCCGCTCGGCGGCCAGCGCCCGGGCGGCGTGGGCGATGGCGTCCTGATAGGCCTCTTGCGTGGGGTAGCGTGCCTCGACGGACGGGCGAGGATCGCACGTCGCCGCCCGCTCGGTCTCGGTGGCGGGGAAGGGGATGGTGCTGCCGGTGAACTCGTGCATCGCGCCGTGCCCCTGGCCGGGCACCCGCAAGTTCCAGCCGCAATAGGTTGCCAGCGGGGCTGCCACCATCGGCGCGCGGATGCCGGCGACCTCGTTGCCGTCCGCATCGACCGCCGGGACCAGGATGGCATAGGGCTTGTCGGTCAGCACGGCCGGCGGCTGGCGATCGAGAATGCCCTGGGCGGCACGCGGCCCGTAGTCGAGCAGATGATGGTCCGATGGTCCGTGCGGGATGGCATGGCCGGGAATGGCGGGAAACTGGCCGCGCCAAATCACGTAGGGCACCAGCGTATGGTTGGCGACGGTGGGGATATGGCTCACGGGCGGCGCGGTGCCGTCGGTGGCCCAGGCGTCCAGCGCATCGAGCGTGGCGCGGAACAGGGCTGACGTGGCGACGACGTTCTCCAGGTTCTGGCAAATGCCATAGCCCGGCGCCCCCATCGCCGGCGAGGCCGCGTGCTGCGAGCCGGACCAGAGATGGATGCGCACCGTCTCGGGGACCGGCAAATCATTCCCCCGCGTGTCGGTATGCACCAGCGAGCCGCGACGCTGCCAGTATTCGGTGGCGGTCTGGGTGTGGATCACCAGCGGATCGGTGGCGGGGCGCTTGAGGATGGCGTCGGTATGCCCGGTGGTATGGTCGGTCGAGGGGGCATAGGCGAACGGGAACACGTCGGCGAACTCGTAGTGGTCCTCGTGCTGCTGCCCGGCGGCCACCGTGAGGTTGGCGAAGCGCGCGGTGTTGAGCCGCCCGGCGCCGGCGACATGCGGCAGCAGCCCGTCGAACACGCGCCGCCCCGCGGTATCCGCGTTGAAGCCGTGATAGATGAAATCCCGGATCGCCCGCCCGGTCTGCGAGCGCCCCCAGCCATAGGCCCGCTCGATCGGGCCAATCAGCTCACCCGCGTCATGCCGCAAGTGAGAGACCAGATCCCGCACCGCGGCATGGGCGAGGCCGAGCACCAAAGGCGCGACGCCGGTGTAGATCAGCTCGTATATCCATCCCGGCGCGAAGCCGGCATGGACATGGATATTCTCCCGCGACGGCACCGTGCCACGATCGGCGCCCTGCATATCGAGCCCGGCCCCGCCTTCAACGCGGGAGAAGCTCCACTGGTCGGCCGGCACCACTTCGCGCGGCGCATCGGCATAGCGCCGGCGGGTGAGGGTAGCCTCAGTGCCGGGCACCACGGGATGGCTGCGCGTCGAGGCCCAGCCGGAGAGCGGCAGCACGGAGATCCCGGTGCGCCCGACATACTCCACCCGTACGATCCCCTCGACCGGCCGGCCATTCTCATGCGCTACGGGCAGATCGAGCAGCATCCGCCCATCCCCCGCCAGCAAATCGCCCTGCCAGGCGCCAAACACGATCGTATAGCC
>CAIPLM010000296.1 GCA_903865895.1 uncultured Rhodospirillales bacterium | reverse complement strand
CGGCCTGGTGACCGCCACCGATGACGACAAGCTCGACATCGATTTCGAAAAAGCCGGACAGAAGCGCGTGCTTGACCGCTTCGTGGAGCGCGCATGACCCGACGCCACGCCATCGCCCTTGAGACCATCACCGTCGTGGTGCCGGCCGATGCCATGGAGGCCTATGAGGCCGCCTTGCGCACGGCCTGCGGCACCGTCGGCTTCTTCCTCGACGAGGATACCGGCCTCTGGACCGTCGAAGGCGTGCGGGACCAGGGCGCCGACGAGGCGACGCTGGCCGGCGCGCTGGCGCTGGCCGGGCTGGTCACCGGCGTGGAAGCCGTCGTCACCCGCCGCGCCACCGAGGCGGAGGGCTGGCTTGCCCGCACCTATGACGGCTTCCCCGAACAGAATGTCGGCCGCCGCTTCGTCATTCGCGGCACCCATCTCGCCGCTTCCGCCTCGCCTGGCCGCAAGGTCATCACGCTCGATGCCGGCATCGCCTTCGGCTCCGGCGAGCATGGCTCGACGCGGGGCTGCCTCAGGGCGCTGGAGACGGTGGCGCATCGCAAGCCCCGCCGCATTCTCGATCTCGGCACCGGCTCCGGCGTGCTCGCCATGGCGGCCGCCATGCTGCTGCACCGCCCGGTGACGGCGACGGATATCGATCCCTGGTCGGTGCGGGTGGCGCATAGCAACGCCGTGCTGAACGGCCTCGGCGGCCAGCTCCACTGCATCCGTGCCGATGGCTGGGCCTCGCCGTCCGTGCGGCGGCCGGGGCCTTACGACTTGATTTTCGCCAATATTCTCGCTCGCCCGCTGTGCCAGATGGCGCGCCGAATGGCCGCCAACCTGGCACCGGGGGGAACGCTCATCCTCGCCGGGCTGCTGGCGACCCAGGCGAACTGGGTGCTGGCGGCCTATCGGCGGCAGGGCATGCGCCTCGAGCGCACGCTGCGGGAAGGCAACTGGGCAACGCTGGTGCTGCGCCGCTGATGCGACGCAGCGTCTCAGACGCCGGCGGGGCGGCCGTAGGCGAGGCTGGCGCGCTCCGCATTGCGCTCGGCCGAGAAGCTCGGGTCGAACACGCGGGTCACTTCGGTGCGGCTGAGGCCGATATCGGACAGCTCGTGCTCCGAAAGGGCGTTCAGCTCGTCGAGCACCGCGCGGCGGCGGGGCATTTCGACAATCCACATCGCCAGCGCCCACAGCGACGACAACACGTCGAAGCGGGGAACATCGGGACGGGTCATGAATTCCGGCTCGTCGCGGAAGTAATGACCGAGACGATTCGGCATCATCAGGGCGATCGATTCCTTGGAAACCTGGGCAGACATAGCAGCAAGTCCTTGAGTAAGAGCCGTGGCGGGCGTCGTGCCTCCATGCACTTCACCGCGCGGCTTTGATGCGGTGCAACATACTGCATTTTGCGCGCGCCTTACCCGTGAAGTTCCCCCGCCAGATATGCGCTGAACGCATGATATCCGCCCTAGTTATGACGAAATCATTAACCGATCTGAACCCGGATAAGGAGTGAGCCATATGCACGCCGAACGCCTCGCCAATCTGCGCGCCGAGCTCGCCCGCACCGGGCTCGACGGTTTCATTGTGCCCCGTGCCGACGAGCATCTCGGCGAATATGTGCCGGACTGCGCCGAGCGCCTCTCCTGGCTCACCGGCTTCACCGGCAGCGCCGGCCTCGCCGTGGTGCTGGCCGATCGCGCCGCGGTGTTCTCCGACGGGCGCTACGTGCTGCAGCTCGCCAGCCAGACCGACGCGGCGCTGTGGGAGCGCCAGCACATCATCGAAACCCCGCCGCCCATTTGGCTCGCCAAGCACGCCCAGGGGAAGCGCATCGGCTATGATCCGCTGCTGATCGGCGAGGAAGGGCTGCAACGCTACCTCGACGCCGGCCTCACCATGGTCGCCACCGACCCGAACCCGCTCGACACCGTCTGGACCAATCGCCCGCCCGCCCCGCTCGACGCCGCTCTCCCTCACTCTATCGCGCGCGCCGGCCGCAGCTCCGAGGCCAAGCGTGAGGAAATCGCCACCGCCCTGCGCGCCGCCGGGCAGGATGCCGCGGTGATCACCGACCCCGCCTCCATCGCCTGGCTGCTCAACATCCGCGGCTCCGACGTCTCCTTCAACCCGATCGCCCTCGGCTTCGCCGTCATCCACGCCGATGCCGGCTGCGAGCTGTTCATGGCGCCGGCGAAAATCCCGCCCTCGACGCGGGATTGGCTCGGCAACGCCGTCTCCGTGCAGGACCGCCCGGCGCTCCCCGGCGCGCTGGCCCGCCTCAAAGGCAAGCGCGTCCGCGTGGATGCCGCCGGCTCGCCCGCCTGGTTCGCCCAGCGCCTGCGCGCCGCCGGCGCCGAGGTGGTCAACGCGATGGACCCCTGCCTGCTGCCCAAGGCGGAGAAAAACCCGGTCGAGCAGCAGGGCAGCCGCGACGCCCATGCGCGCGATGCCGTGGCGGTCTGCCAGTTCCTCCAATGGCTGGAAAGCGCGGCCGGGCGGGAGACCGAGATGTCCGCCGCCGCCCAACTCCTCGCCTTCCGCGCCGAGCAGCGTGATTTCCGTGGCGAAAGCTTCCCCGCCATCTCCGGCGCCGGCGAGAACGGCGCCATCATCCATTACCGGGTGACCGAGGAGACCAACCGCCCGATCGGCGTCAACGAGGTCTATCTCTGCGACAGCGGCGCGCAATACGCCGATGGCACCACCGATATCACCCGCAC
Source organism: uncultured Rhodospirillales bacterium (assembly GCA_903865895.1). Lineage (GTDB taxonomy): Bacteria > Pseudomonadota > Alphaproteobacteria > Acetobacterales > Acetobacteraceae > CAIYPH01. The sequence goes on along the minus strand of CAIPLM010000296.1, from coordinate 4,657 downwards.
CGTCTGGACCGGGCCTGGCACGCCGCCGGAGGCGTTGCGCGACCGCTTCACCCGCGTGCTGAAGGGCCATATCGCCATCGCCGCGCTGGTCTTCCCCGCCGGCGTCGGCGGCGCCCATATCGACGCCTTCGCCCGCAGCGCGCTGTGGCAGGCCGGCATCGATTTCGACCACGGAACCGGACACGGTGTCGGCTCCTACCTCTCCGTCCATGAAGGCCCGGTCAGCATCTCCCGCGCCGCCCGCCCGATCCCCATCGCGCCGGGCATGATCCTCTCCAACGAGCCCGGCTATTATCTGCCCGGCCAGTACGGCATCCGCATCGAGAACCTCCTCCTCACCCAGCCCGCCCCGTTCGAAAACGCGCTCAAACCCTTCCTGCGCTTCGAAACCCTGACCTGGGCGCCCTTCGACCGCCGCCTCATCGCGCCGTGGCTGCTCACCCGCGCCGAGCTCGACTGGATCGACGCCTATCACCGCCGGGTCGCCGAGATCGTCGCCCCCCATGCCCCGGCCTCCCTCCATCCCTGGCTCGCCGCCGCGTGCCAGCCGCTCGATGCGGCTTGAGCGACGCAGCGGGGCGGGCGCGAGGCAGGGGGTGCGGCTGCCGATGGAATTTGGCTGGGTGGCGCGGTTGGGTGAAGATGTGCGGATGGCCGCCGCGATGATCGGGCATCACCTCAACGGGACAGAGGTGTCCGCGATGATCACCGCCTACGCGCAGGTGCGGCGGATGATGCGACCGATCTGCCATTTGCTGGCGATCGACCCACCGCGTGTGGGCCGGGTGGTGCGGAAGGAGAGGGCGAGGATTGAGGCTGCGGCGCCCCCCTCACCTCTGGCCCGGCCTACGACGCAGCCCGCGGCCTCAAGCGCGGCAGGGGCCCCAAAGACCGGCGGCTTATACGCGACGAGCGCGCGGCGATCCTGTGCGATCCAAACTCGGAGGGGTAGCCGATGACGCTGTTGCAGCGAAAATTGCCGAGGGAATAAGCCTTAATATCGCATTCGTATCTTTATTATTTTGCTATCATTCCCTACCCCGTAGCCTGTCCCGTTCAGAAGCCCTGGAGCGCGAGGCGGCCGCGCCGCTCCGTCGCGATGTGGCGGCGCGCGGTGGGAGGCGAGCAAGCGGCAGCATAAAGCGCCGCTGCGCCGAACACGCCGACACCAAACAACGCGATCGTTGCCACACCCGCCGGGTCGGCGGCGGTCTTGATGACGAGGGCGAGCACCCAGAATAGGCTGGTCAGCCGGTGCGTATGCATCGCCGCCCGCAGCGGATTAGCCGCATTGGCGCGGCCGCCCTTGCCGGAGGAACCCTGGAAGACCGTGCGAAGCACCATGATCGCGGAGAGCCCGATCATCAGCAGCACCATGCTGGCCGCAAGCTCAGGCCCTCGGCCGGACGCCGCGGAGCGGCCGAGTTCCCCAGCCTGGGACAGCACCCAGGCGAAGGCGGAGATATCCGTGCAGATGCGCGCCGCCCGCATCCCGTCAATCTCGAGCGTATCGCCGAGCCAGTCGATCACGGGTTGGAACACCCGGTCGATCAATCCATCATCCATCCGTTCAAACATCTCGCGCATGGTCCGCTCCGGCGTTGTGCGTAGGCAGCTCCGATACGGCGCAGTTCGCACCATCGAGATCAAGATTAGGTAAAGGCCTCCGCGGCTTCGGCCGAATTACTGCGAAAAACTGTCGAGCAGGCGAAGAATGGCGGGGCCGCCCACGATCATGACGATCGTCGGCATGATGAAAATCATCATCGGAATCGTCATCAGCGTGGGCAGCTGGTTGGCGCGCTCCTCGAGCTGTACGAGCGATTCGCTGCGCAACTCCGCGGATACCAGGCGCAGCGCATGGGCAAGCGGCGTGCCATAGCGGATCGTCTGCGACAGCGTGGTCGCCACGCTGCGCACGCTCGGCGCGTCAATGCGGTTGGCGAGGTTGAACAATGCGGTGTCACGATCCGGCAGAATTTTGAGATCGGCCGAAGTCAGCGCCAGTTCCTCGGCCAGGGCCGGACGGGAGCTGTGCAGCGCCTCGGTCACCCGGTCGATCCCGTCCTCGAAGGAGAGCCCGGCCTCGACGCTGATCACCAGCAGTTCCAGCGCATCGGGCAGGCCGGCCACCACGTCGTCCCTGCGGGACCTGATCTGCTTGCGCAAGATCATGGAGGGCAGAAAATAGGCGAAGCCGCCGGCCATGGTGGCGGCGAGGAGGCGCAGCATGGGATTGGCTGCCAGCTCAGTGTTGAATCCGCCCGCGACGTAGGCGCCGCCGCCCAGCAGCCCCACCATGCCGAGCTGGCCGGCAATCAGCACTTTGGCGACGTTCTCCTGCGCGATGCCGAACCGGGCCACGCTGCGTGCTGCCTGCACCAGCACCACCGTATCGGCGGCCCCGCTGGTCACCCGCATCGAAATCGGCGGCGGCGCAGCCAGCTTCGCCGTGGCATCGGCGGGTTGGCGCACCATGTCGACCCGGCGTGCCAGCGCCAGGCGCTTGAGCCGCGTGGAATAGAGGATCAGCCCCGCGCCGCCCAGCAGGAACAGCCCCCCGATCCCCAGCAGGATCAGCCCGCCCAGGGCTGGGATGGAGTGGATCATCGCCGCCGCTTCGCTGTGTCGTCGTTAGACACGGGTGACGCTCTTCATCATCCGGCTCATCGTGCCGAAACCGAGTAGCAGGCTGCCGGCCGCCGCGAGCAGGATGTAGTTGCCGCGCCGATCGGTGATCAGCAGTTGCATGTATTGCGGGCTCATCAGCACCAAGGCACCGATGATCAGGAATGGCATGGCGCCGAGAATATAGGCGGACATGCGCACTTCGCCGGTCGCCGCCTTCGCCTTCAGTCGCACCGCGCGCCGCTTACGCATGATGTCGGAGAGGATGTCGAGCGTCGCGGTCAGGTTGCCGCCGGTGGCGCGCTGCAAGGCGGTGGCAACCGCGAAGAAGCGGAAATCGGCGAGGCCGATGGCCTCGCTCGCCTCGGTCAACGCCACCTCGAAGGGAATGCCGATCGCCATCTGGTCGGCGACGCGGGCGAACACTGTGCTCACCGGTGGCGGAGCCTCGATGCCGATGGCGCGCAAGGGGGCACACTCCTGCAACCCCTTGATGCCCAGGCGAGACGCGATGGCGATCTCCTTCGAATAGGGCATCACGATGTCGGGTGCGTTGCCGCAAGCCCGGGTGAATTCGACCTCGCTGAGCGATTCCGGCGCCCCCAGCTTGTTGAGAACGTGAATGGTGGTCCGCTCAGAGCTGTTCGGCCCCAGGATCTCCCGCCACCGCGCGATGTCCCGCGCCCCCGTGAGGGTCGCGGTGCTGAACAGCACGACTGTGCATGGCATGTGCAGCGCGTTGTTGAGCGATGGGGCGAGGAAGATCGGCACATCGACAAAAATATAGCGGTAGCGATTGCGGAGGTGTTCGATCAGCGACAATACCGACTGCTCGGTGGGGAAATACGGCTCATCCAGCCGTTGCAGCCCCGCGAGCACCCCGAGCCGTTCGCCCACCTTGATCATCGCGCGATCGAGGAACAACTCATCCACCCGGTCCGGGTGGTCGAGCGCCTCCTTGAGTGAGTGGCTGGGCGCGATGTCGAGCTGCAACGAGGCATCGCCGTGCTGAAGGTCGAGATCGATGAAGCCGACCCGGCGCTTGCTGACATTCGCGAGATGCCCCGCCGCTGCGGCGGCAGTGATGGTGGTTCCGGCCCCGCGCATGCCGAGCATGTACGTCAGCTTGCCGGAGCGCGTGGGCGCGGCATCGGCCTTCCCGGTCAGTACGCCGTAACAGCTTTGCATCACCAGGCTGCGCACCAGCGGCTTGAAGTAGTATTCCACCACGCCGGCCAGCTTCAGGCCGCGATAGAGGCGGATGTCGTTGGAGTCGCCGATCACCAGCACCCCGGTATTGGGGTCGCAGACATTTGCGAGATCGGTCATCGTAGCGGTCGGCTCGTCGAGGCCCTGGATGTCGACGATCAGCAGGCGCGGCGACGCGCGATCCTTCAGCACCGCGATGGCATTGACCGCGGTGCCGGAGAAGAATTCAGGGGACTGCAAGCCGAGATCGGCCAGGCACTGGCGGATCACGCCCTCCGAATCGCGATCGCGCGAAAACACCATTGCGGTCTTGCCGGTGAAGGTGGCGCCGCCATCGGCCGCCCGAGCGCTGCCGCTCATGGCGTGGAACCCCCGCCGGCTCCCGGCATGACGAGCGTCGGCACGGCGGGGCCGGGGCCGCCTTGGGCACCGGGCCGGCGGCCTTCGCGATAGTCGTCGATCGCCCGGATCATGCGCCCGCCATCGGCGGGGGTCATCGGATGCGCCTGGTCGAGCTCGCCGGGATTGACCAGCATGCTGCGGAGGTTCGCGTGCGTGACGCAGCCGAGCATGGCCGAACCGTCGGCACTGTGATGGTCGGCGGGGTAGAGCGTCCATTGCGGGCAGGGTTCGCCGGGCGCCGGCATGGGGGGTGACACGCCCCGCATGTCAGAGCGCGTTGGGACGCGACCACCTTCACCAAGAACCGCGACCGGTTGCTGGCGGGCGATGTGGCGAGCAGCTTCCTCGCCGCCGTGCTGGCGCAGCCGAAGGTGAAGGTGCTGCTGTCGGGCGAGCATTTTTCGGTCGACGGCACGCT
>CAIPLM010000295.1 GCA_903865895.1 uncultured Rhodospirillales bacterium | reverse complement strand
GGTTGCAGATCGTGCGGGACTGGGTGGTTCGCTTCAACGCCGATGGCCCGGCGGGGCTGATCGCTCGCAAGGCGCCGGAACCGACGCGGCGCCTCGATGATGCGCAGCGCCAGGCACTCGGCGCCCTGGTGGAGCAACGCCCCGATCCGGCAGTTCATGGCGTGGTGCGCTGGCGGTTGGCCGACCTGGCGCATTGGGTGTTTGAGGAGTTCCGTGTCTCGATCAGCGTCGAGACCGTCGGACGCGAGTTGCGCCACCTCGGCTATGGCAAGCTGTCCGCCTGTCCCCCTCATCACGCGCAGGACACGGAGAGCCTGGAGACATTCAAAAAAACTTCCCCGCCGCGCTGGCGGAGATCGCGCAGGGCGCCGCCCTCGCCCTGCCGCACTGCGACACCGCGGCGATGAGCCTCCACCTCGCCGAAGTCGCGGACAGTGTCGCCGCCGATGCACATGGCGTCATGCTGCTCGATCAGGCGGGGTGGCACATGTCCCAAAACCTCAAGGTGCCGTCAAACATCACCCTGATGCACTTGCCGCCACGCGCACCAGAACTCAACCCGGTCGAGAACGTCTGGCAGTTCATGCGCGAAAACTGGCCGTCGAACAGGGTGTTCACCTCATACGACGATATCATCGACCACTGCTGCTATGCCTGGAACAAACTCACGGAACAGCCGTGGCGTGTCATGACCATCGGACCGCGCGATTGGGTGCAGGGGTCCTAGTCAGTGCCGATTGGTATTACTCCGTCGCGCCGCCATCCGAAGCCCGGCAGCATCAAAATCAACCCGAAGCGCAAGCGGCATGGCGAATCTCCATCGTTCGCCCGATACAGAATCACACCAGCACCGCCTCGCGGACCCCCCCAGAGTCACACTCTCGGAGCATTGGTATCACCCCCCAACCCAATCCCCATGCGCCAACAACTCCTCGCGGATCAGCGCCTTCGGCACCTTCCCATAGGCCGATTTCGGCAGTTCCTCCCAGAACACCACCAGGCGCGGAAGCTTGTAGCGGGCGATGCGTGCGGCGAGATGGGCCAGCAGCTCCGCCTCGCCGACCTCCGCTCGAGCCACGCAGACGGCCACGCCCACCTCGCCCCAGGTCACATCCGGCATACCCAGCACGGCGATTTCGGCGATGCCCGGATGCTCCAGCGCCGCCTCCTCGATCTCGCGCGGATAGATGTTGGAACCGCCGGAGATGTACATGTCGGACGCTCGGCCGGTGATGTAGAGGAACCCCGCCGCATCCATGTGGCCGAGATCCCCGGTGCGGAACCAGCCGTTGCGGAACGCCTTGGCGTTGGCATCGGGGTTGTCGTGATACCCCGCGAACACCGCCGGCCCGCAGACGCAGATCTCGCCGGTAACCCCCGCCGCCACCTCGGCCCCCTCATCATCCTGGATCGACACCTGCATCGCCGTGCGCTCAATGCCGCAGGTGCCGATGCGCGTCTCCGGCCCATCCTCCAGCGAGTGCAGGGCAGGCGGCAGCACGGTGATATTCCCGGTGACTTCGCCAAGCCCGAAATACTGCACCAGCACCGGCCCAAGCCGGGCCAGCGCGGTCTTCTGGTCGGCGCGATACATCGGCGCCCCCGCATAAATCACGTGGCGCAGCGAGGAATGGTCATGCTGGTCCACCGAAGGATGCTCCACCAGCATCTTCAGGATGGTCGGCACGGTGAACATATTGCTCACCCCCCAGCGCTCGACCATTGCCCAGGCCTCCGCGGGGTCGAACCGGTCCCCCCCGGGCAGCACGCTCTTCACCGCGCGGGCGACCTGCACGAGCTGGTGGACACCGGCGCCATGCGACAGCGGCGCCACGACCAGCGAGGCATCGGCGGAGTTGGCGCCGGGCATCAGGTCAGCGAGGTGGTTGGTCACCACGAAACCCATCTGCCCATGGGTCAGCACTGCCGCCTTCGGCCGGCCGGTGGTGCCGGACGTGAAGAAGAACCAACAGGGATCGTCATGCTCGACATCGGCGAGCCCGAGATGCGGGGTGGGGCAGGCCGCGAGTGCCGTCTCATAGGCGTCATCCCCGATCCACATCACATGCCGCAAAGCGGGCGCGGCGGCGCGGGCCGCCTCGGGATGGGCGGGGAAATCGGGGTGGCACAGCATCGCCACCGCGCCGGAGGCGGCGGCGAGATAGGCGACCTCGCTTGGCGTCTGGCGGAAATTGGTCGGCACCCACACGGCGCCGAGCCGGAAGCAGGCGAACATCGACTCGAACATCGCCAGCCCGTTCTTCGATTGCACCAGCACCCGGTCGCCCTTGCCGACACCCTGGGCGGCCAGCAGCCCCGCCAGCGCCTGGCAGCGCGCCTCCATCTGCCCCCAGCTCCAGGTGGCATCGCCATGCACGAAGCCGATCTCGCCGGGCAGCCGTCGGGCGGCCTGGCGGAGGAAATGGGCGAGGTTCATCACCCGTTTGGTGGCTCGCATCATGCTGCCTCTTGTCTCCGCATGTCAGGCACTTTCATCCACCACTCCGGTGGATAACTCTGTGCGCAACGCCGGGGCAGAGTGACCAACCCGGCGGAACTCCTAGGCTTCACGACCCTGCCCAGAAATTACGCAGAAAAATTAACCCGTTGAATTTGCTCAATTCCTGTGTGACAAGACGGTAACAGTGTCAAGAACCACCGCCATGTCACTGTAACTCAAGACTCAATCGCCGGAGGTGGACAAGTCGCGGCACGCAGCCGCTCGATCTCCACGCCGACGCTGCTGGCATCGGGGTAGATGTCAAGCTTCTCCACCCGGATGCGGGCACTCAGAATGCGCGGGTCTTCGAGACAGGCAGCGGCAATCCGCTCGGCCAGCGTCTCCACCAGCCGCACATGCCCGGCCGCCACGAGGGCCCGCACGCGCTCCACGATCACGCTGTAATCCACCACGCGGTCCAGATCATCCACCCCGTCCTCGCCCGATTCGACGGCGCCAAGATCGACGTTGACCCGGATGCGCTGGGTCCGCCCGTGCTCGGAGGCATAGACGCCGATCCGCGCGGCCAGCTCGAGATCCCGCACGAACACATGGCGGATGTGCCGCCCGGCATCGGCGATACTCATTCCTCGATCGCCGGGCCGGTCTGCGGCGACCATTGCAGATGCTGCCCGCCATCGAGTGCGATCATCTGCCCGGTCATCGAGCGCAATTCGAGCAGCATCAGCACGGCGCGCGCCACCTCCTCCGGGTTCGAGCCATGGCCGAGCGGCACCGAGGCCGCTTGCCGGGCGAACTGCGCCTCGCTCTGCCGCGGCGACGGGATGGTGGGCCCCGGCCCGATGCCGACCACCCGGATGCGCGGCGCCAGCGCCAGCGCCATGGTCTGGGTCAGCGCCCACAACGCGGCCTTGGAAATCGTGTAGCTCATGAAATGCGGCGTCAACGACCACACCCGCTCATCCAGCAGGTTCACCACCACCCCCTCGGCCGGCGGCGCGAGCTGATGCGCCAGCGCCTGGGTCAGCACGAAGGGGGCGCGCAGATTGGGTTCGATATGCCGGTCCCAGGACTCACGCGTGGCGTCGTGCCACTCGTCCCGCTCAAAGGTGGAGGCGCTATTGACCAGCACCCCAAGCGGCCCCAGCGCCGCCGTGGCCGCCGGCACCAGCCCGGCCACCGCCGCCTCATCGCCAAGATCGGCACGCAGCACGCAGGCCGCCACGCTACGGGCGCGAATGTCCTGCGCCGTCGCCTCGGCCTCCGCCACGCTGTCACGGCAATGCACCGCCACCGCGAAGCCGGCATCGGCGAGGGCAAGCGCGATGGCCCGGCCGATCCGCTTGCCGGCACCGGTCACCAGCGCAGCGCGGGGAATGCCCGACGAAATCATGCCGCCATCGCCATATGGGCCTCGGTGAGCCGGACGAACTCGGCGATCGACAGCGTCTCAGCCCGGCGCACCCCATCGATGCCGGCCGCCGCCAGCAGCGCCTCGCCGCCCAGCGACTTCAACGCGCCGCGCAACATCTTACGCCGCTGCCCGAAGGCCGCCGCCGTCACCCGCTCCATCGCCGCGAAGGCCGCCGCGCTCGGCTGGACTGGGCGCGGCGTGAGACTGATCACCGCCGACACAACCTTGGGCGGCGGCACGAAGGCGGCGGCGGGGATGCGCAGACGCAACTCGGCGGTGCAGATCCACTGCACCAGCACCGAAAGCCGCCCATAGGCGTCGCTCCCCGGAGCGGCACAGATGCGCTCGGCCACTTCCTCCTGGAACATCAGGGTAAAGCGCTCCCAAAGCGCGGCCTGCCTTAACCAGCCGACCAGCAGGGGGGAGCCGATATTATACGGTAGATTGGCGATGATCTGCCGCGGCGCCGGCACCAGCGTGGCGAGATCGGTGCCGAGCGCATCCGCCTCGATCACCCTGAGCCGCCCGCCGGCCGAGAGCGCCAGCTCATTGATGGCGCCCACCGCCCGCTGATCAATCTCCACCGCCACCACATCGGACGCCTCGCTCGCCAGCAGCCCGCGGGTGAGCCCACCGGGGCCGGGGCCGACCTCGACGACATGGCGGCCCGCGAGGTCGCCGGCCTGACGGACGATGCGGCCGATCAGGTTGCCATCGAGCAGGAAATGCTGGCCGAGCGAACGGCGCGCATCCAGCCCGTGCCGCGCGATGACATCGCGCAGCGGCGGCAACTCTGTCGGTTCAGCTGCGATATTCAATCACCGCCCGCCGCTGCAGGTCCCGCAGCATCTGCCGCGCCGCAAGCTCGGCACGCTCGGAGAGAATGCGCTCCTGCAGGTCCCGCCGGTTGGGCAGTTCGAGCGTTTTCAACTCGCGCGAGCAGATCATCATCACCGCTACCCCGTCATCGGCGATCAGCGGCTGGGTCGCTTTGCCGACCGGCTGCGCCCCCATCATCTGCCGCAACGCCGGCACCTGCACCGCCTCGAGCCGCACCTCGCCCGGATTGCCGCCCTTCTCGTCGCCCGCCGCCTTGGCCGCGGCCTCGATATCCCCGCAGGACTTCGCATTGCCGCCGATCTGCCGCGCCTTCTCGATCAGCTGGCGCTGCGGCTCGGTCGGGTTCTCGTGCAGCAGTGGGCTTGGGAATTTGTAGAACACCTGGCGCAGCGACATGATCGTCGCCTGCTCACGCCCGATCTGCCGCTTGCCGCGCAGCGTCACGATCGACAGCCCGCCCGGCACCGGGATCGGGTTGCTGACCGCGCCTTCCGGCATTTCATTGGCTACGCGCAGCACCGCCGGATCGAGCTCGATGCCCTGCACCCAACCCGCGTCGCCGCCTTGCAGCGCGCTCTGGCTCTGGCTGAACTGGGCAGCGACCATCGGGAAGGGCGCCCCGGCGCGCAGCTGCTGGATGATGGTCTCGGCAAAGCGGCGCGCATCCTCCGTCTTTTCCGGGCTCGGATAGGCGACGAAAATCTCGCCGATGCGGAACTCCATCTGGCCCTGCAGCGCCTTGAGAGTGCTTTCGCGCTGGGCGAGATCGGCCTCCGAGACGGTCATCTGGTTGCCGAGCGCGAGGCGCAGCACCTGCCCCCAGCCGATCTGCACCCGGATCTGGTCGATCAGGGTGCGCATCGCCACCCCGTCGGCGCCGAGCCGTTTGCGCATGGCGCCTTCCGGCATGCCATTACGGTTCTCGAGGTTCCGGATCGCCTCGGCGATCGCCACGTCCGGCACCACGACCTGGCGGCGCTGCATCTCGCGCAGCTTGAGCCGCTCGTCGATCAACTGGTTGGTCACCTGGCCAGAAAGGCGATGCAGCACGTCCTGTGCGGCGCCCATGCCGGTGGAGAGCGCGAACAGGCGGCGGCGGTTTTCCACATCCCCCTGTGCGATCACCTCGCCGTTGACGACGGCGACAATGCGCGCGGCATCGGCGGCAGCCGGCTTGCTGGTTGGCGG
>CAIPLM010000294.1 GCA_903865895.1 uncultured Rhodospirillales bacterium | reverse complement strand
GGCAGTCGATCACGCTGGACGACGCCGTCACCTCGCTATGGATCAAAACCGCAACGGTCAACACCTACATCCACGGCTTCCAGCAGGGCGACACCATCGCGATCGAGGCGCTGTCGACGGCGGATATCGCCTCCGTCACCTATAGTTCCGGCGTTCTGACGGTGAAGACCGGCGTCGGCACGAAGCAGATTCCGATCGGCCCGGGCTACGATCCGGCGAGCTTCCACGTCACCGTCCGGCAGGATTTCAACTCCTATTGGAAGGCCCCGCGCGCGGAGGTGACCACCACCTCCGCACCCCCCTGCTTCGCCGCCGGCACCCGCATTCGCACCGCGCGCGGCGAGGTGGCGGTGGAGCGGCTGCGGGTTGGCGATGTGGTGCCCGGGCCGGACGGGGAGGGGCAGCGGATCGTCTGGCTCGGCCATCGCAGCCTCGCCTGCGCGCGCCATCCGCGGCCGCAGGACGTCTGGCCAATTCGTGTCCGTGTGGGCGCTTTCGGGGAGGGGGCGCCGGCGCGCGATCTGCGCCTCTCGCCCGATCATGCGGTGTTCGTCGAGGGCGTGCTGATCCCCGTGCGCTACCTCGTCAATGGCGCCACCATCGTGCAGGAGCGCGCGGCGCGGGTGACCTACTGGCACGTCGAATTCGCCCGCCATGGCCTGTTGTTCGCCGAGGGGCTCGCCTGCGAAAGCTACCTGGATACCGGCAATCGCGGCGCCTTCGCCAATGGCGGCGCGGTGGTGCAGCAGCATCCCGATTTCGCCCTCGCCGTCTGGTCGGCATCCGCCTGCGCGCCGCTGGTCCGCGATGGCGCGGCGTTGCATGAGGTCCGCGCGATGCTGGCCGGGCGGGCGGAGACGCTTGGCTTCCGGCGGGCGGTGGACTGGGATCGCACGGTGATGGTGGATGGCCAACCGATCGCGCCGCGCATGCTCGAAGGCACGCTGCACCGCTACGCCTTGCCGGCCGGCACGCGCGCGGTGCGGATCATGACGCCCGCCGGGGTGCCGGCCGAGATCGAGACCGGCAGCGCCGATGCCCGGCGCCTCGGCGTGATGCTGGAAGCGGCCGTGCTGCGCGGCGCCGGCTGGCGGCGGGCGATCGACCTCGCCTCGCTCCCCGATCGGGCCGGGTTCCACGCGCTCGAAACCGACGATGACCGGCAATGGCGCTGGACCGATGGCGACGCGCGCCTGCCGATTGCACATGACGGCCCGTGCCTGCTCGATCTCGTGATCGGCCAGGTGCAGCCGCGCTGGGCACCGCCCGCGCCGCTACGCCGGACGGGGTAGCGCGGCGACCGCATCCCCCACCGCGCGGCGCAGCGCGATGATGCCGCTATCGGCGAAGCGCGAGGGGTGCACCCGGTTGGTCAGCAGCGTCCAGGCGCGCCCGGCATCGAGGTCGATCCACAGCCCGGTGCCGGTGAAGCCGGTATGGCCGATGGTCCGCGTCCCGCACGCATCGCCGCCGGACCAGCCGGGATAGGCGATCTCCCAGCCCAGCCCCCGCGTCGGCGATTGCCGCGTCGCCATTTCCGCCACCGTCTCCGGCCGCAGCACGCGCCCCGCCATCAACCCGGCCGCGAAATCGAGCAGCGCATCGGCAGTGCCGAACAGCCCGGCATGCCCCGAGGCGCCGCCGAGAGCGAAGGCGTTTTCGTCATGCACCTCGCCGCGCATCACCCGCCCGCGCCAGGTGCAGCGCTCGGTCGCCGCACTCTGCGCCGGGTCAGCGCCGAAGCTGAACCCCTCCGGCGCCAGCTCGCCCAACGGCCTGCCGGTCAACCGCTCGATGGCGATTCCGAGCAGGATGAAGTTGTTGTCGGAATACACCGGCGGCCCCGCCCGCCACTCCCGCTGCAACACGAAGGCGCGCAGCGTGTCGGGGTTCTGCCCGTAGGTATAGAGCGGCTCGACGGCGGGGAGGTGGGTCTGGTGGCTCAGGCACTGCCGGAAGGTGAGGCGCCGCTCCGCCGCCCCCGCCACGTCGTATTGCCGCAGATCGGGGATGGCGACCGTGAGCGGATCATCGAGCACGATGCGGCGCTGCTCGACGAGCCGCAGGATCATCGTCGTGGTGAACACCACCTTGGTCAGCGAGGCGAGATCGAACCAGGTCTCCCGCGCCATCCCCGCTGTCTCCGGCTCAATCTGGGCGAGGCCGGCCGCCTGCACGGTGCGGCTGCCATCGGCCGCCAGCACGCCGAGCACCGCGCCGGGGATGCGCCCGGCGGCGATGCTCGCCTCAACCAGTCCGAAGGCAGTGGCGGTCACACCCGTTCCAGCACCGCCGCGATGCCCTGGCCGCCGCCGATGCACATCGTCACCAGCGCGTGCTTGCCGCCGGTGCGGGCGAGTTCGTACATCGCTTTTACCGTGAGGATTGCGCCGGTGGCGCCGACGGGATGGCCGAGGCCGATGCCGGAGCCGTTGGGGTTGAGCTTCTCGGGGTCGAACCCGAGGTCCTTCGCCACCGCGCAGGCCTGGGCGGCGAAGGCCTCGTTGGCCTCGATGAGGTCCATATCCGCCACGCTCATGCCCGCCCGCTCCAGCGCACGGCGCGATGCGGGCACGGGGCCGATGCCCATATAGGCGGGATCGACGCCGGAATGCCCGGCCGAGACGATGCGGGCGAGCGGAGTGAGGCCCATGCGGCGCACCGCCTCGCCGCTCGCAATCACCACCGCGGCCGCGCCGTCATTGATGCCCGAGGCGTTGCCGGCGGTCACCGAGCCGTCCTTTTTGAACACGGCGCGCAGCTTGCCCATGTCCTCCACGTTGGCGTCATGGCGGATGTGTTCGTCCGTGTCGAAGGCGACCATGCCTTTGCGGGTCTTCACCTCCACCGGCAGGATCTGGTCCTTGAAGCGGCCCTCGCGCACGGCGCGGCTGGCGCGCTGGTGGCTGGTCACCGCCAACTCGTCCTGCTGGCTGCGGCTGATCTGGTGGCTTTCGGCCAGGTTCTCGGCGGTGACGCCCATGAGAATGCGGTGGAACGGATCATTCAGCGCGCCGTTGAGCGTGTCGAGAAACTGGGTGTCGCCCATCTTCTGGCCCCAGCGGGCCGACGGCACCTGGTAGGGCGCGCGGCTCATCACCTCAACGCCGCCGGCCACCGCCACCTCGGCCTCGCCGGCGCGGATTGCGTTGGCGGCAGTCAGGATCGCCTGGAGGCCCGAGCCGCACAGGCGGTTCACCGTCAGCGCCGGGGTCTCCTGCGCGAGCCCGCCCTCGATCACCGCGATGCGGGAGATATACATGTCGCGCGGCTCGGTCTGCACCACCTGGCCGAACACGGCGAGGCCGATCTGCTCCTTCTCGACTCCGGCGCGGCGCACCGCCTCGGCGGGCACGGCGGCGGCGTGCTGGCTCGGCGGACTGTCCTTCATCGCGCCGCCGAAGGGGCCGATGGCGGTGCGCACGCCCGAGACGATGTAGATGTCATCCATGATGTTGTGTCCTCTCCTGAATGGGCGCGGATCGCGATGCATCGGCGCAGGCCTGCCATCGATCTGTCACGTGGTGATGAGCCTTGCCGCTAACGCCTTCTTATGGAACATGCTGCATCCTAACAAGGGCGCCCTCCGCCGGAGGAGCATGCCAGTCACGGGCGGTGCAACGCCCGGTAAACCCACGGTTTTTGACGGCACGGCCACAAGGAAGCGCATGCTCTATCAGGTCTACGAGATGCAACACGCCGCCATGGCTCCCATGCGGCTCGCGGCCACCACGGCACTTCGGGTGCTCGACAACCCGTTCAACCCCTTCCGCCCATCGCCGATGAACCAGTATGCGGTCGCGGCACTGGACCATTTCGAACACAACACCCGCCGCTTCGGTAAGCCCGAGTTCGGGCTGAAAACCACGCTGATCGCCGGCGATGAGATCGATGTGGTGGAGCAGGCGGTGCTGGTGCGCCCCTGGGGTGACCTCAAGCGCTTCGTCCGCCTCGCCGACCGGCCGTTCGATCGCAAGGTGCTGATCGTCGCCCCGATGTCCGGCCACTACGCCACGCTGCTGCGCGGCACCGTCGAGGCCTTCCTGCCCGATCACGACGTCTACATCACCGATTGGCGCGACGCGCGGGATGTGCCGTTCCTCGCGCCCGATTTCGACCTCAACGACTACGTCGACTACGTGCAGGATTTCATCCGCTTCCTCGGCCCCGAGGTGCATGTCATCGCCGTGTGCCAGCCCGCCGTGCCGGTGCTGGCGGGCGTGGCGCTGATGAACGCGCATGACCCGGTGGCCGCACCCCGCAGCATGACGCTGATCGGCGGGCCGATTGACACCCGCGAGGCGCCGACGCAGGTCAACATTTTCGCCAAGACGCGCGATCTCGAAT
>CAIPLM010000293.1 GCA_903865895.1 uncultured Rhodospirillales bacterium | reverse complement strand
AACCATGGTCGGCCGCCCCGTCGCGATCCACGCGATGCGCGGGATTTCGGCCCATTCCAACGGGTTCCACACCTGCCGCGCGCTGCATCTGCTGCAGATGCTGCTGGGCGCCATCGATACCCCGGGCTCCTGGCGCTACAAGTCGCCCTATCCGCGGCCGATCCCACCGGGCCCGCCGCCGGCCGGCAAGGGCGCCACGCCGAACAAGGAGATGCCGGGCATGGCGCTCGGCTTCCCCGCCGGCCCCGAGCATCTGCTGCTCGACGATGACGGCACGCCCTGCCGCATCGACAAGGCCTATTCCTGGGAAGCGCCTATTTCCGCCCACGGGCTGATGCACACGGTGATCGCCAACGCCCATGCCGGCGATCCCTACAAGATCGACGTGCTGTTCATGTTCATGGCCAACATGGCCTGGAACTCGTCGATGAACCCGGGCGACGCGATGCGCCAGCTCACCGACAAGGACGAGAACGGCGAGTATAAGATCCCCAAGGTGATCTACTCCGACGCGTTCTTCTCTGAGACGGTGCCCTACGCCGACCTCATCCTGCCCGACACCACCTATCTCGAGCGCTGGGACGCGATTTCCGTGCTGGACCGGCCGATCGGAAGCAGCCACGGGCCGGCCGATGCCATCCGTCAGCCCGTGGTGCCGCTCGATCGTGATGTGCGGCCGTTCCAGGACGTGCTGGTGGATCTCGGCGCCCGGCTGAAGCTGCCGGGCTTCGTGAAGGAGGACGGCTCGGCCAAGTTCACCTCCTATGCCGACTACCTCGCCAACCACGAGCGCACCCCGGGCGTCGGCCCGCTGGCGGGCTGGCGCGGCGATGGCACCCAGCACGGCAAGGGGGCGGCCAACCCCGACCAGCTCAAGCGCTACGTCGAGAATGAGTGCTTCTGGCGCTTCGAGCTGCCGCCCGAGCAGACCTATTTCAAGCACGCCAACAAGGCCTATCTCGATACCGCCCACGCCATGGGCATGGTCGGCGTAGCCAATCAGGTGGTGTTCCAGCTCTACAGCGAGCATCTCCAGAAGTTCCGCCTCGCTGCCCTGGGCCACGGCCCGGTGCAGCCGCCCGACCGGCTGCGCGAGCGCATCCGCACCTATTTTGACCCGCTGCCAATTTGGTACGTCCCGTTCGAGCAGGCCTCGATCGAGCTCGCCGCTTTTCCGCTGCACGCTATCACCCAGCGGCCGATGCCGATGTACCACGCCTGGGGTTCGCAGAACGCCTGGCTGCGGCAGATCTACAGCCGCAACCACCTCTACATGAACCGCCGCATGGGCACCGCGCTCGGGCTGGTGGATGATGACTGGGTGTGGGTGACCTCGCGGACCGGCAAACTGAAATGCCAGATCCGCCTCATGGAGGGCGTCAACCACGACACGGTTTGGACCTGGAACGCCATCGGCAAGCGCTCCGGTGCCTGGAACCTCTCGGCCGATGCCAATGAGAGCGAGCAGGGCTTCCTGCTCAACCACGTGATCTCCGAGTGGCTGCCGGCGCAGAAGGGCCAGGGCGACAACCGCACCGCCAATGCCGACCCGGTGACCGGGCAGGCCGCGTGGTACGATCTGCGGGTGCGCGTCGAGAAAGTCGCGCATGGCGAAGAAGGGCAGACAGCGCCCCATTTCGACACCCTGCCGCGTCCGCCGCACATGAAGCCCGCCACATCAACCCTGCGCTACGGGGAAAACATCTGATGACCAGCCTCCCCACCCCGGCGCAAGGCGCCAAGAAGCTTGGCCTGGTGATCGATCTCGATACCTGCGTCGGCTGCCATGCCTGCGCGGTGAACTGCAAGGAATGGAACGCCTCTGGCCATTCCGCGCCGCTCACCGACAGCAACGCCTACCAGGCGGACCCGCACGGCGTATGGTTCAACCGGGTGCACACCTACGAGGCCGGCGAGGGCGATTGCAGCCGCACCGTGCACTTCCCGCGCTCCTGCCTGCATTGCGAGGACGCGCCCTGCGTCACCGTCTGCCCCACCGGCGCCTCCTATAAGCGCGCCGAGGACGGCATCGTGCTGGTCAATGCCGAGGCCTGCATCGGTTGCCAGCTCTGTGCCTGGGCCTGCGCCTATGGGGCCCGCGAGTTCGACGTGGACGACGGTGTGATGAAGAAATGCACCCTGTGCATCGACCGCATCTACAACGAGAACCTCGAGGAAGCCGACCGTGTGCCGGCCTGCGTCTCGACCTGCCCGGCGAGCGCGCGGCATTTCGGCGATTTCAACGACCCCGCCAGCAAGGTCTCGCAACTCGTGCTCGAGCGTGGCGGCTACGACCTGCTGCCGGAGCTCGGCTACAAGCCGACCAACAAATATCTGCCGCCGCGCAAGCCTGCCGTGGCCAAGACCGCCACGCCGGCCGCCGAGACCGGGGGCGGATCGAGCCTGCTGCGCTGGCTCGACCGCGCGCTGTCGCGTTGAGCGGGGAGACCACGCCATGAAACCCGCCGGTTCCATCGTCTTTTTCACCACTGCCTCGGGTGCCGGCTACGGCATGCTGTTCTGGCTCGGCGTGCTGGGCGCGCTCGGGATGCTGCCGGAGACGATCGGCTTCGGCCTGATCGCGCTTGGCCTCGCCACAGCCCTGTTCACCGCGGGGCTGCTCTCCTCCACCGCGCATCTCGGCCACCCCGAACGGGCCTGGCGGGCACTGTCGCAGTGGCGCTCCTCCTGGCTGTCGCGCGAGGGTGTCGCAGCGCTGCTCACCTACGTCCCCGTGCTCGTGTTCGGCCTGCTCTGGCTGCTCGGCAGTCGCCCGGTGGCGCTGCTCGGGCTGCTCGGCGCGGTGGGGGCGGCGATCACCGTCTATTGCACGGCGATGATCTACGCCTCGCTGAAGCCGATCCGCCAGTGGAACCACGGGCTGGTGCCGGCGTTCTACCTCATTGCGGCCGGCTTCAGCGGCGCACTATGCCTCGCGGCCGTGACCGCCTTTTTCGACGTGACCGCCGCCGGTCGGCTCGCCGTGCTGGCCCTGGCGCTCGGGGCAGGCGGCATCGCGGTGAAGCTGGCCTACTGGCAAGCAATCGACGGCTCGGTGAGCGCCAGCACGCCGGAAAGCGCCACCGGGCTTGGCTCAATCGGCAAGGTGCGCAGCTTCGAGGCGCCGCATACCGAGGAGAACTACCTCCTGAAGGAGATGGGCTTCCGGATCGCCCGAAAGCACGCGGCCAAGCTGCGGGTCTATGCCGCACTACTAGGCTTCGGCGTGCCGCTCGCCATGCTCGTCGGCGTCGCTGCCGGCGCAGTGCCGGTGGCGGTGCTGATCCTCGCCGCGGCCTGCGGGCTGCTGGGCATGCTGCTGGAGCGCTGGCTGTTCTTCGCCGAGGCGACGCACACGGTCGTGCTATTCTACGGACGGCAAGCCTAACCGCCGCAAGTCAACCACAGGCCCCAGGGACGTCCTCAAGATGACAATGCCCTCACCCGCATCGCCTTATGCCGGCTTCAAAGCAGAGAATCCTGAGGGCTATGAGGGCATCATGGGCCGGTGGAGTCGCCGGCTTGCGCCTCTGCTGATCGGCCTCGGCGGCCTCGCGGATGGCGAGCGCGTGCTGGATGTCGGATGCGGCACCGGCAGCCTGACGTTTGCTCTGCCGCAGGCGGCAAAGGTCGCCGAGGTGGTCGGGATTGACCCTTCGGAGGCCTATGTTGGCTTCGCGGCCGCGCGCAATACCGACCCGCGCCTGAGCTTCCGCACCGGTGACGCCCGCGCGCTGCCGTTCGCCGACGCCATGTTCGACCGTGCTTACAGCATGCTCGTCCTGCAATTCATTCCCGAATACCGCCAGGCACTCGACGAGATGATCCGGGTGACCAAGCCCGGCGGCACGATTACATCCGCGGTATGGGACAGTTTCAGCGGCCTGTCGGCCTATCGCATGTTGCGCGACATCGCGGGCGTGCTCGACCCGACCGCGCGGTTCCCGTTTGCCTCGTTCTCCCCACTGACGGGCCAAGGCGATATCGCGGCGGCCTGGCGCGCGGCGGGCCTGCAGGATGTGGTGGCGTCCGATTTGATGTTCCGGATGGATTATGCGGGATTTGACGACTATTGGGCGCCGCTTGAGGCGGGCGACGGCCCCCCGGGGCAATACATTATGAGCCTTACCCCCGATGCACGCGCGACGCTGAAGGACCATGTTCGACGCGCCTATGTTTCCAACCGCCCCGATGGGGTGCGCTCCTTCGTCGCGGTTGCCTTGGGGTGCCGAGGCACGAAACCGGGCTGATCGGCGTTCCAACGATCCGTGACCGTTGGTCGTGGCAGGGTTGCGGTTTCAGTGGTGGTGTCAATAGGTCATATTTGCTGACCTTTTATCATGGACTTCCCCCTCCTCCCCTTCGTCGCCTTCGCCATCGCCGGTTCCATCACGCCGGGGCCGAACGTGCTGATGATCGCCGCGGCCGCCGCCAATAGCGGGCTGCGCGCGACCATCCCGCATATGTTCGGGATTTCAACCGGTTTCGCGGCGATGATCCTGCTGGTCGGGCTGGGCCTCGCCGTGCCGCTGGCGGCTTTCCCGCAGCTGCATCACGCCATGCGTTGGATCGGCGCCGCCTGGATCGGTTGGATTGCCTGGCAGATCGCCACCTCGCCGCCCCCAGGCGAAGGCCGCCGTCGCCCGCCACTGCGCTTTTGGGGCGCGGCGATGTTCCAGTGGATCAACCCAAAGGCCTGGCTGCTGGCACTGGGGATGACCACCACCTGGGCCAACCCCGACGCCGCGCTGGCGCCGCAATTCGCCGCGATGGCGGGCATCTTCTGGCTGGTCGGCCTGCCCTGCAACCTCGCTTGGGCGGCGCTGGGCGAGCAGGCCGGGCGCCTCCTGCGCACGTCCGCCCAACTGCGCGCCTTCAACGCGGCGATGGCGATCCTGCTCGTCGTTTCGATGCTGCCGGTGCTGTTCGGCTAGGCGCTGCCGGCAGGAGCGGCGCGAGGAAGCGCCCGGTATGGCTCTCCGGGCAGGCCGCGATATCCTCCGGCGTGCCCTCGGCGACAATCCGCCCGCCGCCATCGCCGCCCTCCGGCCCGAGATCGAGCACCCAATCGGCGGTCTTGATGACTTCGAGATTGTGCTCGATCACCACCACCGTATTGCCCTGATCCACCAGGGCATGCAGCACTTCCAGGAGCTTGCGCACATCTTCGAAGTGCAGCCCCGTCGTCGGTTCGTCGAGAATATAAAGCGTCCGCCCCGTCGCGCGCCGCGCCAGTTCCTTGGATAGCTTGATGCGCTGCGCCTCACCGCCCGACAGCGTGGTAGCCTGCTGGCCGAGCGCGATATAGCCGAGGCCGACCTGCTGGAGGATTTTCAGCCGGTCATGAATGCGCGTCACCGCCGAGAAATACGGCACCGCCTCATCCACCGTCATCGCCAGCACCTCGGCGATCGACTTGTCGCGGAACTTGATCTCGAGCGTCTCGCGATTATAGCGCCGCCCCTTGCAGGTATCGCAGGTGACGTAGACGTCGGGCAGGAAGTGCATCTCGATCTTCAGCAGCCCATCGCCCTGGCACGCCTCGCAGCGGCCGCCCTTCACGTTGAAGGAGAAGCGGCCGGATTTGTAGCCGCGCGCCCGGCTCTCCGGCAGTTCGGCGAACCAGTCGCGGATGGGGGCGAAAAGGTCGGTATAGGTGGCGGGGTTGGAGCGCGGGGTGCGGCCGATCGGCGACTGGTCGATGTCGATGATCTTGTCGAGCTGCTCGAGCCCCTCGATGCGCAGATGCGGCGCCGGCACCTCGCCCGAGCCCATCAGCCGGCGCGAGGCGGCCTTGTAGAGCGTATCGACCACCAGGGTAGATTTGCCGCCGCCGGAGACGCCGGTGATGCAGGTGAAGGTGCCGAGCGGGAAGGTCGCGGTGACGTCCTTGAGATTGTTGCCGCTGGCACCGACCACCCGCAGCACGCGGTCCTTCTGCATCGGGCGGCGCATCGCCGGCACCAGGATGCGCTTGCGGCCGGAGAGATAGTCGCCGGTGATGGAATTGGTATTGGCGATCACTTCGGCCGGCGTGCCTTCGGCGATGATGTGGCCGCCATGGATACCCGCCGCCGGCCCCATGTCGATCACATAGTCGGCGGCGCGGATGGCGTCCTCGTCGTGCTCCACCACCAGCACGGTATTTCCGAGCGATTTCAGCCGCCTGAGCGTTACCAGCAGGCGCTCATTGTCGCGCTGGTGCAGGCCGATCGAGGGTTCATCCAGCACGTAAAGCACCCCGGTGAGGCCGGAGCCGATTTGCGAGGCCAGCCGGATGCGCTGGCTCTCGCCGCCCGATAGCGTCGCCGAACCGCGGGCCAGCGTCAGGTAATCGAGCCCGACATCGACGAGGAACTGCAGGCGATCAAGGATTTCGCGGAGGATGCGCCGAGCGATCTCCTGGCGCTGCGGGGTTAGGGTGTCGAGGACGGTAGCGAACCAGGCGAGCGCCTTCCGGATCGACAATTCCGAGGCCGCTGCAATGTGGTGGCCGGCGACTTTCACCGCCAGTGCCTCGGGCCGCAGCCTGGCGCCAGCGCAGACCGCGCAGGGCTTCTGCGCCTGGTAACGGCTCATTTCCTCGCGCACCCAGGCGCTGTCGGTCTCGCGCCAGCGCCGGTCGAGGTTCTTCACCACACCCTCGAACGGTTTGGTGACGGCGTATTGCCGCACACCGTCCTTGTACGTGAACTCGACCGGGGTCTCGCCGGTGCCGTGAAGGATCGCCTCACAGACGAGCGGCGGCAGGTCCTTCCAGGCGGTCGCAGTCGTCACCTTGAAGTGGCGGGCGAGGGATTGCAGGGTCTGGTCATAGTACGGGCTTTGCGCGCCGGACCAGGGCGCCACCGCGCCGTCATTCAGCGGGCGACGCTCATCGGGGATGATCAGCGCGGGGTCGAAGAAGCTCTCCTGGCCCAGCCCGTCGCAGGCCGGGCAGGCGCCGTGCGGCGAGTTGAAGCTAAACAGCCGCGGCTCGATCTCCTCAATGGTGAAGCCGCTGACCGGGCAGGCGAAGCGGGAGGAGAACACCGTCCGCTCTCCATTATCGGCGTTCTCGGCGTAGACAATGCCGTCCGACAGGGCGAGCGCCGTCTCGAAGCTATCAGCCAGCCGCTGCGCCATGCCGTCGCGCACCACCACGCGGTCCACCACCGCCTCGATCTCGTGCTTGGTCTTGCGGTTGAGCGCCGGCACCTCGCCGATTTCGTAGAGCGTGCCGTCCACCTTCACACGCGTGTAGCCCCGGCGCTGCAACTCGGCGAGTTCCTTGCGGTATTCGCCCTTGCGATCGCGCACCACGGGGGCGAGCAGCAGCAGCCGCGTGCCCTCCGGCATTGCCAGCACCCGGTCCACCATCTGGCTCACCGTCTGCGCCTCGATCGGCAGGCCGGTGGCGGGCGAGTAGGGCACGCCGGCGCGCGCCCATAACAGGCGCATATAGTCATGGATCTCGGTGACGGTGCCGACGGTGGAGCGCGGGTTGCGGCTGGTGGTCTTCTGCTCGATGGAAATCGCCGGCGAGAGTCCCTCGATCGAATCGACGTCAGGCTTGCCCATCAGCTCAAGGAACTGCCGCGCATAGGCCGAGAGGCTCTCAACGTAGCGGCGCTGCCCCTCGGCGTAGATGGTGTCAAAGGCGAGCGAAGACTTGCCGGAACCCGACAGGCCGGTGATCACCACCAGCGAGTCGCGGGGGATCTCGACATCCACATTCTTCAGATTGTGCTCGCGCGCGCCGCGAACATGGATCGAGCCGGCCATACTGGCATCCTTGCTTTGACCCAGGCGGGCCGGGGAATCGGGGTTGTGTTCTTGTGATGTTCCTTTATATATGGCGTGCGAAGCGCGGGAAGGGAAGCCTTTGGGGTGCAACGCAGCACATCGGTGCCGCGGAATTTTGCTCTACGGCGCAAATCGCGCCTTCGCGGCAGATGCGGGGTGCTCTGGCCCCTCGCGGCCGGGTGGGCTATGGTGGGACTCGCCCAGCAACGGGCACAGGAACGGGAACAGCGCGCATGGCCGGCTCGGTCAACAAAGTGATTTTGGTCGGAAATGTCGGCAAGGACCCGGAGGTCCGCAGCGGACAGGATGGCAGCAAGATCGTGAACTTCTCGCTGGCCACCAGCGAGACGTGGAACGACCGTGCCTCCGGCGAGCGCAAGGAGCGCACGGAGTGGCACCGCGTTGTGGTGTTCAATGACCGGATCGGCGACGTGGTCGAGAAATACGTGCGCAAGGGCAGCAAGGTCTATGTCGAGGGCTCCTTGCAGACGCGCAAATGGACCGACCAGTCGGGCGCCGAGAAATACACCACCGAGGTGGTGATCCAGCGTTTCCGCGGCGAACTGACGCTGCTCGATAGCCGCGGTGGCGGCGGCGGTGACGAGATGGGCGGCGGCGGTGGCGGCGGTTATGCGCCGCGCGAACGTTCCTCCGCCCCTGCGCAGCGCTCCGGCGGCGGTGGCGCGCGGCCGTCCTGGGATGCGCCAAAAGGTGGCGGCGATCTCGACGACGAGATTCCGTTCTGACCGCCCTGCCTGCACCGGCACCTCCAACCCCCATTGAATCGAGCCTGACTTGAGCGATACACCGCCCGACGATCCCGCACGCGCATCAGGCCTGCCGCCTGATCATCAGCCCGTGCTGCTCGAAGAGGAGATGCGTCGCTCCTATCTCGACTATGCGATGTCGGTCATCGTCAGCCGCGCGCTGCCCGATGCGCGCGATGGGCTGAAGCCGGTACACCGGCGCATCCTGCATGCGATGAACGAGGGCGGCTACACGCCGGACAAGCCCTATCGCAAGTCCGCCAAAATGGTCGGCGAGGTGATGGGCAATTTCCATCCGCACGGCGACTCGGCGATCTACGACGCCCTGGTGCGCATGGCGCAGACGTTTTCGATGCGGGTGAAGCTGATCGACGGGCAAGGCAATTTCGGCTCGGTGGACGGCGATCCGCCGGCGGCGATGCGCTACACCGAGGCGCGGCTGTCCAAGGCGGCGATGTTTCTGCTGGCCGATATCGACCGCGACACCGTCGATTTCATGCCGACCTACGACGAATCGGCTGAGGAGCCGCGGGTGCTGCCCGCCACCTTCCCCAACCTGCTGATCAACGGTGCCGGCGGCATCGCGGTGGGCATGGCGACCAATATCCCCACCCACAACCCCGGCGAAATCATCGACGCCACGCTGGCGATCATCGCCAACCCCGATATCACGCTCGATGAGCTGATGAAGATCGTGCCCGGGCCGGATGTCCCCACCGGCGGGCTGATCCTCGGCCGCTCCGGCATTCGCAGCGCGTTTGAGACCGGCCGCGGTTCCATCGTGCTGCGCGCCCGCACCGAGATCGAGGAGATCCGCAAGGACCGCTTCGCCATCGTGGTCAACGAAATCCCCTACCAGGTCAATAAATCCACCCTGCTGGAGCGCATCGCCGAGCTGGTGCGGGCCAAGCAGGTCGAGGGTATTTCCGACCTGCGCGACGAGTCGGACCGCTCGGGCATGCGCATCGTGATCGAGCTGAAGCGCGACGCGACGGCCGAAGTGGTTCTGAACCACCTGTTCCGCTACACCCAGCTGCAAATCAGCTTCGGCGTGAATTCGCTGGCGCTGGATGGCGGCCGGCCGCGGATGATGGGGCTGAAGGACGCGCTCGAGGTGTTCATCCGCTTCCGCGAGGAGGTCATCCTTCGTCGCGCCCGGCATGATCTGCGCAAGGCCCGCGAGCGCGCCCATTTGCTGGTCGGGCTTGGCCTGGCTGTTGCCAATATCGACGAGGTGATCGCCCTTATCCGTTCGAGCCCCGATGCCGCGACCGCGCGGGTCGCGCTGATGGCGCGCGACTGGCCGGCGGACGAGGTGCGCCCGCTGCTCGACCTTATCGAGGACGAGCGGAACCAGGTGGCCGCCGATAATACGGTGCGGCTCACCGAGGAACAGGCGCGCGGCATTCTCGAACTGCGGTTACAGCGCCTCACCGGCCTCGAACGCGAGAAGATCAGCGGCGAGATGGGCGAGGTTGCCGCCCGCATCAGCGACTTGCTCGCCATCATTGCCTCGCGGCCCCGCCGGATGGACGTGATGCAGGCGGAATTGCACGAGGTCCGCGCCGAAATCGCCACCCCTCGGATGACCGATATCGTCGAGGGCATTGCCGACCAGGACGACGAGAGCCTGATCGAGCCCGGTCAGATGGTGGTGACCATCACGCGCGACGGCTTCATCAAGCGCACCACGCTGGAGACCTTCCGCCAGCAGAACCGCGGCGGCCGCGGCCGCAGTGCCGCGAGCACACGGGGCGACGACATCGTCACCCGCAGCTTCAATGCCCATACCCATCAATGGGTTCTGTTCTTCTCCTCGGGCGGAAAGGCCTATCGCGAGAAGGTCTGGAAGCTCCCCGAGGGCGGGCCGACCGGCAAGGGCCGCGCGCTGGTGAACCTGCTGCCCGATCTCGGCTCGGACACCATCACCACCGTGCTGCCGCTGCCAATCGACGAGGCGATGTGGGAGAACCTGCACCTCGCTTTCGCCACCGCGAGTGGCAATATCCGGCGCAATCGGCTGTCGGATTTCCGCAACGTCCGCTCCTCCGGCCTGATCGCGATGAAGCTAGACGAGGGCGATCATCTGGTGGGGGTGGCGACACTCCGCGAAGGTGATGACATCCTGCTCGCTACCCGCGCCGGGCGCTGCATCCGCTTCCAGGCGACCGAGGATAATGTGCGAGTCTTCGCGGGGCGCGACAGTTCCGGCGTGCGGGGCATCAAGCTGGCCGAGGGCAAGAAGCCAGACGTGGTCATCAGCCTCTCCGTGCTGCGCCATGCTGAGGCGACGATCGGCGAGCGTGCCGCCTATATCAAGCGGGCCGGTGCGCTGCGCCGCCGCTCTGGCGAGGAGGAGGTTGAGCCCGTCGCCGTCGAAATCGACGAGAGCGGTGAAGATGTCCCCGAGCTCAGCGAGGCCCGTTTCGCGGAACTCAGCGACTCCGAGGAGATGCTCCTCACCGTCACCGATACCGGCTTCGGCAAGCGCTCGAGCGCCTATGAATACCGCGTTACCGGCCGCGGCGGCCAGGGCATCACCAATATCACGCTGACGCCGCGCACCGGCAGCGCTGTCGCCGCGACCTTCCCGGTACGCCCCGGCGATGACGTGATGCTGGTGACCGATGCCGGCCGCCTGATCCGCGTGCCGGCCGACCAGGTGCGCATCACCGGCCGCGCCGCCCAGGGCGTGACCATCTTCCGCCTGGATTCGGGCGAGCGGGTCACCAGCGTATTCCCGGTGATGGACGACAGCAGTGACGACGGGGCCGCCGAACCCGAAGCCGGCGACTCCGGGCCATCTCCTGCCTCGGGGGAACAAAGGGACGGAAATGACTGAACGCGTGCGCAAGGCGCTCTACCCGGGAACCTTCGACCCAATCCATAACGGCCATCTCGACATCATCGGCCGCGCCGCCAAGCTGGTGGACCATCTGGTGATCGGGGTCGCGACCAATATCGGCAAGGGGCCGCTGTTCACGGTCGACGAGCGGGTGGACCTCGTGAGCTCCGAATGCGCGGATATCAGCGCCAGGACCGGCGCCAAAATCGAGGTGCTGCCGTTCGACACCCTGCTGATGACCTTCGCCAGCAAGATCGGCGCCATCATGATCGTGCGCGGGCTACGCGCGGTGTCGGATTTCGACTATGAATTCCAGATGTCCGGCATGAATGCCCGCCTCAACCCGGACGTGGAGACGGTGTTTCTCCCCGCCAGTGAGCGCCAGCACTTCATCTCCTCGCGCTTCGTCAAAGAGATCGCCATTCTCGGCGGCGATATCACCTCCTTCGTTCCTGCCACGACGCTGGAGCGGGTGCATGCCCGCCTCCAGCAGCGTTGACCCTCAGCGGAGATCCGTCCATGCGTCGCCGCACCCTGCTCGCTTCCCTTGTCGCAACCCCTGTTCTGGGACATGCCATGTCTGCTTCCGCCGCCCCCGCCGACCCCGAAAACACGCTCTATCTTGAGCTCAAGGACGGCCGCGTGGTCATCCAGCTGTTCCCCGACGTGGCACCCAAGCATGTCGCGCGCGTGAAGGAACTCGCCCGCGCGAAGTTCTATGATGGGATCGTGTTCCACCGCGTGATCGAGGGCTTCATGGCCCAGAGCGGCGACCCGACCGGCACCGGCATGGGCGGCAGCAAGCTCGGCAACGTGCAAGCCGAATTTTCCCGCGCGAAGCACTTCCTGCGCGGCACTGTGGGCGCCGCCCGTTCGCAGGACCCGAACAGCGCGGACAGCCAGTTCTTCATCATGTTCGCCGCCGCCTCGCACCTCGATGGTCAGTACACGATCTGGGGCCAGGTGACCTCCGGCATGGAGCTGGTCGACAAAATCAAGCGTGGCGCCCCCGGCAGTGGCACCGTGAGCAACCCCGACAAGATCGTCTCCATGCGCGTTGCCGCTGACATCAAGGAGTGATCCGCCCCGGGCAGGCAAGGCGAACCAGCCGCGCGCACAAAGGATATTGACCGCGCGGCCGGTATGGCTTTGAACCCCTGCTCGGTCATGGGATGGGCCCGTAGCTCAGCTGGTAGAGCACGAGACTTTTAATCTTGGGGTCCCGGGTTCGAGTCCCGGCGGGCTCACCAACATCTCCATGCTCGTTCGGCCGCTGCCTGCAGGGGTGGCGGATGACTGACATAATAGCCCTATGAACGCTGGCCGCAGGCGCAGCAGCGCCACGGCGAGCACTTGCACCGCGCATGCGGCTTGCGCATGTTGCGGCATCAGGATGCGATGGTGTGGAGCCGTCGCCGATGGAGTTCGGATCTATGGACGGCGGCAGCGACTCGCGGCGGATCACCATCCACTCGCCCGCGGATTTTTCCCCCATGCGCGCGGCCGGGCGCCTCGCCGCGGCGACGCTCGACATGATCGGCCCCCATGTGCGGCCCGGCATCACCACCGGCGAGCTCGATCGCATCTGCCATGAGTTCATGCGCGACCATAACGCAATTCCGGCGGCGCTGAATTACCGCGGCTATCCCAAATCGGTATGCATCTCCATCAACCACGTCGTCTGCCACGGCATCCCCGGCGATCGGCGGCTGGAGGAAGGGGATATCCTCAATATCGACGTCACCCCCATCCTCGATGGCTGGTATGGCGATGCCAGCCGCATGTACTGCGCCGGCCCGCCCTCCACGAAAGCGCGCAACCTCATCGAGGTGACGCATGAGGCGATGATGCGCGGCATCGCGGCGGTGAAGCCAGGCAACACGTTCGGCGATATCGGCCACGCCATCCAGGCCTATGTCGAGGCCAACCGCTACACGGTGGTGCGCGATTTCTGCGGTCATGGCCTCGGCCGCGTGTTCCACGCGCCGCCCAACGTGTTGCATTTCGGCCGCAAGGGCGAAGGCCCGGTGCTGAAGCCCGGCATGTTCTTCACCATCGAGCCGATGGTGAACGCCGGCAAACCCGACGTGAAAATCCTCGATGACGGCTGGACCGCGGTCACGCGGGACCGCAGCCTCTCCGCCCAGTTCGAGCACACCGTGGCGGTGACCGAAACGGGGGTGGAGATCTTCACCCTCTCGCCCACCGGGCTCGACAAGCCGCCCTACCCCGGCGAGTAGCGGGGATGGGCGAGCCCCGCATCACCGTCGAGAAGCTGCGCTTCAACGACACAGACATGCTCGGCCATATCAACAACACCATGTATTCGGTGGCGCTGGAGGCCGGGCGGGTGGAGCTGGTACGGGAGGCCGGGCTGCTCGATATCGCGCGCGGCCATGGCGTGGTGATCGCGCGGATTGAGCTCGATTTCCTGCGCGAGATGAACTGGCCGGGCGAAGTGCGCTGCGAGACGGTGGTGCACAAGCTCGGCAACAAATCCTTCCAGCTGCGCCAGCACCTGCTCCACGCCGGCGAAATCTGCGCCCGCGCCCATACCGTGCTGACCACCTTCGACATGGCAACGCGCAAAGCGGTGCCGCTCACCGAGGAATGGCGCGCGGCGCTCGATCGCTGGTATCTGCCGGAGTTCTGAGGCTCATTCCGCCGCTGCCTTGAACGTCCGCGCCCGGGCCGCCGCAATTCGGGTGGTGATCGTGGCGAGGCTGAACGTATCGTCTTCAAGTGCGGCGAAGCGGGATCCGAGCATCGCCGCCATGTTCGCCGCCGCTGGGCCGCCGGTGATGCTGCGGCCGGCGATGTTGCTGACAGGATCGAGCGCCGCGGCGACGATCTCGGCCGGCAGGGTGAGCGCGATGCCGAAATGCGCCATGGCGGCAGATTCCAGCTCGGCAGATGTGATGGAGGTCGCCGGGCGCTCGGCGGCGATCGCCTCGGCGACCACGCTGGCCACCACGTTATGCGCCATGCGGAAGGAGAGGCCGGTTTCCCGCACGATCACGTCGGCGAGTTCGGTGGCCGTGCCGTAGCCGATCTCCGCCATATGGGCCATGCGGGCGGGGAACACCGTGAGCGCCGCCAACACGTCCTCCAGCAGCGCCATCGCCCGCGTGCTCACCAGCAGCGCCTCGATCACCGGCGCGTTGATCGCCGAGACCCCGTCCGACACGTCGGCGAAGGCGGTGTTCTTGCTGGCCGAAAGTGCCGCAACGAGATGGCCAGTCACCATGCCGGCGGCAGCCTTGATGTGCTCCAGCGCCGCGGGGTTCTTCTTCTGCGGCATGATGGAGCTGACCGAGCAGTGCTGGTCGCCCAGTTCGATGAAGCGGTATTCCAGCGTGCTCCAGGCCTGGAGATCGACGCAGAGGCGCGAGAGGCTGGTCATCAGCACCGCCATCGCCGCGACCGTCTCATGCGCGTCATCCCGGCTCGCCACCCCGTCATAGGCGACCTCAACCAACCCGTCGAAGCCGAGGGCATCCGCCGTCATCGCGCGATCGAGCGGGAAGGCGGTGGTGGCGAGCGCGCCGGAGCCGAGGGGGCTGAGGTTGGTGTGGCGCAGCGCGCCGCGCAGCCGGTCGGCATCGCGGGAAAGCACGTCGGCGAAGGCCAGCAGGTAGTAGCCGAGGGTGATGGGTTGGGCGTGCTGCCAATGGGTGTAGCCGGGCATCACCGTGCCGGCATGAGTGCGCGCGAGCACGAGCACGCGGTGGCGCAGCACGTTCAGCGTCGCCATCGCCACCAGCTGCTTATCACGCTGGATCATCCGCGCCGTTGTCGTATGGAGGTCGTTGCGGCTGCGCCCGGTATGCAGCCGCCCGCCAGTTTCGGGGCCGAGAGTGCGGGTGAGGTGGCGCTCGATATAGGAGTAGAGGTCCTCCTGCCGACCATCGATGCCGAGCGCATCGGGCCCCGCTTCGTGCAGCGCCAGCAACGCCTGGCGCAGGCGTGCGCTGTCGGCGGCGGCGATGATGCCCTGGTGTTCCAGCATCAGGGCGTGGGCGAGGTGGGACCAGATCTCGATGGAAAACCCGTGGGCGAGACCGCGGGCAAGATTAGGGGCGAAATAGGCCTCGATCAGCCGCTCCGCCGGCGGCAGCTTAACCCGCTCGCGGACGGAGACTTCCGGCTTCTCGCTCATGCCAGCCGCCCGCCATCGACCGGCAGTGCCACGCCGGTCATGTAGCTCGCGGCGTCGCTGGCGAGGAATAGCACGGCGACCGCCACTTCGTCCGCCTGGCCGAAGCGGCCAAGCGGGTGGCGGGAGCGGTAGAGGGCGGTGCGGGCCGCCTGGGCCGCGTCGTCACCGGCGGAGGCGAAGGTCGCCTCCAGCATCGGCGTCTCGATCGAGCCGGGGCAGACGCAGTTCACGCGGATGCCCTCGGCGGCATGGGAGAGGGCGAGGCTTTTGGTCATCATCACCACCGCGCCCTTGCTGGCACTATAGGCGCCAAGCACCGCGGAGCCGGCGATCCCGGCGGTGGAGGCGAAGGCAACGATGGAGGCACCGGGCTTGCGCAGCTTCGGCATCGCGGCGCGCACGGCGAGATAGGTGCCGCGGACATTGACGGCGAAGACGCGGTCGAACTCATCGGGCGGGCATTGGTCGACCGGCACGGCCGGGCCGAGGATACCGGCGGCGGTGACCAGGATATCAACTGGGGCGTCAACGTAGCTCCAAGCGCGCTCCACGTCGGTGGCGTTGCTGACGTCGCACAGCAGCGAGACCACCGAAGCGCCGGCTTCCATGCGACCTACCGTTTCGGCGAGCCCTTTCGGATCGCGGTCGATCAGCACCACCTTTCGCGCCCCCTCGGCCGCGAGACCGAGCGCCACCGCCCGCCCGAGCCCGGAACCCGCCCCCGTCACCACCGCCGTCTTGCCGTCGAACCGCATCGCATCCTCCCGTGTTGGCGCCATGGAACACCGTCAAACCCGCCGCGTCACGTGCGATTCACTTCGTGGGGTGCGCGGCGCGTGGCAGACTCGGGGGATGGTAAAGCGCCGCCCGGGATTTTCCGACCAACTCGGCCTTCTCGAGGCCGAAGCGCCCGAGACCGCCTCCAGCGTGGGGTCGGAGGGGCACCGTGGCCGGATGCGCGCCCGCCTGCTCAGCGCGGGGCCGGACGCCATCGCCGATTACGAGCTGCTGGAGATGGTGCTGTTCCTCGCGCTGCCCCGGCGGGACACCAAGCCGATCGCCAAGGCGTTAATGGAGAAATTCGGCAGCTTCGCCAATGCCATTGCAGCACCGCTCAACGATCTGCGCGCCGTCGAGGGGGTGGGCGAGGCGGGGGCTGCCGCGCTCAAGACGGTGCAGGCCGCCGCACTCCGGCTGGCCCGCGCCGAGGTGATGGAGCGCCCGGTGCTCTCCAACTGGGACCGGCTGATGACATACCTCAACGCCGTGATGGCGCGAGAGCGGGTGGAGCAGTTCCGCGTGCTGTTCCTCGACACCCGCAACCGCCTGCTGGCTGACGAGGCGCAGGCGAAGGGCACGGTGAACCACACGCCGGTCTATCCGCGCGAGGTAGTGCGCCGGGCGCTCGAATTGCAGGCCACCGCCATCATCCTGGTGCACAACCACCCGAGCGGGGACCCGACTCCATCGCGCGATGACATCGAGATGACCCGCGAGGTCGCCACCGCCGCACGGGCACTCTCCATCGTGCTACATGACCATGTCATCGTCGGCAACGGCGCCTGGCTCAGCTTCCGCCGCGAGGGGCTATTGTAGCGGTCAGCCGGCCCCGATACCGGCCCCAATGCCCGCCGTCGTGGCGAGGCGGATCACCTCGGCCAGGCTGCGGCAGGCGAGCTTTTCCATAACATTGGCGCGATGGATCTCCACCGTGCGCGGGCTGATCCCGAGATCGAGCGCGATCACCTTGTTCGGCAGGCCCTCGACCAAACGCAGCAGCACCTCGCGCTCGCGCGGGGTCAGAGCGGCCACGCGCTGGGTGGCCTGCTCGATGGCGGCCCGGCTTTGCCGCGCGTTCTGGGCGCGGGCAAGCGCGGTGCCGACCGCCTCCAGCATCGCCTCCTCGGTATAGGGTTTCTCGACGAAATCGACCGCCCCCTCCTTCATCGCCTGCACCGCAAGCGCGACATCGGCATGGCCGGTCACGATCACCACCGGCAGCCCGGCATCGAGTGCCGCGAGCCGGCGCATCAGGGACATGCCATCGATTCCGGGCATCCGCACGTCGACCACGGCGCAGCCAGGCTCGATCGTCTCGATGCGCGCGAGGAACTGGTCGCCCGAGGCGTAGCTGCGCGTGGCATGGCCGTGCGAGCGCAGGAGCAGCGCGAGGGAGCGCAGCACCGCCTCGTCGTCATCGATGATGTGCACAACGGGTTGCGTGTTCATGCGGTCAATCCGGCCTCCTGGCTGTGGGTGGGCAGCAGGATGGTGAATTCGGCCCCCCCTGCGCCGGCCTGATGGAGGAGTTGCCCGCCATGGCCGACGATGATGGTATGGCAGATCGCCAGCCCGATCCCCAGCCCACCCGCCTTGGTGCTGACGAAGGGCTGGAACAGCCGTGCGGCGATCTCCGGCGGGATGCCGGGACCAGTGTCGCCGACCCGGATCACCACCCGGCGCGCCGCATCCCGCTCGGCCGTGAGGGTGATGCAGTCCTCGGGTGTGGTGCCGCCGGGCCGGCTCGTGATGGCCTCGGCCGCGTTGCGGATGAGGTTGAGCAGGACCTGCTGGATCTGGGTCCGGTCCAGCATCGCACTGCCGGAATCGGGCTGCACCGCCAGCGCGATGGGAATCCCGAGATCGGCGCCATCGGCCCGGGCCAAGGCGCGGGCCTCCTCGATCACCTCCGCCACCGGCTCCGGATGCAGTTCCGCCTCGCCGCGGGCGACGAAATCGCGCAACCGCCGCACGATGGCGCCGGCGCGCAGCACCTGCGACTTGGCGTCCTCGATCGCGGCGCGGGCATGGGCGCGGTCGGCGGCGTTGTCCTCCGCGCGATCTGAGAGGCGCAGCCCGGCGCTGAGGAAATTCGCTGCCGCCGCCAAAGGCTGGTTGATTTCATGGGCGAGGCCGCTGGTCATCGCTCCCATGCTCGATAACCGTGTGGTGCGCAGCAACTCCGCCTGCAGGGTGCGCAGCCGGGACTCGCGGGCCCGCGCCTCGGTGACGTCCCGTGAGACCGTCACCACCCCCGCGATGGCGCCGGTGGCGTCGCGCCAGGGGGTTTTGGTGAGGGCGAATTGGCGGGGCATGCCGTCCACCGTGCGGGTGATCTCGAAGGCACGCGCGACCATGGTCGCCACCACGCTGGCGTCGTCGACCTGGTCGGCGTCGCCGTCCGCCGCAATGGCGGTGCCGAGCGTTGCACGGGCCGATTGGTTGATCAGCACGCATTCGCCCGCGAGGTCATTCACCACGATCCCCTCGGTGACGCCATCAATCACGGAGGTGAGCAGGCGTTGCGCGGTCCGGGCGTCCTGCATGGCGAGACGCGCGGTGCTGGCCTCGCGGCGCAGCGCCACCTCGGCCTCGCGCACGCTAATACGCAGGGCCTCGAATTCGGTGACGGCGGAGGACGGCACCTCCGTGCTGTCGTCCCGGCGCTGCGCGACGCCACGCGCCCGTTCGGTGAGCCGCGCCAATGGCAGCACGAAGCGCCGTGCCGCGGCGGTGGCGACGGTGATGCCGAGGAACAGCGAACCGAGCAAAGTGAGGCCCCGCTCGCGCAGCGGGTCCAGCCACTCGCTCTCGTAGCGCTCGCGCAATTCGCAAACGGCGACCGACCATTGCCGTGCGCGGGTCGGCCGGTCGAGCGCGCAGATGCGCTCGACCTGGTCGACCCAGGGGCCGAAGCTGAGCGAACTCGCATGCGGGTCATCAGTGCCGTTGCGGAGCCAATCCGGCGCGGTCGTCCCGGGCGACACAGCGCCGCTGCCGGCCGCACCGGCGACGCGGCCCGCGGGGTCCAGCACCAGGGCGAGCGCGTCATGCCCACGGTTCTGCCCGGCGAGCACGGTCGATATCTGCGGTTCGGTCAGCGCCATTTCCAGCACGGCGATGGTCCGCTTGCCCCGCAGCACCGGTTCGAACACCGGCAGGCCCGCGACCAGCGGCGCGCCACGCTCACTCGCACGGCCAATTCCTGGCTTCCCAGTGATGAACACCTCACGCAGCGAGGCTGGCGTGCCCTCCCGTTCGGCCTCGCCGATCTCATGCAGCACCAGCACATTGTTGAGGGCCGCCTCCACCGCGCGGGCGCGGGCGTTGTATGCTACACGATCGCCCGCTTCGCCCAGCACTGGTGCGGTCGCCATCACCGCCAAAGCAGTGGTGATCACCTCGATCTCGCGATCGAGGGCAAGCGCCACGGAGGCGGCCCGCTCGGTCAACCGGTCACCGAAGTCAAGCCGTTCGCGCTCGGCATGCTGGGCGACGATGGCGCCGCTGATCAGCCCGAGGGGTAGCACGGCGATCAGCACCAGCAGGATCATGTGCCGCTGCAGCGGCGCGGTCCGGCGTGGCACCACCGTATCGGCGGCGGGTGGAACCGGGATGTGCTGGCCCCTTTGCAATGGCCTAGCGGGTGATCAGCCCGGAGGCCTCGGCGCGGGCGCGGCCCTCGGCCATGCTGGCGCCGATCTTGAGCGCCACGTCGAGCGCGCGCCGCCCGGCCCCGCCATCCACCAGCACCGGCGCGCCATCCAGCACAGCGGCGCAGAAGGCGGCGTGCTCGGCCACCAGCGCGTCATGCTCCTCCCAGGTGACCTCCTCGAGCCGCCCGCCCTCCAGCATTGGCAACGGAATACCGCGCTCGCGGCCGATCGCGGTGAGGCGGCGGGCGGCGAAATCGACGTTGAGGTAGCCCTCCTCGCCGAACAGGCGCATCCGCCGCTCCGCCTTCAGCGACACCCGGCTGGCGACGATGCTGGCGACGCAGCCATTCTCGAAGCCGATGCGGGCATTGGCGATATCCTCATGTTCGCTCGCCACCGCCGCCCCGGTGGCTTCCACCGTGCGCACCGGGCTGTCCACCAAAGAAAGTACCAAGTCGATATCATGGATCATCAGGTCGAGGATCACCGAGACATCGGTGCCGCGCGGCTTGAAGGGCGCGATGCGGACGCACTCGATATAGAAGGGCCGCGTCATCCGCAGGCTGATCGCCTTGTGCTCGGCGGTATAGCGCAGCAGGTGGCCGACCTGCAGCACCACCCCCCGCGCTGCCGCCAGCGCGATCATCTCATCGGCCTCGGCCAGGGTCGCGGCGATCGGCTTCTCCACCAGCACGTGCTTGCCGGCGGCGAGCGCCATCATGGCGAGGGTGTGATGGGCGGCTGCGGGGGCGGCGATCACCACCGCCTCGGCTGCCAGCAGCAGGGCGTCGAACGGCATCGCCACCGTGCCGGTCTCGGCGGCCACCATGCCGGCACGGCCAAAATCGGCGTCATGGATGCCGACCAGTTCGGCCCGCGGCGAGGCGGCGACCTTCTGCGCGTGGAACCGCCCAAAATGCCCGGCGCCGATGACGCCCACGCGAAGCTTTCGATCCATGGCGATCCGGCCCTGTGCAGTGTCCAGCGAGTGCTAGCAGCGCCGGCGGCACGAGGCCAGACTCCACTGTCATGATACGGCGGGTTGCTTCGCGGGGGGCATGACGCCATTGTGCGGCCCGCCTCTGGAGCCTTTTACCGCGTATGATGTACTTCTCCCGCCTGAAGACCGCGATGATCCTCGGCGTCTGCCTGCTCGGGATCGTCTTTTCGCTGCCCAATGTGATGCCGGCGCCCGCCCGCTTCCTGCCATGGCGCGCGATCCATCTCGGGCTTGACCTGCGCGGCGGGTCCTACCTGCTGCTTGAGGTCGACATGGCGGCCGTTATCAAGGAACGGCTGGACAGCTTGGCCGATTCGGCCCGCCAGGGGCTACGCCGGGCCGGCGTGCCGCGCTTCGTCGTCACCCCCCAGGCGGCGCAGAACCGCATGGTGGTGCGGCTTGAAGACCAGACGAAGCAGGATGCGGCGCTGGCGGCGCTGAAGGAATTGTCGAGCGTCCCGACGACAGGGGTGACCAACCGGCCGGACCTCGACTTCGAGTCCACCCCCGGCCAGATCGTCGTCACCCTCTCGGCCCCCGCGCTGATCGACCGTGCCACGGCCGCCGTGCAGCAATCCATCGAGATCGTCCGCCGCCGCATCGACGAGACCGGCGTGGTCGATCCCATCATCACCCGCCAGGGCGAGAGCCGCATCGTGGTGCAGCTGCCGGGCGTGGAAGACCCCAACCGCATCAAGGAACTCCTCGGCAAAACCGCGCGGATGACCTTCCGGCTGACCGACGAGAGCGCCAATGTCGCCGCGCCGGTGCCGCCGCCCGGCGTTGATTTCCTCCCCCTCGAAGGCCCCCGTGCCGGCAAGATCGCCGTGCGCCGCCGGGTTGAGGTCGATGGCGCCAACCTCACCGATGCCCGCGCCGGACAGAACCCGCAGACCGGCGAATGGGTGGTGAACTTCACCTTCGACAGCATCGGCACCCGCCGCTTCGCCGAAGTGAGCCGCAATAATGTCGGCCATCCCTTCGCCATCGTGCTCGATGACAAGGTGATCTCC
This sequence comes from uncultured Rhodospirillales bacterium, assembly GCA_903865895.1. GTDB lineage: Bacteria > Pseudomonadota > Alphaproteobacteria > Acetobacterales > Acetobacteraceae > CAIYPH01. The sequence goes on along the minus strand of CAIPLM010000293.1, from coordinate 38,410 downwards.
GCCCCCAATATCCGCGAGCCGATCACCGGCGGGCGTGGCCAGATCAGCGGCAACTTCACCGCCGCCGGCGCCACCGACCTCTCGGTGCTGCTCCGCGCCGGCGCCCTGCCGGCGCCGCTCACCGTGGTGGAGGAACGCAGCGTCGGCCCTGAGCTTGGCGCAGATGCCATCCGCGCCGGCGCCCTCGCACTGGCCGTGGGGTTCGTCATGGTGATGGTCTACATGGCCGTTTTCTATGGGTTGTTCGGCTGGATGGCCAACGTCGCCCTGCTCGCCAACCTCGTGGTGATGTTGGGCGTGCTGAGCCTGCTGGAGGCAACGCTCACCCTGCCGGGCATGGCCGGCATCCTGCTCACACTCGGCATGGCCGTCGATGCCAACATCCTCATCAATGAGCGCATCCGTGAGGAGGTGCTGAACGGCCGCACGCCGCTGAACGCGATGGAAACCGGCTTCAAGCGCGCCTTCTCCACCATCATCGACAGCAACGCGACCGCCTTCCTCAGCCACGTCATGCTGTTCGTGTTCGGCTCCGGCCCGGTGCGCGGCTTCGCGGTGACCATCACGGTCGGCATTGCGACCTCGCTGTTCACCGCCACCATGCTCGCCCGTCTGCTGATGGTGCGCTGGTATGCCGCCAACCGCCCCGCGGCACTGCCGGTCTAGGATATCAAGATGTTCATCCGCCCGATGTTCCGTATCGTTCGCGACGATACCAAGATTAACTTCATGCGCGGCCGCCATGCCGGCCTGATCGTATCGGCCATCCTCTCGATCGCCTCGATCATCCTCTTCTTCGCGCCCGGCCTGCATTACGGGATCGACTTCTCGGGCGGCATCGTGATGGAGGTGCGCACCCCAGCACCGGCCGATTTCACCAAGATCCGCGACGCACTCGCTGCCGCGGGGATCCGCGAGCCCGGCGTGCAGCGCTTCGGCGAGGACATCTCGGTCGCCATTCGCCTGCCGACCCAGCCCACTGAAGCCGCCACCCAGGTCATCGTCAGCAAGGTGCGCGCCGCCGTCGAAGCCGCCCAGCCCGGCGCCCGTGTGGTCCGTACGGATGCGGTTGGTGCCTCCGTCTCCTCCGAGCTGTTCCGCGATGGCATGCTCGCCCTCAGCGTCAGCATGTTGATGATCCTGGTCTATATCTGGTTCCGCTTCGAATGGCAGTTCGCCGTCGGCGCGGTGGTCACTCTGATCCTCGACGTCACCAAGGCGATCGGCTTCCTCGCCCTCACCCGCATCGAGTTTGACCTGGTGATGGTCGGCGCCATCCTCACCATCATAGGCTACTCCACTAACGACAAGGTGGTGGTCTATGACCGCATGCGGGAAAACCTCCGCAAGTACAAGACCATGCCGCTGCGCGAATTGATCGACCTGTCGATCAACGAGACCCTGAACCGCACGCTGGGCACCTCGATGACGGTGTTTCTCGCCTCACTGCCGCTGGCCCTGTTCGGCGGCTCCGCCCTGTCGGGCTTCGCCTGGGTGATGCTGTTCGGCATCGTGGTCGGCACCTCCTCGTCCATCTTCATCGCCGCGCCGATCCTCCTTTTCCTCGGCGAAAACCGCCTCCGCCGCGACATGGTCGCGCCCAAGCCATAGCGTGACGCCAGCGCTCGCTGGCTGGCGCTCGTCGGGAAGGAAGGCCAGGGGCGCTGCCCCTGGACCCCGCTGGGGGATGATCCCCCAGACCCCGTCCGTTTTAGATAGCTGGTGAAAGAGAGAGGGGGCCTACTCGGTGGTTGCTACCACGGAGATGGCCCCTCTCTCTTTCACCAGCATTCCTTCAAATGCATGAGGTCAAGGGGCTCGGCCCTTTGCGGGGGTCGAGGGGGCAGCGTCCCCCGCCTTGCCATCCGGCGGATGCCGGCCAGCGGGTGCTGGCGCTATGCTGGTGGGATGCTGGCGAGGGCGCTGCGCATTGTGCCGTGCCAGGCGGTGGTGGCGCCGGTGGCGGGGCGCCACACGATAAACCCGCCGTCGCAGCAGCCGATGCCCCAGGCCGCCCATTTGGTGTCGGTCGCGTAGATCAGCATGAAATCGCCGAGCTCCGGCTCATCCGGGCTGGCGCTGGTATCGAATGCGATGCGGGTATAGCCGACGGCGCGCGGCTCACCGTGCCATTCCATCGCCGCGATACGGTCCGCCATAGTCATCCGGTTCGTCACCCGAAGGGGGCGGATGAAGGGCAAGATGACGGCGGATTGAGTAGCCGGGCACGTACTCATGTGGAAATCCCCTATGCGTGAGCACAGGGTTAACTCCGAAGTGAGTGCCTAATCTGTGAACTAGCTCACAGCCTCACGGACAATAACGATCGGCTACCCCTCGAAGGGGTCCCGCACCATGATGGTGTCGTCGCGCTCGGGGCTGGTGGAAAGCAGGGTCACCGGGATCTCGACCAGTTCCTCGATGCGGCGGACATATTTGATCGCCTGGGCCGGCAGCTCCGCCCAGGAGCGCGCGCCCCGAGTGGAGCCGGACCAGCCTTCGAAGGTTTCGTAGATCGGCCGCGCCTTGGCCTGGGCGCCGGGAGCGGCGGGAAGGCGGCGGAACATCTCGCCGTCGATGTCATAGCCGACGCAGACCTTGAGCTCCGGCAGCCCGTCCAGCACGTCGAGCTTGGTCAGCGCGAGGCCCTGGATCCCACCGACCTTGGCGGCCTGCCGCACCAGCGCGGCATCGAACCAGCCGCAACGGCGCGGCCGGCCGGTGACCGTGCCGAACTCGAAGCCGCGTTCGCCCAGCAGCTTGCCGGTGTCATCCATCAGCTCGGAGGGGAACGGCCCGGAGCCGACGCGGGTGCAGTAGGCCTTGGCGATGCCGAGCACGAAGCCGATCGAGGAGGGGCCGATCCCGGCACCGGAAGCGGCGGTGGCGGCCACCGTGTTTGAACTAGTGACGTAGGGGTAGGTGCCGTGGTCGACGTCGAGCATCACCGCCTGGGCGCCCTCGAACAGGATGCGCTTGCCGCTGCGGCGCGCCTCGTCCAGCCGCTCCCACACCGGTTCGGCGTAGGGGAGAATCTGCGGCGCGAGGCCGAGCAGCAGGTCGAGCAGCGCCTGTTTCTCGAAGATTGGCGCGCCGAGGCCGGCCAGCAGAGTATTGTGGTGCAGCAGCAGCTCATCGAGCTTGTCCGACAAGGTCTGCGGCTCGGCGAGGTCGGCCACGCGGATGGCGCGGCGGGCCACCTTGTCCTCATAGGCCGGCCCGATGCCGCGGCCGGTGGTGCCGATTTTGCGCTCGCCGCGCGCGGATTCGCGGGCGCGATCGATCGCGGCATGCAGCGGCAGAATCAGAATCGCGTTGTCGGCGAGACGCAGCGTCTCGGGCGAGACGTTGAGCCCCTGGGCGCGCACCCGGGCGATTTCGGCCAGCAGCGCCTCGGGGTCCACCACCAGCCCGTTGCCGATGATGCCGAGCTTTCCGCGCACCAGGCCGGAGGGCAGCAGCGAGAGCTTGTAGGTCTGGTTGCCCACCACCAACGTATGACCGGCATTATGGCCGCCCTGGAAGCGTACCACGATATCAGCGCGGCTGGCCAGCCAGTCGACGATCTTACCCTTGCCCTCGTCGCCCCATTGGGCGCCGATCACGGCGACGTTGGTCATGAACCTACTCCGGTTGAACGGGTGCGGCGTTGCCGCCGAGGAGAACATGGGTGCAGCCGGCGGCGCGCGCGGCCGCCTGCGGGTCGGACGCCGCTTCCAGCGCGCCGACCGCGGCCCAGCCTTCGCCGCGCAGCCGGGCAGCGGCAGCCGGATCGGCGCCTTCAGGCACGAAAACGCGGGGCTTGGCGTGGCCCTTGGGGGCAGCGAGCAGGATCGCCTCGGGGTAGAGGGTCAGCCCTGTCGCCGGTTCCGCCTCGCCGCAGATATACCGGCCGCCCCGGCCGAGTTCGAGGCGGCGGTCCGGTGCGTAGAACGTCATGCAGACGCCGGTGTGGTAGCGCAGGCCGCGGAATTCCACGGGGTCGATGGTGAGCTTCAGCGAGGGCGCGCGGGCGCGGATGGCGGCGACGGTGGCAGCGAGGCGTTCGGCATGGGCGCGGGCGCCCGGCGTGAGGGCGGCGGCGTCCAGCGCCGCGAGCGCGCCTTCGGCGGGGCCAGCGGCGAGCAGAAGGTCGGTCAGGGTGCCGGCAAGCGCGCCGCCGCGCTCGGCCACCGCCGCGGCGTCCTTGCGGTCAAGCGCGCGGGCGAGACGGGCGCGGGCTTCGCCGGTGATGCCGGTCTCCTCGAGCAGGGTCGGCACCAGCAGCGGCAGTGTGAGGTCGATCGAGATGCGGGTGAGGCCGACGGCGGCGAGGGCGGCCACGCCCACCAGCACGATCTCGGCATCGGCGGCCGGGCTGTCATGGCCGATCAGCTCGATGCCGGCCTGGGCGATCTGGCGATCCGGCGCGGTCTGGCCGCCCTGGATGCGCAGGCACTGTCCCTCGTACGAGAGACGCAACGGGCGCGGCGCGTGGGCGAGGCGGGTGGTGGCGATGCGGGCGATCTGTGGCGTGATATCGGCGCGCACGCCCATCATCCGCCGCGTATCGGGGTCCATCAGGCGGAAGGTCTGGTCGGACATGGCCGCGCCCGAGCCGGCAAGCAGCGTGTCCTCGAATTCGAGCAGGGGGGCCTTCACGCGCTGGTAACCATATCCAGCGAACCCATCCATCAACGCCTCCACCGAAGCGGCCTCGGTTTCGGCCTCGGGTGGAAGCAGGTCTCGCAGTCCGGAGGGGAGGAGCGCCAGATTGGGCGGCGGATCGTCGGTCATACAGACGTAACTCGTAGTGGCGAGGGCCTATAGCACCGGGGGCCGCAGCGGGAAAGGAAGTGCGGCCATGCGTGTGTGATGACGCTCGATCCCAGCCGCGCTAGAAGGGTCGCCCCGCCGTGAAAGCCCCGCCATGGAACTCGCCGCCCTCCGCCCCTTCGCTCGCCACACCCTGCCCGATGCGGCGATCCCCGAATTGCCGAACCGCTATGCTGGCAAGGTGCGGGAGAATTACGACCTGCCGGGCGGGCGGCGCCTGCTGATCGCCACGGATCGGCTTTCGGCGTTTGACCGGATGATCTGCGCCGTGCCCTTCAAGGGCGAGGTGCTCACCCAGACGGCGCGACACTGGTTCGCCGCCACCGCCGATATCTGCCCCAACCACGTGCTCTCCTATCCCGACCCCAACGCGGTGCTGGCGCGGCGGCTCGATATCATGCCGGTGGAGATGGTGGTGCGCGGCTATCTCGCCGGCACCACCGGCACCTCGGTGCTGACGATGTACAAGAAGGGCCAGCGCGAGATGTATGGCGTGCGCCTGCCGGACGGGATGCGCGATAATCAACGCCTGCCCGCGCCGATCCTGACGCCGACCAGCAAGGAATTCGATGGCGGGCATGACGCGCCGCTGACCCCGCAGGACATCGTCGCCTCCGGCCTGCTGTCCCAGGCGCGCTGGGACGAGGTGAGCGCGCTGGCACTGGCCTTGTTCACCCGCGGCCAAAAGATGGCGGAGGAGAACGGGCTGATCCTGGCGGACACCAAATACGAATTCGGCGTCGATGGCGATGGCAAGGTGGTGCTGGCCGACGAAATCCACACGCCCGACAGCAGCCGCTTCTGGCGCGCCGATACCTACGAGGCCCGCTTCGAAGCCGGCGCCCCGCCCGAGAGTTTCGACAAGGACGTCATCCGCCGCTGGATCTCGGCCCGCTGCGACCCCTACAGGGATGATCTTCCGGAGATCCCGGACGAGCTCATCCTGCAAACCGCGCTCGTCTATATCCAGGCCTACGACACTATCACCGGCCAGTCATTCGCCCTCCCTAACTCGCCAGGCGACGTGCTGGAACGCGTGCGGGCCAATGTGCTGCCTTTGCTCGGCTGATCAGGCCGGCTGCACTACCGGCGGCTTGAGCCGTGCCACCACCAGCGCTGCCCGTGCCGCGTCACGCATGAGCTTGGGCGAGGGCTTGTAGAGCGCCGCCACCACACTGTGGTGCAGCGCGGCGTAAGGGCGGTGTTCGTGCTGGGCCAGTTCGGTTTCCGCCTGCGCCAGCATGCAGCGCGCGGAGAGTGCGGCAAGCGGGGCACGGCGCCAGGCCCGCCCGCTGTGGCGCCGCACCACCTCGCGCAGGCTCGCCACCCGCTCGGCGACCTTGCGGGTCATCGAACCGGGATGGTCGCGATGAAAGATCTCGGATGTGGTCGAGGTCGCCACCGCACCGTGCTGGCAGAGGCGGATCCACAAATCCCAATCCTCCGCCTGGCGCAGCTTGGTGTCGAAGCCGCCGGCCGCCAAAATTGCACCGCTGCGCGCGATCACCGAGGAGGTGCAGACGGGATTCTCGCCCACCAGCAGCGCGAAAGCCTCGCGCCCGAGGCCGAGCATGCCGCTGCGCCCGGCGATGAAGCGCTCGAAGCGCGGCCAGTAGGAGAGCAAGCGGGCGCGCAGCGTGCCATCGGGGAGCAGGGTCTTGTAGTCGGAGAAACTCAGTACGGTGCCGCGATTGGCCTCATGCCAGCGCACCCGCGCTGCAATCGCCTCGGGCTGCCAGATGTCATCGGCATCGAGAAAGCCGACCAGCGGCGCCCGCGCCACCGCGATACCGGCATTGCGCGCGGCCGACACGCCATGGTTCGCCGTCCGCCGCAGCTTGACGATGCGCGGATCCCGCGCGGTCGCGGCTTCCAGCCACTCCCATGTGCCATCCGTCGACCCGTCATCGATCACGACGATCTCGATCGGATCGAGCGGCAAGGCGAGCGCGCTGGCCATGGCGCGCGGCAGGGTGGCAAGCGCGTTGCGGGTCGGGATGATGACGGAGAGACGAGGGCTCATGGTGTGGTTCCTGGCGCGTCGGTCAGTGTTGAGCAGCAGCGGCGCCGTGGCCGCCGGTCAGCTTGCCGGGCAGCGCCTTGAGGCGCGAGACAACCGCACGGCGGACCTCACGGCCCAGGCGATTGACCTCCTGGATCTCCAGCCGCGCCGCCAGGGCCGCGCCCACTGCCTTGTGCAGCAGCGGGTAACGCACGGTCTGCGGCCGGCCGATCACGCCCTCATGCGCCGGGCCCTGCAGCTTGCGGCCGAAGCCGAGCATGCGGGCATCCGCCGCCGAGATCGTCTCGGGCAGGAAGCCGGCGTTGAGCGCGATCGGCTGATAGCGGCCGGATTTCGCGTCGATGTCCTGCAGCTTCACCGAGGGGTCGTGGTAGTTGAAGAACATCACGTCGCGCGGCTCCAGCACCGGGGTGGTCTGGCGATGCACGCCGGCGGTGTCGAACAGGAAGGCGGTGCCGGCGACGCCCTTGACGTCGCGCGCCCGGCCCATCATCGGCGCCACGTCGCGCGGACCCCAATGGCGGGGGAACTTGCCGCGCTCGTCATGATGGCTGCCGGCGATGTAGCAGAAATGCCCGCTGGTGACGTCGGTCAGGTAGACGGCGAGCTTCACTTCGCGCGGCTTGCGCACGGCCTCGGAGGGGTGGAACCAGGCATCGCCGTGCCAGCCATGGAAGTTGCGCTTGGTGGCGATGGTCTTCCAGCCGCGCGCCTCCACCAGGGCGGCATTCTCGCCGACATAGCGGCGCACCACTTCGGAGACCACCGGATGCAGCGCGCAATCCGAGTAGCAATGCGGGTCGATCATCAGCAGATTCTCGATCTGGATGCGCCATTTCTCGATCATCTCGTAGCCCGACCAGGTGTTGAAGGAGGGCCGGGCGAGGGCACGGGTGAAGCTCTCCTGGATCGAGGCCAGTGCCTCGCCTTGCAGGAAGTTGGGGAGAACGACGATGCCGTCGCGCTCGAGGGCGTCATAGGTCTGGTCGATGTCAAACGTGCTCATGTCAGGCGCTCCGGGCGATGAGGGTGGAGGAGGGGACGGCAACGCCGTCGAGGAGGGTGCGGTATTCTTCGAGTGTGCGGGTGATCATGCGGTCGAGGCTGAAGACGGTCTCGGCGCGGCGGCGGCCGGCGGCGCCGAGATGGGCGGCGTAGTCGGCGTCTTCCATCAGGCGGCGGGCGGCGGCGGTGAAGGCGGCGCGATCGCCGACCGGCACCAGCAGGCCGGTCTCGCCGTCCTGCACCACCTCGGGGATGCCGCCGATGCGGGCGGCGACGACGGGAATGCCGCCGGCGGCGGCCTCGGCCAGCGCCAGCGAGAAGGCTTCCAGCCAGCGCGAGGGCGCCAGCAGCATGTTGGAGGCCTGCACCAGGTCCGGCACGTCGCTGCGGCGGCCGAGCACGCGGATGCGGGCATCGGCGGTGGCCTCCACCTTGGCACGCAGCGGGCCGTCGCCGACCCAGAGCAGCATGCGGTCGGGGTCGTCGCCAAGGATCTCCTGCTGCATGGCCAGCAGGTCCTCGGTGCCCTTCTCGGCGGTGAGGTTGCCGATGAACAGCGCGATACGGGCATTGGCCGGCAGGCCGAGCCGGGTGCGGATCGCGGCGCGGCCCTCGGCGGCCGCCGCATTGGCGCGGGCAAGGTCGATGCCGTTGAACAGCGTGCGCACCTTGCCGCGAGGGGCAGCCACCTCGTTGACCACCTGATCACCGACGAAGGAAGAGACGGGCAGCCAGGTATCGATGAAGGCAGCCTGAGCGCGACGGCGCAGCATGCGCAGCTGGTGCTTCACGCCGCTCTGCTGCTCGATGGCGGCGCGCGAGCCGTGGTCGGTGACGACGAAGGCCTTGGCGCCGAGCGCCCAGGCCACCGGCGCCAGCACGGTGGAGGGCGAGCCGAAATGGCAATGCACCAGCGCCGGGCGGACGCGTCGCATTTCGCGAATGAAGCGCGGCAGCCCATCGCGCTCGGCGATCGAGACGCAGGAGAGGGTGGAGCCGAGGGCCTCGAGATCCTCCCGCAGGCCGGGGGCGCTGCGCGGCCCGGCGACCACGTCAAGCGCGAGATCGGCCTCGTGGCTGCGTTCGGCGAGGTGAAGCACGTAATCCTCGAAGGAACCGCGCTTGTCGAGCTCGCCGAATACCCAGACCAGGGCACGGCGTGTGGTGGATCGGGTTGGCTGCATCATCACTGTCTCCCTGCGTCCGAACCTCGTGAGGCCGGCGCTGTTCCGCGTCTGGCACAGTGGGAGCAACCGCCGTGCCGCGCCGCGACTCGGGGGATTCGCAATATCGTTTGCAAATTGCGACGCAGATCGCGGATGCGGTCCCCGGTTGACATCGCGGCCGCCCGACCCGACCCTCCCGGAAATTCTGGAGGAGACCCCCATGGCCGATTTTCTCGCCGCCATCGCCGCCGCCCTGCCCGATGACGGTACCGCCGGCGCCCTCGCCGGCCGCGTCTGGCGCCCGGGCATCGGCCCCGCAGTGGTTGCCATCCGCGCCGATGGGGTGATCGACCTCTCCGCCACCTTCGCCACGTCCACCGACCTGTGCGAAACGCCGGACCCGGCGGCGGCGCTGCGGGCGGCCACGGGCGAGAATCTCGGTCCGCTCGACGCCATCATCGCCAACACCCCGCGCGATACGCGCGATGCCGCCAAGCCCTGGCTGCTGACGCCGATCGACCTGCAATCGGTGAAGGCCTGCGGCGTGACCTTCCCGATCTCCATGCTGGAGCGCGTCATCGAGGAGCGCGCCCGCGGGGACCTCGCCGCCGCCGCCCGCTTCCGCGAGGAGGTGCAGGCGCTGATCGGCGATGATCTCGCCAAGCTCAAGCCCGGCTCGCCGCAGGCGATGGCGCTGAAGGAGGCGCTGATCAAGCAGGGTGCCTGGAGCCAGTATCTCGAAGTCGGCATCGGGCCGGATGCCGAGATTTTCTCGAAGTGCCAGCCGATGGCCGCGATCGGCACCGGCGCCGATGCCGGCGTCTACCCCGGCTCCTCCTGGAACAACCCGGAGCCCGAGATCGTGCTGGTGATCAACTCAAACGGCCGCATCACCGGCGCCACGCTCGGTAATGACGTGAACCTCAGGGATGTCGAGGGGCGTTCGGCGCTGCTGCTCTCCAAGGCCAAGGACAACAATGCGTCGGCCGCCGTCGGCCCGTTTCTGCGGTTTTTCGACGCGACCTTCTCGCTCGACGATGTGCGCTCCACCGTCGTCACCCTCACCGTTGAAGGCGAGGATAATTACCGCCTCGAAGGCGCCTCCTCGATGTCGCGCATCGCGCGGGACCCGGAGGACCTCGCTGGCCAGTTGCTCAACCCGCACCATGCCTATCCCGATGGCGCGGTGCTCTATCTCGGCACCATGTTCGCGCCGATCGAGGATCGCGAGGCGCCGGGCAAGGGGTTCACGCACAAATCAGGCGATATCGTCACCATCGCCAACCCCCGGCTCGGCCGTTTGGTCAACCGCATTCGCCCGACCGATCAATGCGAGCGCTGGACCTTCGGGGCCGGGGCGCTGATGCGCAATCTCGCGGGGCGCGGCCTGCTGAAGGGCTGAGGCTGCGCGCCCCGCAAGTCTGGCCTGCCTTGCCGTAGCCCGCCGTCCTCCCGCAGGATGGAAGCCACCGCTGACGAGGAAACGACCATGCGCAACGACGATGATGACGATACCTTCCTCAACCTGCATGAGCTGGTGCACGAAGCCCGGCTCAAGCTGAACCAGTTCGCCTGGGACTACCTGGTGGGCGGCGCCGAGACCGAGACCTCGCTGGCGCGCAACCGCGCCGCGCTCGACAGTGTCGCCTTCCGCAACCGCGTGCTGGTTGACGTCAACGATGTCGACAAGACGCATGATTTCCTCGGCCACAAAATCCGCCTGCCCGTCGCGCTCGCCCCGGTCGGCTCGCTCGAGACCTTCGAGGCGGGCGGCGGCGCCACCGCCGGCGAGGCGGCGAGCCGGTTCGGCGTGCCGGTGATCTTCAGCTCGGTCACCAAGCCTGGCCTCGAGGCCTGCGCGGCGGCGACGCCGGGGCCGAAGATCTTCCAGCTCTACGTGCGCGGCGATGACGACTTCATCTCCGACCACGCCAAGCGGGCGATTGACTGCGGCTATGACGCGTTCTGCCTCACCGTCGATACCGCCCATTACAGCCGCCGCGAGCGCGACATCGCCAAGCGGTTCCGCAAGCCCTGGCGCTTCGGCAATACCGGCATGGAGTATCAGGCCGGGCTCAACTGGAAGAATGTCGAGACCTTCAAGTCCCGCCATCCCAACATCCCCTTGATCATCAAGGGCATCGCCACCGGCGAGGACGCCGATCGCTGCGTGTCGAGTGGTGTGGACGTGGTCTACGTCTCCAACCACGGCGGCCGCCAGCTCGATCATGCCCGCGGCTCGGTGGACGTGCTCCCGGAAGTGGTGGCCGCCGTTAACGGGCGCGCCAAGGTCTATGTCGATGGCGGGTTCTATCGTGGCGCCGACGTGCTGAAGGGCATCGCGCTCGGCGCCGATCTCGTGGTGCTCGGCCGCCTTTACGTCTACGGCCTCGCCGCCAATGGCGCCGATGGCGTGGTGCGGGTACTGGAGATCCTGGAGGACGAGATCGAGTGCACGATGGCGCTGATGGGCGTCACCTCGCTCAAACAGCTCGACCGCCGCTACGTCCACCCGGCCCAGCCGATGGTGACGCCGCACGTCCATAGCGCCTTCCCGCATCTGCGCTGGGACGAGGGTTACTGAGGCGATGCAGGGCGCCCTCGGCTTCGTAGCACTGCTGCTGCTGGCCTGGGCGCTCAGCGAGAACCGCCGATCGATCGGCTGGCGGACGGTGATCGGCGGTGTCGCGCTGCAATGGGCGCTGGCGGTGCTGCTGATCGGCTTCCCGCCGGCGACCCGAGCGGTGATGGCGTTGAACGACGCGGCGGATGCGTTGCAACACGCCGCCGACGCCGGCACCGGCTTCGTGTTCGGCTACCTCGTGGGGGCACCTCTGCCTTTCGTCGAGACGCGGCCGGGGGCGAGCTTCATCCTTGCCTTCAAGGCGCTGCCGCTAGTGTTGGTTATCTCGGCGCTGGCGGCGCTGCTGTTCCATTGGGGCGTGCTGCAGGCGGTGTTGCGCGGTTTCGCCTGGCTGCTGCGCCGCTGGCTCGGCATTGGCGGCGCGCTGGCGCTGGGGGCGGCGGTGCATATCTTCGTCGGCATGATCGAGGCACCACTGCTGGTGCGGCCTTGGCTGGCGCGCATGCAACGGGGCGAATTGTTCGCGCTGATGACCTGCGGGATGGCCGGCATCGCGGGGACGGTGATGGTGATCTACGCCGCCATTCTCGGCCCGGTGATCCCCAACGCGCTCGGCAATATCCTGATCGCTTCGGTGATCTCCACCCCCGCGGCCCTGGCGGTGGCGGCGCTGATGGTGCCGTTCGGCACGTCGGAGGAGGATGCTCGCATCGTGCTGCCCCACCCGCCGGCCAGCAGCCTCGACGCGGTGGTGCGCGGCACCATGGAGGGCATCCCGGTGCTGGCCGGCATCATCGCCGTGCTGCTGGTGACCATCGCGCTGGTGACGCTGCTCAACACCATCCTCGCTTTGCTCCCCTTCGCCACGCCGCTGACCTTGCAGGCGATTTTCGCCTGGCCGCTGCGCCCGGTGATGTGGCTGATCGGCATCCCCTGGGCCGAAACCGCCACGGCGGCCGGCTTGATGGCGACCAAGACGGTGCTGAACGAGTTCGTCGCCTACCTCAACCTCGCTGGCCTGGCCCCGGAGGCGCTCTCGCCCGCATCGCGCCGCATCATGACCTACGCGCTGTGCGGCTTCGCCAATTTCGGCAGCCTCGGCATCCTCATCGGCGGGCTCGGCGCCATGGTGCCGGAGCGGCGCGACGAAGTGGTGGCGCTCGGCCTGCGCTCCATCGTCTCCGGCACCATCGCGACCTGCCTCAGCGGGGCGATTGCGGGGTTAATCTAGCGTGTGTCCGGCGCCGAGGACTTGTTCAGGATAAAAAGGACGTGGCGGCGTAGAAAGCTGCCCTCGGCGATCCTGGGATGATCGAAATCATCGGCGGGATCGCGGCTCATCCCCAGGGCCTGCATCACCCCTTGCGAGGGCAGGTTGACCGCGGCGGTCGTCGCGATCACTCGCTCAAGGCCCAGGCGCGCGAACCCGTCCGCGATCGACGCGCGTGCCGCCTCGGTCGCGTAGCCCTTGCGCCAATAGGGCTCGTCGAGTGTCCAGACCGCCTCGATCTGGCCGGCGAATGTGCGCCATTCCGGTACCCGGGCCAGGCCGACGAAGCCGATGAAGGGCGCGACACCGGGGAGTTCGACCGCCCAGATGCCGAAGCCCTCGCGCGCATGGTGCGCCCGGGTGCGGGCCAGCCAGGCATCGGCGTCGGCGCCTTCGCGGGTGCCGCCGAAGAAATGCATCACCGTGGGATTGGCCGTCATCGCCACGCAAGGAGCAGCATCGTCATCCCGCCAGGGGCGCAGCAGCAGGCGTTCGGTTCTCAGCATGTGGCCTCCAGGGCGGCGCGGACGGTATCCGCATGGGGGATCGGCGCGACCGCCCCATACCCCTCGGTTTTGAGAGCCGCCGCTGCCGCCGCGTAGCGCGCCGCACTCTCGGGCGCATCGCCGGCGATGAGGCGGGCGAGGAAGCTGCCGCAGAACGTGTCGCCGGCTCCGGTGCCGTCGACCGGCGTGCAGGGGAAGGGGGGGATGGCGAGGCGCGTGGTGGGGGTGGCCAGCAGCGCGCCCTGGGCGCCCATTTTCAGCACCACCAGCTTTGGGCCGAGGCGGAGATAGAAGTCGCAAATCGCATCCGCGCCCGTGAGGCCGCTCAGCGCCTGGGCATCCTCCAGGCTCGGCAACGCGATGTCGGACAGGCCGATCGCCGCATGGATCACCGCCGCCGCGCGCGCCACCGGCCACAGGCGGGGGCGGTAATTGGTGTCATAGGCCACCTTCACCCCGGCCGCGCGGGCGACGTGGATGGCGTGGAACACCGCATCCGCCGCCGAGGCCGAGATGCCCTGGCTGATGCCGGAGGCGTAAAAGAACTTTGCGCCGCGGATCATCGCCTCCGGCACATCGGCCGGCCCGATGCCGGCGGCCGCCGAGTCCTTGCGGTAGTAAAGGAACGCGTGCCCCTTCGGCCCGTGGGTGACGAAATACACCGCCGTCGGGCGCGCATCCGAGCGCAGCACGGCGGAATGGTCGACGCCCTCGGTGTCCCACAATTCGGCGAAACGGTCCCCTGCCGGGTCCCGCCCGATGGCGCTGACATAGGCGACCCGCGCGCCCTGGCGTGCGGCGGCGACGGCGGCGTTGGAGGTGTCGCCGCCCGGGCCTTCGAGGTAGAGGCGCCGCCCGTCCGCCCCGGTCGGCTGCTGGTTGAACTCCAGCATGGGCTCCCCCATGCAGACGAGATCGATGCTCATGCCCGGATCGCCTCCGCCGCCGCGAGGATGGCGCCGCGATCGCCTGCGGCGATGCGCTTCTCGTCCACCAGCGCCCCGCCCATGCCGACGAAGGCGGCGCCGGCGGCGAGATAGGCGGCGACATTGCCGGGCTCCACGCCCCCGGTCGGGCAGAACGCCACACCGGGGAACACGCTCGCCAGCGCCTTGATATGCGCTGGCCCGCCGACCGAGGATGCCGGGAAGATCTTCACCACATCCGCACCCGCTGCCCGCGCACTCCGCACTTCGCTCGGCGTGAGTGCGCCCAGCATCAGCAGGGCGCCGGCATCGCGGCAGGGGGCGGCGAGGCTCGCGTCGATCCAGGGGGCGACGAGGAAACGGGCGCCGGCGTCGAGACACGCCCGTGCGGTCGCGGCGTCTGGCACGGTGCCGGCGCCGATCAGCAGCGAGGGGTCCGAGGCGAGGTCGCGGATCAAAGAGGGGGCGTCGGGGATAGTCATGGTGATCTCGAAGATGCGAATCCCGGCCTCCCGCAGCCAGCCCACTCCCGTGGCCGCCAGCGCCGCCGTGCGCGTGCGTACCACCGGCACCACGCGGGCCACCCGCAGTGCCTCCATCAATCCGCCTGTCGTCATTCCCGGTCTCCTTCGCCGGCATCCTGCCACAGAAGCCGACGCGCCGGGAGACGCGCGGTTTACCGCCATCCCCCCGGTTGCTAGAACCGGCGCTCATACGCATAGGCGGAATATGAATGGCCGAAGAGAATATCTGGAATCGGTATATCCAGGAGGTTCGCACCATCCGGGGGGCCCGCATTCTTGAACTGGGCACCAAGCGTTCGATCCCCGACCGCCCGACCATCTCGCGCCATCTCTTCCCCCTCGCCGCCGAATATATCGGCACCGATTTCCAGCCTGGCCTCGACGTCGATGTGGTGGCTGACGCGCATTCCCTTTCGGCGAGCTTCGCGCCCGAGTCGTTCGACGCGATCATCTCGCTTTCGACCTTCGAGCACCTGAAATACCCCTTCCTCGCCGCCCATGAGATCATGAAGTGCCTCAAGCTCGGCGGCAGGCTGTTCGTGCAGACGCATCAGACCTTCCATCTCCACGCTTACCCCTCCGACTATTTCCGCTTCTCCACCGAGGCCCTGGCGGCGATGTTTCCGGCGCAGATGGGCTTCCGGGTGGATGGCACGCTGCATGAATTCCCCGCCGTGATCCATTCCGTGGTTGGCGCGACCTCGCCGGCCTTCCTGAATTCCTGCATCACCGGGACCAAGGTGGCGGCGACGCCGGCGTCCTTCATCTATGACCTGCCGGGCCTGCTCGACGCGGATGCCGAGGCTGAGCAGTTCGTTCCCCATGCCGTGGCCGGCGCGCCCTCCGGCCCATTGACGCTGCGCCATCGCGTTTTGCGCAAGCTGCGTGCCGCCGCGCGCCGCCTCGGCGCCTGATCCCAGGAAATCCAGATGTCCCGCATCGACCTCCGCTCCGACACCGTCACCCTGCCGTCCCCCGCCATGCGTGCCGCCATGGCCGCAGCCCCCCTCGGCGATGACCAGTATGGCGAGGACCCCTCGGTCAACCGGTTGCAGGACCGGATGGCCGAACTGCTGGGCAAGGAGGCCGCGCTGTTCGTGCCCTCCGGCACCATGGCCAACCAGATCGGCCTGCAATTGCTGACCCGGCCGGGCGACGAGGTAGTGGTGGGCGAGGAGGCGCATATCACCTGGCACGAGGCTGGGGCTTCGGCGTTTAACGCCGGGGTGCAGTTTACCGTCGCCGGCAAGGGCGGCCTGTTCACCGCCGCCGATTTCCGTGCCGCCTGGAAGCCCGACGGCCACGTGGTGCAGCCGCCCACCAAACTCGTCTGCATCGAGAACACCCATAACCGCGGCGGCGGGCTGGTCTTCCCGCAGGACGAGATCGAGGCGATCTGCGCCGCCGCGCGGGAGCTTGGCTGCGGCACCTATCTCGATGGGGCGCGGATTTTCAATACCGCGGTCGCCACCGGCATGGCACTCGCCGATCTCTGCGCACCGTTCGATGTCGTTGGCGTGGCGCTCTCAAAGGGGCTCGGTTGCCCGGTCGGCAGCCTGGTCGCCGGCTCGCGGGAGGCGATGACGCGGGCCGTGCGCGCCCGCCGTCGCTTCGGTGGCGCGATGCGCCAATCCGGCATCCTCGCCGCTGCTGGACTCCACGCGCTGGATCAGGGGTTCGGGCACCTCGAACGCGACCACGCCAATGCGCGCATCATCGCGAGCCGTATCGCGCAGACCGCGGCGGCCATCGATATCGCGACGGTGCAGACCAATATCGTGATCTTCAAGCTCCCTGCGCCCTTGCCCGATGCCGCCACCGTGGTGCGTCGCGCCGCCGAACAGGGGGTGTTGGTCTCGGCCTTCGCACCGCGCACAGTGCGAGCGACGACGCATCTCGACGTCGATGCCGCGCAGTGCCGCCGGGCGGCGGATGTTCTGGCGGCGGCGATCGAGGCCGGGTAGCGCCGCCTTCCTTCCGCCATCGGTCGTCCCCATGTTGCTGACATGTCGATGGAGGCTCTGATGCGCGCGCTGCTGCTGACGCTGTTGCTGCTGATGGCCACGCCCAGCTGGGCGGCGGAGACCCTGCTGCGTCTGGCAGAGACAGCGCATGTCATGGTGAAGCCAGACGAGTTGGTCGCCGTACTGCGCGCCGAGGGCATCGGCGCCACCGCGGCCGCGGCGCAGGCCCAAGCCAATACGATGGTCCGCCGCACGCTCGATGCGGTCGCGGGAAAACCCGGCGTTACCGCGACCACCGGCGGCTATGGCGTGTGGCAGCGGGCCAAGCCGAACACTCAGTGGAGCGCCGTGCAGAGCGTCACCCTCAAATCCAGTGACGGTCCGGTGCTGCTTGCGCTCGTTGGCACCCTGCAGGCCGGCCAGCTTGCGTTGGAACGGCTCTCCTGGCAGGTCTCACCCGCCGCAGCCCGGCGCGCGCAGTCCGAGGCGACGAAGCAGGCGCTCGGCGCACTGCGTGGGCGCTCGGAGGAGGCCGCGGCCATCCTTGGCCTCAAGTTCACCGGCTTCCGCGAAATCCGCATGGTCGATCAGGCTCGGCCGGTGATGCTGATGGGCGCGGCCCGGGCTATGGCCGCACCCGCCGATGCCCCGCCGCCCAGCGCCGAGGCCGAGGACGCGGATGTTACCGCGACGGTGGAGGCCGACGCGGTCCTGAGCTCTGCGCTGGCGGCAAATCCTTAGCAGCCTACCGGCTCGCGAGCTGCTGGGGCTCAACCCGGACAGCCGTACAGGGCAGCCGCTGATGGCGCACGGCAGTGCAGACGGACTGCACCTCCTGCTCTCCGAGCCCGACCAGTTGCGCCCGCCAGAGCGGCTTGCCGCGATGGGAGGTGGCTTCCACCCGCGGCTCGCCCGCGCCACCGATACGCCGCGCCGTGTTGGCGGCTTCACGTGCCGCCGCCTCGGTGGCATAGGCACCCACCTGCGCGACCCAGCGCACCACGCGCAGGCGGCTCGGTGGCGGCACCGCGGCCTGGGCAGAGCCGATGAGGCCGCCCTTGCCGCGCGGTGCCGGCGCCACGTCGAGCCGTTCATAGGCGGCGTTCAGCAGCGATGCCATGTGGACGTCGCGCTCCGGGGCATGTGCGGCACCGAGCACCACGCCCACCAGCCTGATGCCGCCGCGCACCGCCGAGGTAACCAGATTGAAGCCGGAGGCCTCGGTATAGCCGGTCTTGATGCCGTCCGCCCCTTGGTAGGTCGTCAGCATATGGTCATGCGTGTTGATCACCCGGCCGCGGAAGCGGAAGCTCGGGGTGCCGAAATAGCGGTATTCCTCGGGGAAATCATGCACCAGCCGGCGCCCCAGCGTCGCCATATCGCGCGCGGTGGTCCATTGGCTGGGGTCGGGCAGGCCGGAGGCGTTGCGGAAGGTGCTGCGGCTCATGCCGAGCGCGCGGGCCCGCAGCGTCATCATCTGGGCGAAGCGCTCCTCCTCGCCACCCAGCATTTCGCCGAGGGCGGCGGCCGCATCATTGGCGGATTTGGTGACGAGGCCGAGAATCGCCTCCTGCACGGTGATGCGGGCGCCGGGCACCAGATCGAGCTTGGTGGGTGACATCGAGGCGGCGTGGCGGGAGATCGGCACGTATTGTTGCAGCGTGATCCGCCGGTCGCGCAGCGCCTCGAACACCAGATAAAGCGTCATCATCTTGGTGAGGCTGGCGGGGTGGCGCAGTTCGTCAGGGCTGACCGCCGAGAGCACCTGGCCGGATTTGGCGTCGATCACGATGGAGCTGTAACGGGCGGAGCCGATTTGCGCGTGAGCCTTGCCGCCCACCGCACACAGCGCCAGGGCGAACAGCAACACGAGTCCGTCGCGCGAAATGCGGAACGGAAAGATCCCTCCAGCCCGCATGCTCTGCCGATCTCCGCGTCGTTAACCCATGGAGTCTAGCGACCTGCCCCCCCTGATGTCCAGCCTTTGATGGGCAGAAACTGCGGTATTAGAACGGCTTGGCCGATGCGGTTGATAGGCGAAATCGCCGGATCGCGGCGCCCTTCGCAGGTGCACAAAAAATCTTTTGCTGCACCGCACAAAATTGCTTGACCCGGCAATGACTGGCGATTAGAGAACCCGTGCTGCACCGCAGCATGAAATTCAGACCGACCGCGCCGCCGGCCCTTCCCCGCCGTGCCGGCCGCATCGGCCGAGCTTAGGAGAGTGCATCATGGCCACCAAGAAGTCCGCCGAGACCACGATCGTGACCGATACCGACAGCGCGCCGGACGCCGTCGCGCCCGTCGCCGCCGCGAAGCAGGGGTTCGACCAGACGGTCGCCGCCCTCAAGGACAGCATGACCGGCGCGGTTGCCGGTTTCGAGCAAACCCACACGGAGATCAAGAGCAACATGGATAAGGCATTCAAGACCGCCGAGGATTTCTTCGCGTTCGGCCAGGCCAACGTCGAAGCCGTCGTCAAGTCGAGCCAGATCTGGACCGCCGGCCTGCAGGATTTTGGCAAGAGCTTTGCCGGCCTCGCCCAGGCCCAGATGGACCAGACGGTCGCCACCTTCAAGGCGATGGCCGGCGTGAAGTCCCTCAAGGACGCGATGGAGCTCCAGACCACCCTCGCGCGCAGCTCCGTCGAGGCCGCCGTGGCCGAGACCGGCAAGATCACCGACGCCTCGATGAAGCTCGCCGAGCAGGCGATCGCCCCGATCGCGGCGCGCGTGACCCTCGCGGTGGAGAAGTTCGGCCGCGCCGCCTAACCGGCACGGACGACGAGATCGTCGCTGCGGCGACGACGTGTCCGCGGCCGCCAGGCGGCGCGGACTGACGGAAGAGGCCCGGGATCCCCCCTCCCGGGCCTCTCTTCGTTCCTTAGTGCCATTGCCGCCGCCGTCTTGCGCACCATCTCTGGGCCGCTATGCCCGCAAGGATGTTCCATGCGCGCCCATTTCGGCTATGATCGGCCGCCCCGGACTACCGGGATGACAGCAGCGAGCGGTTTGCAACGATGAGCGACGACAGCAACAAGGATAATGGCGGCAACGGCGGCACCGGGAATGGCGGCGAGACGCCGAACACCGGCGTGGTCGTCAAGGCGCGGCCGAAAACGCGCAAGCCCGCGATGTACAAAGTGCTGATGCTGAACGACGACTACACGCCGATGGAATTCGTCGTGCACGTGCTGGAGCGCTTCTTCCAGAAGAACCGCGACGAGGCGACCCGCGTGATGCTCCAGGTGCATCGCCGCGGCGTGGGCGTTTGCGGGCTGTTCACCTACGAGGTGGCGGAAACCAAGGTCACCCAGGTGATGGACCTCGCCCGGCAGAACCAGCACCCGCTGCAGTGCACGATCGAGAAAGACTAGGCCGCCCCCCGTTCGGCGGGGTTGCCGGCCGCTCGCGGAAATTTAAGTCTTTAAGATGATTTTGATGGTGCGCGGTCTCGCGCATTGTTGAAAGAATAAAGACGCGCGGCCGATGCCGCACCGCACCATAAGCCTACCGGCCTCACTGACCGGCTCCGAGGAGTGTCGTCAGACCATGCTGTCCCGCAATCTTGAACAGACGCTCCACCGCGCGCTCGCCCTCGCTGGCGATCGCCGTCACGAGTATGCCACGCTCGAACACCTGCTCCTCAGCCTGACCAACGACAACGATGCCGCGACCGTGCTGCGCGCCTGCGGTGTCGATCTGGATAAGCTGCGGACGGACCTCACGGAATTCCTCGACAAGGACCTCGCCGGCCTCGCGACGGACCGCCCGGGGGACCCCAAGCCGACGGCCGGGTTCCAGCGCGTCGTCCAGCGCGCCGCGATCCATGTGCAGTCCTCGGGGAAGGAGGAGGTCACCGGCGCCAACGTGCTGGTGGCGTTGTTCAGCGAGCGCGAGAGCCACGCCGTCTACTTCCTGCAAACCCAGGACATGACCCGACTCGACGCGGTGAACTTCATCAGCCACGGCATCGCCAAGGCCCCCGGCCGCTCGGCGCCCCGCCCGGTCGCCGGCACTGAGCGCCCGGCCAAGGAGGCCGGCCAGTCCGAGGAACGGGAGGAGAAATCCGCCCGCCGCGGCCAGGATGCGCTGACCAATTACTGCGTCGACCTCAACAAGAAGGCCGCCGCCGGCAAGATCGATCCGCTGATCGGCCGCGAGACCGAGATCGAGCGCACCATCCAGATCCTCTGCCGCCGCACCAAGAACAACCCGCTTTATGTGGGCGATCCCGGCGTCGGCAAGACCGCCATCGCCGAGGGCCTGGCCAAGCGCATCATCGAGGGCGAAGTGCCCGAGGTGCTGCTGAAGTCGACGATCTTCTCGCTCGACATGGGCTCCCTGCTCGCCGGCACCCGCTATCGCGGCGATTTCGAGGAGCGGCTGAAGGCGGTGATCACCGAGCTGGAGGCGCATCCCAACGCCATCCTGTTCATCGACGAGATCCATACGGTGATTGGCGCCGGCGCCACCTCGGGCGGCGCGATGGATGCTTCCAACCTGCTGAAGCCGGCCCTGGCATCGGGCACGCTGCGGTGCATCGGCAGCACCACCTACAAGGAATTCCGCAACCACTTCGAAAAGGACCGCGCGCTGGTCCGCCGCTTCCAGAAGATCGACGTCAACGAGCCCTCGGTTGAGGACACAGTGAAGATCCTGCGCGGGCTCAAGGTGAACTACGAGAAGCACCACAAGGTTCGCTACACCGAGGAGGCGATCCGCGGCGCGGTGGAGCTCGCAGCCCGCTACATCCATGATCGCAAGCTGCCGGACAAGGCGATCGACGTGATCGACGAGGTTGGCGCCTCGCGCATGCTGCTGCCCGAAAGCAAGCGCCGCAAGACGGTGACGCTGAAGGACGTCGAGGAGGTGGTCGCCAAGATCGCCCGCATTCCCCCCAAATCGGTCTCGGCCGACGACAAGGAGACGCTGCGCAACCTCGAACGCGACCTCAAGTCCATGGTGTTCGGCCAGGACAAGGCGATCGAGGCGCTTTCGGCCGCCATCAAGCTGGCCCGTGCCGGGCTGCGCGAGCCGGAGAAGCCGATCGGCAATTATCTGTTCTCCGGGCCGACCGGGGTGGGCAAGACCGAGGTTGCCAAGCAATTGGCCAGCACGCTCGGGATCGAGCTGATCCGCTTCGATATGTCGGAATACATGGAGCGCCACTCGATCTCGCGCCTGATCGGCGCACCGCCCGGCTATGTCGGCTTCGACCAGGGCGGCATGTTGACGGATGCGATCGACCAGCACCCCCACGCCGTGCTCCTGCTCGATGAAATCGAGAAGGCGCATCAGGATCTCTACAACATCCTGCTGCAGGTGATGGACCACGGGAAGCTGACCGACCACAACGGCAAGATCGTGGATTTCCGCAACGTCATCCTGATCATGACCACCAATGCCGGCGCCTCGGACCTCGCCAAGGAGACCATAGGCTTCGGCCGCAGCACCCGTGAAGGTGAGGACCAGGATGCGATCAAGCGCCTGTTCACCCCGGAGTTCCGCAACCGGCTCGACGCCATTATCGGTTTCGCGCCGCTGACGCAGGAAATCGTGGCCCAGGTGGTCGAGAAGTTCGTCATGCAGCTTGAGGCGCAACTCGCTGACCGCAACGTGACGATCGAGCTGTCTTCGGCCGCCAAGGAGTGGCTGGCCGAGCGTGGCTATGACCGGCTCTACGGCGCGCGGCCGCTTTCGCGCGTCATCCAGGAGCACATCAAGAAGGCGCTGGCGGAGGAGCTGCTGTTCGGCAAGCTCGTCAAGGGCGGCTCGGTCAAGGTGACGCTGAAGGACAACAAGCTCGAATTCGAGTGCCTGGAAGCCAGCCCCCCTGCCCTGCCCAAGCCGGAGGCCGATCCCGACGAAGGCACCGAGAAGGAGCCGGAAGCGGCGGGCTGATCGCCCTCTCCGCCCATCAGTATGACGCCCGGCGGGTCTCCGCCGGGCGTTTTCTTTTGCGGCCCAGCGCTTGAACCGACGGCGCCCCTGGCCGACCATGGTGAGACCCTTCACTTGGAAGCCCTCATGCGCCCCGTCCTGCTCGCTTCCCTCCTCGCCCTTCTGCCCGCCGCCGCGTCGCGCGCGGCCGATCTCGTCATCGCGCGCGCCGCCGAGCATTCGGCAATGGACCCGCATTTCGCCGGCACCGGCCCGAACGGCGACACCGCGAGCGATATTTTCGACCGGCTGATCGCGAGCGACGCGCAGAACCAGATGCAGCCGGCGCTGGCCACCGCCTGGCAGGCGCTGGACGCGACGACCTGGCGCATCACGCTGCGCGAGGGCGTGCGCTTCCATGACGGAACGCCGTTCACCGCCGATGACGTGGTGTTCTCGCTCGCACGCGCCAAGGATATTCCGAACAGCCCCGCCCCCTTCGTGCGCGCCTCGCGTGGGGTGCGCAGCGTGGTCGCCGAGGGGCCGCATATTCTGCGGGTGACCACCGATGGCCCGGTGCCGCGGCTGATGGAGCAGTTGGGCGAGATCTACGTTCTCTCCCGCGCCGCGGCCCAGGGCCACGGCACCGCCGATCTCAACGCCGGGCTGGGCATGGTGGGCACCGGCCCCTACCGGTTCCGCGCCTGGGTGCCCGCGAACCGCACCGACTTCGAGGCCAACCCGGAGTATTGGGGCGGGGCGCCGAAATGGGCGCATGTCAGCCTGCGCTTCATCCGCCAGCCCGCCGCCCGGGTCGCCGCGTTGCTGGCGGGGGATGTCGATGTGATCGACCAGGTGCCGCCGGCGGATGCCAAGGCGTTATCGGCCAATCCCAGGGCATCGCTGTTCTCCATCGCCGCGACGCGGCTGGTCTATCTCGCGCTCGATGCCTCCCGCCCGGTGAGCCCCTTCGTCACCGATGCCGCGGGGAAGCCGATGGAGCGCAATCCGTTGCAGGATGTGCTGGTGCGCCGTGCCCTCGGCCTGATGATCGACCGTGCGGCCTTGGCGAACCGCCTGCTCGACGGCTCGGCCGAGCCCGCGGCCCAGTTCGTGCCGGCGGGCATCGGCGGTTATGCCCCAGCCCTCCAGCCGGTGCCGGCGGATATCGCGGCGGCGAAGCATCTGCTGGCGGAGGCCGGATATCCCGGCGGCTTCGGCCTCACGCTGCATGCCTCCTCGGACCGGCTGCCGCAGGATGGCGCGGTGGCGCAGGCGCTGGGCCAGATGCTGCGCCGCGGCGGCGTCGCGGTGAACGGGGTGGTGACGGAGCCCTATAATGTATTCGCCCCCGCCGCCTCGCGCCGCGCCTATAGCCTGTTCCTGTTCAGCTTCGGCACCACTTCGGCCAGTTCGGCGGACGGGCTGACCAGCGTGCTCGCGAGCTACGACCCGGCGCACGGACTCGGCGCCTTCAACCGCAGCCGCTACAGCAATCCCGATTTCGACCGGGCGCTGATCCAGGCGCTCGGCGAATTCGACGAGTCGCGCCGCAATGCCGGTCTGGCGCGGGCCACCGAGATCGCCATGAACGACGCCGCATTGCTGCCGCTCTATTGGCAGGTGGTGCATTGGGCGGCGCGCAAGGGCATCACCTACACACCCCGGCGTGATGAGGCGACCGCTGCCCGATATACGCGCTAGTGTCTCATTTTTTCACGATATTGTTTGACCGTTCGCAATTGACACAGCCCCCCGTAACATGGCTATCAGAGAATAACCGCGGGGGAGTGCACACGTTGCGTACGATTCAATTGGTTATGGCAACTGCATTCATATCCGCCTTGAATGTCGCGAGTGCGCAGGCCGTCGATTGGCTGATGTTCGGCAACGGGCCACGCCACGACGGCTACGCCGGGGCGGAGGTGTTGCTGACGCCGCAGAATGCCCCAACGCTCGTTCGCAAGTGGGGCTACAGCGTTGTCCCCTACAAGCGGGCACATGGGCTGCCAACCGACCAGAATGCACGGCGGATCTATGCCCAGCCGGTGCTTGCCGGCCATGTGAATGTCGGCGGGGCGAACAAGACGCTCATGTATTTCGGTGATGGCGGCGGCACTTTCCATGCGATCGATGCCAACAGCAAAGCGAATGCGGGCACGCTCGTGTGGGCCCGCCAGATTAAGCCGCTCGAGGTCTCCTGCGCGAATCTCTCCAACGGGATCATTTCAACCGCTGCGATCGATCGCTCGGCGAATAATGGCCGCGGCGCGGTTTACGTCGCCGCCAATGCGCGTGTTTATGCCTGGGACCTCGCAACCGGCGCCCCCGCGGTAAACTGGCCTGAGGACGGGGTTCTCCTCCCCAATCTCAAACCGGAGACCGAAGGTACAGTATTTTCTGGCGTAACCCTCTACAATGGGTCGGTCTATGTCGCGACATCGAGCGCGGGCTGCGACAAGCCTCCCTACCACGGCAGCATCAATATTCTCGACGGCGCGACTGGTGCGGTGAAAACCCAGTGGTTCACCGGCGGCGGCACTTCGACCGTTCCGACCGTGAACGGCGGCGCGATCTGGGGGCCCGGCGGTGTTTCGATCGACACGAACCCCGACAGCCCCGCCTTGTTCACCGCCACCGGCAACCCGGTCCCGACCGGAGCTGTCAACACGATCGACTATTATTTGTCGATCATTGGCACCCGTCCTGACCTTTCCTCCGTGGATTGGAGCTACAAGCCGACCAACCTCAACGGCGATCTCGATTTCGGATCCACTCCGGTTCCGATAAACGCAGCCGCTTGCCCGCGTCAGCTCGTCCCGGTCACCCGCAAGAACGGCACGCTCTATGTGCCGGAAGTCAGCCAGACAACGCCGCGAAGCCTTTACAAGGTCAGCCAATACGCGATGTCGACCACCGTTGAGCTCTCCTTCGGTGCCGTCGCTTTCGACCCGATCTCCCAGTTGATGCTGCTCACCACCTTCAGCGACGGTCCGGCGCCCTACACCAGGGGATTGGTGGCGATGAAGGTGGCCGACGATTGCTCGCTTAGTCTTGCGTGGACCAACAACGCCGCGCCGGGCGGCACCGACATCGCGGCCCCGGGCACCCGCCTCACCTCCGTGACGGTGGCTAACGGCCTCGCCTTCTTCGGCGTCGGCTTCCAGGCTTCGGCAATCGCGCCCACCCCCGGCATTTACGCTGTCGCGCTTCAATCCGCAGGCGGAGTCGGAGCCGGGCAGACGGTATGGCGGGCAGCCGATATCACCGCGACCGTCCTCAACGCACCGATTGTCGCCAATGGCCGGGTCTTCACTTCGACGAATGCCGGTTTCGTCTACGCTTACGCAATCCCAGGCCATTGATGCGGTAGCGAAGGCTCGCCTCCGAGGAGTGTTGCCATCTTCAGAGATACGGCAATCCGCGCTGATGGTCTGATTTGCTTGCCGGCAAGGACGGCAGCATTAACCACTTAATCTCAAGGCGGGTAAATAGAAATGTCCAAATGTATCCAACGAGATACTTCAGCCACCAAACGGACGAAGCCTGCCTTTGCCGCGCTGGTGTTAGCGCTGGCGGTCGCCACTCCGGCGAAGGCAGCCGATTGGCGCATGTTCGGGAACGGCCCGCGCCATGATGGCTATAGCGATACTGAAACAAGCATCAGCCCGCAGAACGTGCACTCACTGACAACCAAATGGACTTATAGTTTCACGAACTATCAAAAAGCTCATGGGCTGCCTGCGAGGCCAAACAATATTGGCCAACCCGTTGTTGCTAGCGGCGTCAATATTGGCGGATTGAATAAGACACTCGTCTATGTTGGCGATGACGGCGGGACGTTCCACGCGGTGGACGCCAACAGCCCCTCGCCGAACGGCATTCTGATTTGGGCGCGGCAAACCGGATCGGTGGCCACAACATGCGGCGCTTCCGGCATCAAATCGACCGCGGCCATCGATCGCACGGCAAACGGGGGCAAAGGCGCGATATACGTGGCCAGCAACGCCCGTGTTTACGCCTGGGATCTTGCCACTGGCGCTACCATTCCGGGTTGGCCGGATGGCGGAGTCGAACTGCCCAATTCCGACCCCAAGACGGGTGGCACGATTTTCAGTGGGGTGACGGTGTTTAATGGCGCCGTCTATGTGGAGACATCGAGCGCCGGCTGCGACGTACCGCCCTATCACGGCAGCATCAACATCATCGACGGCGCCGCTGGCACTCTGACGAAGCAGTGGTTCACTGGTACCGGCAATTCGACCGTTCCGAGCATCGACGGCGGCGCAATATGGGGGCCAGGCGGCGTTTCGATTGACCCCGACTCCGATAGCCCAACGCTGTTCACGGCGATTGGCAACCCAGTACCGCTCGGGGCGACGAACGCGGTGGGCTATTATCTCTCTATTTTTGCCGCTCGGCCGGATCTTTCTGCGATCGACTGGTCCTGGAAGCCGACGAATCTGGGAGGCGACGGCGATTTCGGTTCAACGCCAGTGCCGATCAATCCCACGGCATGTCCCCATCAACTCGTGCCGGTCGTGCGCAAGGGCGGGATTTTATATGTGCCGGAGATTTCACGGACCACCCCACGTAGCCTCTATAACGTCCGAGCCTATTCACTCGCAAAGGCACCGGAGCTTTCGTTTAGCGCTGTGGCGTTCGATCCGGAGTCCCAGCTGTTACTCGTGACGGTCTTCGACAATGGTTCGCCCCCAACCGGCCCGTTCGGGCGGGGCCTGAATGCCCTGCGGGTGGGATCGAACTGCGCGTTACAATTCGCCTGGCGCACCAATTCGACCCCCGACGGGCACGACATCGTCGGCCCAGACACCCGGTTGACGTCGGTGACGGTGGCCAACGGCGTCGCTTACTTCGCCGTTGGCGGTGGAGGTGCGGTCGCGTCGACCATGCCAGGTGTGTATGCGGTTGCGATGCAGGCAGGCCCTGGCGGCATCACCGCGGGCCAGACGCTGTGGCGATCGACCAATATCAAGGCACCGGTGAACAATGCCCCCGCCGTCGCCAATGGCCGCCTGTTCGTCGGCGCCAGGGATGGCAAGCTGCGCGCCTACGGCTTGCCGACCGACTAGAGTGAAGACCGCGCGGTAGGGATCTCCGATCAAGACCCGGAGCGGGAGCGGAGTTCGACCTGCAATCAGGGCGGATTCCGCTCTTGGGCCGCCGCCGGTATGGCTTCAGGGCCGCTGTGGCCCTCCCCCACGACCGACTCCCGTACCACCAGCCGCGCCGGCATCAGCCGGCGTTCGCGCGGCATC
Organism: uncultured Rhodospirillales bacterium; assembly: GCA_903865895.1. Taxonomy (GTDB): domain Bacteria; phylum Pseudomonadota; class Alphaproteobacteria; order Acetobacterales; family Acetobacteraceae; genus CAIYPH01. Next base: position 10,466 of record CAIPLM010000293.1, on the reverse strand, counting down.
GCCTCGCCCTCCACCAGTTCGCCGAGCATTCGCACGGCGGTGCGGGTGAGCTGCTCGAAAGGCTGGGCGACGGTGGTGAGCGCGTAGGAGGGCCAGGCGGACTGGGAGATGTTGTCGAAACCGGTGACGCCGAGATCCTCCGGCACGCGAAGGCCGAGTTCGTGGCGGCAGGCATCGATGACGCCGAGGGCCATGGTATCATTGGCGCAGACGATAGTATCCGGCCGGCAGATCGCCAGGAGTTGCGCCGCCGCTGCGCGGCCGCCCTCGTGCGAGTAGTCGGAATGAACAACCGGATCGAGCGCGATACCGTGAGCGGCGAAGGCATCGCGGGCGCCGTTGAGCCGCTCCACGCTCACCGGCGCATCGGCGGGGCCGGCGATGAAGGCGGGGGTGCGGGTGCCGCTGCGGACGAGATGGCTGACGAGATCGCGCATCCCAGTGGCGTGGTCGCAGGATACCGAGGCGGCGGGGCCGGTACGGTTGAACAGCACGACGGGAATACGCCGGCGTGCGCAGGCGGCCAGCACCTCGTCCGGCAGGCTGGTTGCGGCGATGACGCCATCGACGTGATAGGCGAACAAATCGTCGGGGATGCCCTCGCCGGAATCGGTATCGGGCAAGGTGAAGACCAGCATCCGATTCCCGGCCTCCTGGATCTGGTGGCCGAGGTGGAACAAGATGTCAGGGTTGTTGCGTGCGGTGTTGCGGGTGGCGACCACGCCGATCAGCCGGGAGCGCTGGGTGATCAGCGCGCGGGCGATGTTGCTGGGGGCGTAGCCGAGTTCGCGCGCGGCGCGCTGGATGCGGGCGCGCATGTCCGGCGAGATCGAGGCACCATCGCGAAAGGCGCGGGAGACCGCGGATTGCGACACCCCGGCAAGGCGCGCGACGTCATACGAGGTGACCCTCGCATGTGCCGTCTCGTCCGCTCCGTCCGGCTGTCCCACCCTCGTCTCCCTTGCTCGCTGCTACGACTGCGCAGTCAGCCGTGATGGCCGGATTGGACGGGAAGACGCGGCACACTGTCAATCGCCTTGCCTAATCTGAACGCTGCGGGCTTGCGCCGCGCTTGCATTCGCAGTCAATATCGCCGCCTCGATCCTGGCCCAACGCCAGGGCCATACGAATGAGGGGGGACGGAGCATGCGGATTTCACGTCGCGACGCATTGGCTGGAGCGGCCGCGCTGGCCGCGGGCCTGCCACAGGCGGCGAAGGCCGCCGTCACACCGGGCAAGCCCTTCGCGGGGCAGACCGTGAAGGTGATGGTGGTGCGGTCCTCGCAATACGCCGCCCAGGCCAAGCGCCTGCCCGCCTTCACCGAGGCGACCGGCATCAAGGTTGAATTCATCGACGTCCCATTCGGCTCGATGCGCGAGAAGCTCGCCGCCGAGATGGTCGCCGGGTCGCCGGATTTTGACCTCGCGACCGTGATGGATGTGTGGATCCCGCCGCTGATCGGCAACTATTTCGGCCCGATCGGCGCGGACCTCAAGAAGCGCGGCGTTGATCTCGCGCGCTATCCCAAGGCCTTCCTCGCCACCTCGCTCTACAACAACGACGTCTACGGGTTGCCGACGCGCTGCCATATCCAGCTGCTGTTCTACCGCAAGGACATTTTTGGTGAGCTCGGCATTGGCGTGCCCAAGACCTGGGAAGACGTGGTGCAGGCCGGGCTGAAGGTGCAGGAGAAGACCAAGCTCGCCGGCATTTCCATCCCCTATGGCCGCCTCGCCGGGCAGAACCTGATGGTGTGGTACAATTTCCTGTGGGGCGCCGGATCGGATGTGTTCGACGACAAGATGCAGCCGATGTTCAACAACGCCGCGGGCCTCAAGGCGACGCAGGACTATGTGGACATTCTGCTGAAGTACAAGCTCTGCCCCACCGGCGCGACCTCCTTCAACGAGGGCGATGCCACGACCTCGATGGTGCAGGGCTACTCGGCGATGAACCCGTGCTGGTGGCACATCTATAACCGCTTCGCGATGAAGGACTCGGCGGTCGGGCTCGATAAGCTCGGCTTCGCGCCGCTGCCGACCTATGCGGGTGCGGCGCCGACCACCTACACCAACACCTGGATCTACGGCGTCAACAAGAACTCCAAGGTGCGCGATGCCGCGCTTGAGTTCCTGACCTGGATCAGCGAGCCGGAGATCGAGCGTTCGATCCTCGTCGATCCGGCGGAGAATGACGTGGTGGCGACGCAGTATTCCAACCTGCGGGACCCCGCGGTGAATGCCCGCTTCCGCGGCATGCATAATTTCGCCGCTGATGCGCTGGAGAGCACCAAGAAGTCGATCCCGAATATCCCGCAATTTCTCCCCTGCGTGGATGTGATGGAAGTGGCGATGAACAACATCGCCACCGGCCAGGCCAGCGTTGCCGATGCGATGAACGGGGCCGCGGCCCAGGTCTCGCGCATCATGAAGCGCGGCTGAGGCATAGGGAGGGCGTGGTGCGATGTCCGTAGCGCGGGATCGCCGCCACGCCTTCATCCTGCTGGCCCCGGCCATGCTGGTGGTGGGGCTGACCACGCTCTACCCGCTCGGCTTCTCGTTCTGGACCAGCTTCCATGATTGGCGGCTGATCAAGAGCCTGATGCCGGGCGCCTTCGTGGGGTTCGACAACTACGAGCTCGCCTTCACCGATGATCCGGTCTTCTGGTCCGTCGTGCGCGTCACCGTGCGGTTCGTGGTGATCGACGTGGTGGCCACCATCCTTGCCGCGCTTGGGCTGGCGCTGCTGCTGATGCGGGCCGGCTTCGCGCGCACGGTGTTGCGTACCATCATCATCCTGCCGTTCGCGGTCAGCCCCGCGCTGATCGGGATTTCCTGGCGCTTCATGTTCAACCCCGAATATGGCGCCATCCACCACACCATCTCGGCCTTCCTGCCGTTCATGGCGAATGTCGATTGGTTCGCCTCGCCGGGGCTGGCGACCTACGCGCTGGTCTCCGCCGATCTCTGGCACTGGGCGCCGTATTTCGCCTTCATGCTGATGGGCGGCCTGGCCTCGGTGCCCGGGGAGACGCAGGAGGCGGCGCGGATCGATGGCGCATCGGATGTGCGGGTGTTCTTCTCCATCACTCTGCCGCAGATGGCGCCTGTGATCACGGTGGCCGTCATCCTGAAAACCGTCTTCGCACTCAAGGTGTTCGACAGCATCGTGACGATGACCGGCGGCGGGCCGGGGCTGGAGACCAGCACGCTGGCCTTCCTCGCCTACAACACGGGGTTCCGCGATTACGACATGGGCTACGCCGCGGCGATCGCCTACGTACTGACGATCATCCTCTTCGCCCTGTCCTTCTTCTACATGCGCTTCATCATGCCGAGCAGCAAATGAGGCGCCATCCACTCCGCCGCCGCATCCTCAAGGCGCTGGAATGGGGGACACTGGCGTTTGTCGCCGTATTCACCCTGTTCCCGATCGTGTGGATGGTGATGACGGCGTTCAAGCCGCTGCAATTCATCTACCACCTCAACATCCTGTTCTGGCCGACGCTGGATAATTTCCGCGAGGTGTTTTCGGTGCGCTGGCAGGTCGGCGCCAAGGTGTGGCACAGCACGGTGATCGCCATCGGCACGGTCGCCATCGCCACCCCCATCGCGATCTGCGCGGCCTATGCTTTCTCACGCAAGCAGTTCCGCTTCAAACGCGCGATGTTCCAGTGGATCCTGCTCACCCAGTTCATCCCCGGCGTTGCCATCGTACTGCCGTTCTATTTGATGTTCCGCAATCTCGGCCTGCTCGATACTTACGCCGCGCTGATCACCGTCGATCTCGCCATCGTGCTGCCCTACGCGATCTGGACCATCAAGGGCTTCATCGACGCCATCCCCGAGGAGACCGAGGAGGCCGCGACCATCGATGGCGCCGGGCTCGCCGGGCTGCTGTGGCACATCATCGTGCCGATGGCGCGGCCAGGCATTCTGACGGCGGCGATTTTCTGCTTCATCATCACCTGGAACGAGTTCCTCTTCGCGCTGATCCTGACGCGCACGCGGGTGGTGCCGCTCTCCGTCGGCATCATGAGTTTCCGCCTCGAACGCGGCGACCTATGGGAGCTGATTTCCGCCACCGGCATCCTCATCGCCATCCCCATGTTCTTCCTCGCCATGATGATCCAGCGCCACTTCATCAAAGGCATGACCGCCGGCGCCCTCAAATGACCCATCCCTGACAGGCAATCGCCATGACCGATCTCATCATATCGCCCGAAGAGGCTGCCACCCGCGTGATTTCGCCGGCGGACTACGTCTCCTGCCCCACCGCCTTCATCGACTGCAAGAAGCCGGGCTCCCACCTCAAGCGCAACTACTCGATGATCGGCCCGGGGGTGACCACCTCGACCGAGCAGGTGGTGAATATCCGCGAGCCGCACGGCTTCAACATCGGCGCGGCCGGCATGCCGACCGGCATCACCAACAACCTGCACATCCACTTCACCGCCGAAGTCTTCATGGTGTTCGGTGGCAGCTACACATTCCGCTGGGGCGACAACGGGCAGGACGGCGAGTTGCCCGGCGAGGATGGCGACATCATCTCCATCCCCACCTGGATTTTCCGCGGCTTCGTCAATACCGGCCTCAACGAGGCGATGGTGTTCACCACCCTCGGCGGTGACGATACCGGCGGCATCATCTGGCACCCCTCCATCCTCGCCGAGGCCGGCCAGTACGGCCTCTACCTCACCAAGGACAACATCCTGGTGGATACCGAAAAGGGCGGCCAGCGCCCGCCGCATGACCAGCTGATCGAGCCCATCAGCCAACCCGAGATCGACGCACTGCGCCGCTACACCCCGGCCGAAATGCGCAAGCGCGCGGTGAAAGTGTCTGACCGTGTCTGGTCGAAAACCGCCTTGCTCGATGCCTGCCTGCCCGGCCACGCCAGCGAAATCGCCCCGGTGATCGGCTTCGGCATGAGCCAGGACCGCAACGCCGAGGCGCCCATCACCAACCCGCACGGCTTCTCGCATGAATGGCTGCGGCTCGCCCCCGGCCAGTCCGTCTCGCGCCACCGCATCCACGAGAAGCAGGTGCTGCTGGCCCATACCGGCCACTTCACCGTGACGCTCAATGACCCCACGCACGCGGTCGATCTCAAGCTCGAGGCCTGGGGCATGGTCTCGGTGCCCGCCGGGGCCTGGCGCTCCATCCGCAATGACAGCGATGCGCCGGCCGAGGTGTTGCTGATCACCAATGGCGATACGCGTAAAATTCCGGAATGGCCGGACGACACCGTCGCCGCCGCCCGCGCCGCCGGCTGGGCGGCCGATGCCTCCGGCATGATCGCCCCCGCGCATTTGCTGCCCAACTATGTAATCGGCCGCCAAAGCCTTGAAATGGCAAAGGAAACCGCATGAGCGACGCCCCCTCACCCCGCATCATCCCGGCCGGAATGGCCGCGGAGCCGGTGCTTCAGGTCGAACGGCATGATTTCGTCGATCTCGTGCCGACCAATCGCCCGCGGGTGCAGAGCCTGCGCGGCTTCGAGGATTGCTACACCGATATCGTGGACTACATCGTCCGCTGCACCCACCGCATCTGGGATGAGCGCGACATCGGCCTCATCTACAGCCACTACACCCACAACTCCGACGTCTACTACAACCTGAAATCCGTCCACTCGCGCGAGGAGATCGTGCGCGACACCATCGACCGACTCGCCCAGTTCCCCGAACGCCGCGGCATGGCCACCCAGGTGATCTGGCGCGGCAATGACGTGGACGGGTTCTACACCTCCCACCTCGTCACCGGCGCCGGGCGCCACACGCAGGACGGGCCCTTCGGCAAGCCGACCGGGCGCAGCTTCAACACCCGCACCGTCGCCGACTGCATGGTGCTGGAGAACCGCATCTACCGCGAATGGATCGTCAATGACGGCATGGGCGTCATCCGCCAGCTCGGGCTCGATCCGCACGCCATCGCCGATGCCACCGCCCGCGACATGCACGCCCGCGGCCAGGTCACCCTGGATTTCGGCGAAAACCGCCGCCTCATCGGCCAATACCCCCCGGAGTCCGTCGCCGACGTCTCCATCGCCCACACCGACGGCGAGGCCACCCTCCTGCGCTGGCTGCACGCGATGTTCAACCACCGCATGTTCGGCGAGGTCGACCGGCAATACGCCGCGAATGTGATGTATCACGGCGCCAATATGCGCAATCTCTACGGCCGCGCCGCCGTCCTGCACCGCATCATCCAGCTCGTCGCCACCATGCCGGATTGCGCTTTCATTCCGCAGCACATCTGCTCCGTCCCCTCCGATGACGGCGGCGGCGAAAAAATCGCGGTGCGCTGGATCATGGAGGGCCACCATCTCGGCCACGCCCTCATGGGCCCACCCACCGGCCACCGCATCTTCCTGCTCGGCGTCTCGCATTACCATATCGTCAACGGCCGCGTGGTGGAGCAGTGGGACGTGTATGACGAAATGGCGATGCTCACCCAGATCAAGCTCGGCGCGCTGGGCCCCTCGGAGTGACCGCCAGCGCAATGGCCGGCTTCCATCCCAAGTGGAAGGACCCGGCCGATTTCATCATCGGCATCACCAAGGAAATCTGGGAAGACCGCAACATCGGCTCCCTCACGTCCCGCTATCACCCCACCATCCCCGTGCGCTCGCCCGCCTCGCTGGTGCGGGGCAACGCCGGCGTCATCGCGGCCACCATGGCGACCCTCGCCGAATTCCCCGACCGCCTCCTCCTCGGCGAGGACGTCATCTGGTGCCCGGCCGATGAGGGCGGCTTCCTCTCCTCGCACCGGCTGATGTGCACCGCCACCCACCTGTCCGACGGCGCCTACGGCCCCGCCACCGGCAAAAAGCTGCGCTACCGCATCATGGCCGACTGCGCGGCACGGGACGACCACATCTATGACGAGTGGCTCGTCCGCGACCAGGGCGCCATCGTCCGCCAAATGGGGTGGGACCCCAAATCCTACGCCGCCGGCATGATCGCGAAAGAGGGCGGGCCGGAGCTTTGCGTGAAGCCCTTCACCCCCGCGATCGACGTCGATGGCGGCTATCACGGGCGGGGCAATCACCATCCCATCGGCATCGAATACGCCGATGTGCTGACCCGCATCATGGCGGCGGACCTCGCCGTCATCCCCAAAATGTATGACCGCGCCGTGCAGATCGAAATGCCCGGCGGGCTCACCGGCTACAGCCATGGCGATGCCGATCATTTCTGGCTCAACCTGCGCGCCGCCTTCCCCGACGCGCGCTTCGAGATCCACCACCGCATCGGGCGCGAGGACGCGATGATGCCGCCACGCGCGGCGCTGCGCTGGTCCCTCACCGGCCGCCACACCGGCTGGGGCGGCTTTGGCGTGCCGACCAGCGCCGAGGTCCACATCATGGGCATAAGCCAGGCCGAATTCGGCCCCTGGGGCATTCGCCGCGAATTCGTGCTGATCGACGAAACCGCGATCTGGAAACAGATCCTCCTGCAAACCGGATAATCCCATGGCCCGCATCCGCACCACCCATGTCGGCTCCCTCCCCCGCTCCGCCATCGTGGCGGACCTGCTGTTCAGCCAAGAAAAAGGCCTGCCGCTTGACCCCGTGAGCTATGACCGCTTCATGGTCGAGGGCGCCGCCGCCATCCTGAAGCGCCAGAAATCCGCCGGCATCGACATCCCCTCCGATGGCGAAACCTCGAAAATCTCCTACGCCACCTACATCAAGGACCGGCTGACCGGCTTCGAAGGCGACAGCCCCCGCTCGCCGCCGCAGGACCTCGCGGATTACCCCGGCTACCTCGAACGCCTCGCCAAGGCCGGCGGCACGCCAAGCTACCGCCGCCCCCGCTGCGTCGGCCCCATCGCCGTCAAATCCATGAAGCCGCTGGAGAAGGATATCGCGGCGATGAAGGCCGGCATGGCGGCCGCCGGCTACACCGAGGGCTTCATGAACGCGGCCTCCCCCGGCGTCATCGCCCTCTTCCAGCCCTCCGACTATCACGCCAAGCTCGACGACTACCTCTTTGACCTCGCCGCCGGCATGCGCGCCGAATACGAGGCCATCGTCGCCGCCGGCCTCATCCTGCAGATCGACGCGCCCGATCTCGGGCTCGGCCGCCACATGATGTACAAGGAACTCGACGAAGCCGGCTTCCTCAAGCGCCTCGCCGTCCATATCGAGGCCATCAACGGCGCCCTGGCCAACATCCCGCGCGATCGCGTCCGCCTGCATATCTGCTGGGGCAACTACGAAGGCCCCCACACCCGCGATATCGGCCTCGGCGCCGTGCTGCCGGAGCTCCTCAAGGTCAACGCCGGCGCCCTGCTCTTCGAAGGCGCCAACCCCCGCCACGCCCATGAATGGACCGTCTGGCGCGAGCACAAACTGCCCGATGACCTCGTGCTGATCCCCGGCTGCCTGGATTCCACCACCAACTTCGTCGAACACCCCGAACTCGTCGCCCAACGCCTCGCCCGCTACGTCGAAGCCGTCGGCCCCGACCGCGTCATGGCCGGCACCGATTGCGGCTTCTCCACCTTCGCCGGCTTCGGCGTGGTGGACCCGGATATCGTATGGGCCAAGTTCGCCTCCCTGGCCGAAGGGGCGGCGCTGGCGTCCAAGCGGGCGTAGGTGCTGGCTGGCGGGGGGAAGGGAAGGTCTTCTTTTTGTGAACAAAAAGAAGCAAAAAAACTTTATCCGTTTTGCTGGGGCGCGGTCGCGTCGTAGCGGGCCGTCAGTACACGCGCCCGCACCGCCGCACGGGAGGGCTCCCGGCAGCGCTGAGGCGACACAAATGCAGCTCCTACATCGCCCATCCTCCGCACACACCACCGCCGCCGGCACCGCGCCGGACAAACGGACCAGCGGTGTCGGATAAATCATCCGCCGCACCATCGCCCGCCGCCCGGCATCCGCCCGCACGCGCGCAACCTCGGCCACCTTCCCGCGAAACGCCGCATCATCCAGCAAATCCGGATCGCCCAGCACCTCCCGCACCCACGCGATCCGCCGAAGCTCCCGCTCCACCACCACGCGGCGCCGATGCCCCTCCGGCAACGCGCCCCATTGCGCCCACAACACCACCACCCGCCCATCCATCATGCCACCCAACACCAGCAGCATATGCCGCAATATGCGCAGCATCGTCTGGAGGTGAGAGGGGCGCGGCGACATGGTAAGGGCTCCTATGTGGTTTACGATCCCTATATGTTCTCATTTCGCACGCCGGGGCGCAAGATATTTTTCCGTTAAATACCGTTTTTGTTCTGGATATACGTGCCAATTTCCCTACATCAGAAGCGACCGCGATCACGTCGCATTGCGTAAGGCAAGCCAGCGCCGCTCTTTGAAACGAGCAGCAAAAGCCCTTCCATCCGTCTGGCTCCAGTCCTCCACCCGGACGCCACCGCCTCCCCCGCCGAACCGCCCTTTTCCGCCCCTTCATCGTCACTGCGAGCAAAGCGAAGCAGTCCACGCTACTATGCCAACGCGCGCATTCTCCCCATGGTGACACGATCCCTGTCCACTCGAATATTCTGCTGGTGTGGGGATGCGTTTCGGCTTTCCCGGCTACAGCCTGCTGTACGCGCAATCGGTTAAATTTCGCCGCGCAAAATCATCTTCTCCAATGCAATGTAGTCTGGAAGACCTTTCATGTGCGCATGGGACGGTTGCTCCGCATGGCATTTGATGCATATTATTTGAAGATTGGCATCAGAGTTATCACTCCGCTCACCATTGGAGTGGTGGACGTGGAGGAATTTCCGTAGATTGATGTCATCAAAGGACCGCCCACAGCCGGAGCACTTCCAGCGAGACCGATTTCGAATCCGGAGGCTGATCTCGGCGAAATCTGATGTGTATTGATTCAATGGTGCATTATTTTCCGTACGCGATGGCAATATCGCGTGCAGCATCTGGGGATATTTTTCGAAAAAGCTCTGCGGAGTGAATTCATCACGAATCTTGCGTCTGATTCTTCGAGGCTGATTTTCATCGTATCCGTCGTACCCGAACGATTTCAAGCAATTCATGCAGACATGCAACTTCATCTTATGACTTTTATGTCCCGAATTTGAGATATAGTTAACCTGAAAATTCCCCGAAATTTCTGCGGCTACTACATATCTATGAATTCTTCCGTTCGTATTCATATCACGAATTGTGCTACAAGTCGTGAAATGGTACCGCGGCCCTTCTTTCATTGCTAAATGTTCAGAAATATCCCGTATATATATCAGGACGCGACTACCTTTGAGTGCGATTGTACCATCATCGAGTTCTGAAATGTCTTCCCAACGAACCTCGATTCCTTCCCCGGAGTTCAGCTTCTCCAACTCTTCGAAACTAAGTGCACCTTGAGAGCCAACAGACGTAATACCAAGGCTCCGAGAGTGTGACTCCGGGGGGATTCCGCGACGCGGTGCTGGTGTGATTCTGTATCCGGCGAACGATGGAGGTTCGCCATGCCGCTTGCACTTCGGGTTGATTT
>CAIPLM010000292.1 GCA_903865895.1 uncultured Rhodospirillales bacterium | reverse complement strand
CGCAAACGCGGGAGGGGGAGGGTTGACCGGCGCTCGCCCTTCCCCCCCACCAGCGTTTGCGGGAGGGGGCCGGGGGGAGGGGAATGGGGCACAGGCCGCCCTCCTTCCCGACGGCCGCCTGCACCTCAACCACGGCCCGATCGACTGTATCTGCCGCGCCTGGGGCGCGCCTGGGGAGGTGGTGGGGGCGTATCGTGCGGCGGCGGAGGTGTTTGGCGACGTGCTGCCGGGGTTGGTGGAGGAGCTCGCATTGCTGCGCGCCGCCCTGCCGTCGCCGGTGCCGCAGGGCGCCATTGCGCGGGCCATGCACGCGGCGGTCAGCCCTTTCGCGGCCGGGTTCATCACGCCGATGGCCGCCGTCGCAGGCGCCGTGGCGGATCATGTGCTGGCGGCGATGATGACGCGGAATTTGCAGCGGGCCTTCGTCAATAATGGTGGCGATATCGCCTTTCATCTGACGCCCGGCACAACGTTGCAGGCCGGGCTGGTGAGCAATCTGGCCGCTCCGGCGCTCGATGGGGTGGCGACGCTGCATGCCCATCACCCCTGGCGCGGGCTCGCGACCTCCGGGCGGGCCTGCAAAGGACAGGGGGGGCGGAGTTTCTCCTTTGGGATCGCCGATGCGGTGACCGTACTGGCGGAAGATGCGGCGCGGGCGGATGCGGCGGCGAGCGTGATCGCCAATGCGGTCGATCTGCCGGGCCATCCCGCCATTATCCGCCGGCCGGCCAGCGATATCGACCCGGATAGCGACCTCGGGGCGCGGTTGATCACCTGGGACCTTTTGCCCCTCGGCGATGATGACATCGCGGCGGCTCTGGACGCCGGGCGTGGAGTGGCGGATGCTTTGGTGGAGGCGGGGCTGATTGGCGGTGCCGTGCTCGCGCTTGGCGGGCGCTTCGCCGCATCTGGTCACCGAATGGCGCAATTGGAGCCGGCATGATCCGCAAGATCCTGATTTCGATCGAAGAGACCCTCAGCGAAGGCGGCCACCCCGTCCGCCCCGCCACCCGCAAGGCGGCCGCCATCGCGGTGATCAGCAACCCCTTCGCCGGCCGCCATGTGGCCGATCTGTCCGATCTGATTGCTGTCGGCGAGACGCTGGGTGGGCTGCTCGGCGAGCGCGCCGTGCATGCGCTCGGCATCGCGCCTGGTGACGTCGAGAGCTACGGCAAGGCCGCCATTGTCGGCGAGGATGGCGAGCTGGAGCACGCCGCCGCCATTCTGCATCCCAAGCTCGGCGCCCCCTTCCGCGCCGCGGTGGAAAAGGGGGCGGCGCTGATCCCCAGTGCCAAGAAGCGCGGCGGCATGGGGGCGGCGATCGACGTGCCGCTCGGCCATAAGGACGCTGCCTTCGTGCGTTCGCATTTCGACGCCATGGAAATCCGCGTGCCCGACGCGCCACGCCGCGACGAGATCGTGGTCGCCGTGGTGGTCACCGACTCCGGCCGCCCCTTGCCACGCATCGGCGGCCTCACGACATCCGAAATCGTCGGCAAGGACGGCTTACGCTGACCGCCACAGGGAGACCCACCATGACCCTCACCCGCCGCTCCGCCCTCGCTGCCGCAGGGCTCTTGGCCGCCCCCGCCATCGTGCGGGCCCAGGGCAACACCCCGATCCGCATCGGCGAGATCAACTCCTACACCGCCGCCCCCGCCTTCACCCTGCCGTATCGCAATGGCTGGCAGCTCGCGGTGGAGCAGGTGAACGCCGCCGGCGGGGTGCTCGGCCGCAAGATCGAGGTGATCAGCCGTGACGACGCCGGCCGCCCGCCCGATGCCATCCGCCTCGCCGGCGAGTTGCTGGACGACCAGAAGGTCGATCTCTTCGCCGGCTCTTTCCTCTCCAATATCGGCCTCGCGCTGTCCGACGTCGCGAAGCAGCGCAAGAAGCTGTTCGTCGGCGGCGAGCCGCTGACCGACGCGATGGTGTGGGAGGCCGGGCATCGCTACTGCTACCGCCTGCGCCCCTCCACCTACATGCAGGCGGCGATGCTGGTGGATGATGCCGCCAAGCTCAACGCCAAGCGCTGGGTGACGGTTTCGCCGAACTACGAATACGGCCAGTCCGTGGTGAAGTGGTTCAAGCTGATGCTGGCCAAGAAGCAGCCCGGCGTGGAGTTCGTCGCCGAGCAATGGCCGGCACTCGGCAAGATCGACGCCGGGGCCACCGTCGCGGCCCTGGCGGCGGCCAAGCCGGATGCCATCCTCAACGCAACCTTCGGGCCGGACCTCACCAATTTCGTCCGCCAGGGCAACACACGCGGCCTGTTTGAGGGGCGTGGCGTGGTCTCGGTGCTCACCGGCGAGCCCGAATATCTCGGCCCGCTCGCCGATGAGACGCCGGAGGGTTGGATCGTTACCGGCTACCCCGTCGAGAGCCTGACCGACCCCGCCAACACCGCCTTCATCGCCGCCTACAAGGCGCGCTTCAACGAACTCCCCAAAATGGGCTCAGTGGTCGGCCACGCCCTGATTTCCTCCATCGTTGCCGGTATCGCCAAGGCGGGCTCGGTGGATACCGAGAAGATGGCGGATGGGTTCGCGGGCGCGTCCTTCGATACGCCGTTCGGCAAGGCTGCCTGGCGGGCGCAGGACCATCAGGGCACGCTCGGCACCTATGTCGGCAAGACCGCGCTGAAGGACGGCAAGGGCGTGATGGTGAATTGGCGGTATGTCGATGGCGCGGCGGCGCTGCCCTCCGACGACGAAGTCAAGAAGATGCGGCCAGCGTAAGAAAGCGCTTCTTTTTGAAAATGGAAGAAATGCAGCGCTCTCGCGGATCGAAGCCGATCCGCTGCCGCTCCCGTCGCCGCTCCGCTGCGCTGCGCGTCAGAAGTTTTTTGGTTCTTTTTTTCAAAAAAGAACCTCTTCCTTCCTAACCCATGCTTCTCGTCCAACTCCTCACCGGCCTCTCCAGCGCCGCGTCACTCTTCCTGGTCGCCGCCGGGCTGACGGTAATTTTTGGCGTAACCCGTGTGGTGAATTTTTCGCACGGCAGTCTGACGATGCTGGGCGCCTATATCGGCTGGAGCGTGCTGACGCGGCTGCCGCGTGGGCCGGAGTGGTTCGTGCTCGGCATCGTGCTGACGGGGCTCGCGACGGCGGCGATCGGGGTGGTGCTGGAGACGCTGCTGCTGCGGCGGATCTACCGGGCGCCGGAGCTGCTGCAATTGCTGTTCACCTTCGGCATCGTGCTGGTGGTCCAGGATGCGGCGCTGTGGATTTGGGGCGCGAATGATTTGCCGCTGCCGCGGGCGCCGTGGCTGCGCGCGTTCGTGGTTATCGCCGGGGAGCGAGTGCCGCAATATGACCTCATCCTGATCGCGGTCGGCCCGCTGGTGCTGGGCGCGCTGTGGCTGCTGTTCACCCGCACGCGCTGGGGCATCCTGGTGCGTGCGGCGACGCAGGACCGGGACATGGTGGCGGCGCTTGGGGTGGATCAGAAGCGGCTGTTCACCTCGGTGTTCGCGCTCGGCGCCGGGCTGGCCGGGATTGGCGGCGCGCTGGCGCTGCCGGATGCCTCGGCCAATCTGCAGATCGATCTCAACATCATCACCGACGCCTTCGTCGTGGTCGTGGTGGGTGGGCTCGGCAGCCTGCCCGGCGCCTTCCTGGCCAGCGTGATGATCGGGGTGCTTCAATCCTTCGGCATCGTGCTGATCCCGCAGGGCACGCTGGTGATCGTGTTCGTCATCATGGCCGGGGTGCTGGTGGTGCGGCCGAACGGGCTGCTGGGCACGGCGCCGTCGGCGGTGCATGGCGAGGCGGCATCCTTCGCGCCGATCCGACCGGCGGTGCCGCTGCTGCGCTGGATCGGGGGGGCGGGGCTGGCGATCGCCGCGCTGGCGCCGCTGGTGGCGGGGCCATTCGCGCTTTCGGTGCTGACGGAGATGGCGATCGCCGTGCTGTTCGCCGCCTCGCTGCATTTCATGATGGGGCCGGGCGGCATGGCGAGCTTCGGCCATGCCGCCTGGTTCGGCATCGGCGCCTATGCGGCGGCCTTCGCGGTGAAGGGCGCCGGCATGGGCGGGCTGGTGCTGGCGCCCATCGTCGCGGGGCTGGCGGCGGCGCTGTTCGGCTGGTTCGTGGTGCGGCTCTCCGGCGTGTATCTCGCGATGCTCACCCTCGCCTTCGCCCAGATCGTCTGGGCCGCGATGTTCCAGGCGGTCGACCTCACCGGCGGCGACAACGGCATCCTCGGCGTCTGGCCGGCCCCCTGGGCGGCGGACCGGCGCGTATTCTACTGGCTGACCCTGGCGCTCTGCGTCGGCGGCGCGCTGCTCCTAAGGCGCATCCTTTATGCTCCCTTCGGCTACGCGCTGCGCGCCGCGCGCGATTCCGCCCTCCGCGCCGAGGCGATCGGGCTCGATGCCGGGCGGCTGCGGCTGGCGGCCTTCGTGATCGCCGGCGCTGCGGCGGGGCTGGCCGGCGGGCTCTCCGCCTTCTCCAAAGGCAGCGTATTCCCGGGCTTCGTCTCCATCGCCCGCTCCGTCGACGGGCTATTGATGGTGCTGCTGGGCGGGGTGCAAACCATTGCCGGCCCCATCATCGGCGCCATCGCCTATACCGGCCTGTTCGACCTGCTGCTGCTGGTGACCGATTTCTGGCGGGCGGCTTTGGGGATGGCGATCGTCGTCCTCGTGCTCGCCTTCCCGCACGGCATCGCCGGCACCCTCCATCGCGCCTGGCTGCGCGGGCGGCCGGCATGAGCATCCTCGCGGTCAACGGCTTGCGCAAATCCTTCGGCGGGGTGCAGGCGGTGGCGGGCGTTGGGTTCGCGGTGGAAGAGGGCGAGATGCTGGCGCTGATCGGCCCCAACGGCGCCGGGAAATCCACCTGCTTCAACATGCTGAACGGCCAGATCCGCCCGGATGGCGGCTCCATCCGCCTCGGGGCCACCGACATCACCGGGCTGCCACCCCGCCGCCTCGCCCGCATGGGCGTCGGCCGCACCTTCCAGATCACCGCCACCTTCGCCTCGATGACGGTGCGAGAGAACGTGCAGATGGCGCTGCTGGCGCATCACCGCGGCATCTGGCGCTTCCTCCGCCCCGCCGCCGCTGAGCATCGCGACGAGGCCGACCGCCTGCTCGCCCGCATCGGCATGGCCGAACAGGCCGAGCGCGCCGCCGGCATCCTCGCCTATGGCGACCTCAAGCGCCTCGAACTCGCCATCGCGCTGGCCGGCCAGCCCCGCCTCCTGCTGATGGACGAACCCACCGCCGGCATGGCCCCCGCCGAGCGCGTCGCCCTCATGCAGCTCGCCCGCGGCCTCGCCACATCCGAGCGCATCGCCATCCTGTTCACCGAACACGATATGGACGTGGTGTTCGGCACCGCCGACCGCATCCTCGTGCTGAACCGCGGCGAACTCATCGCCGAGGGCAGCGCCGACGCCATCCGCGCCAATCCCCGCGTGCGCGAGGTCTATCTCGGCAGCGGCGCCACCACGGGCGGGCATTGATGCTCATCGTTCAGGACCTGCACGCCCAGTACGGCCGCGCCCATATCCTGCAAGGCGTCTCCTTCGCCGTCCCTCCCGGTGCCGCTTTGGTCCTGCTCGGCCGCAACGGCGCCGGCAAATCCACCACCTTCAAATCCCTCATCGGCCTCATCCGCCCCACCGCCGGCCGCATCACCTTCGCCGGCCACCAGATTGCCGGCCACGAACCCCACCGCATCGCCCAGTCCGGCCTCGGCTACGTGCCGGAGGAGCGCCGCATCTTCACCGACCTCACGGTGATGGAGAACCTCGAAGTCGGCCGCCTGCCGTCCCGCGACGGGCAGCCGGGTTGGACGCCGGAGCGTCTGTTCTCCCTGTTTCCCAACCTCGCGACCATGCGCAGCCGGCCGGGCGGGCGGATGAGCGGGGGGGAGCAGCAGATGCTCGCCATCGCGCGCACGCTGATGGGCAATCCCCGCATGGTCCTGCTCGACGAGCCGAGCGAGGGGCTGGCGCCGGTGATCGTGGAGCAGATGGCGCATGCTATCCGCGCCATGCGCGAGGCGGGGGTGACGGTGCTGCTCGCGGAGCAGAACCTCCATTTCGCCCTTGCGGTGGCCGACCATGCCGCGATCATCGAGACCGGCCGCATCACCTGGTCCGGCACTGTCGCGGCGCTGCGGGCCGATCCTGCGCTGAGCGAGGCCTGGCTGGCGCGGTAGGATCAGGCCCCGTGCAGCGGTTGCCAGGCCACGGCCGGGCCTGGGCCGCGTTCGGCGGTGAGGCGGGCACGCAGCACGGCGGTGGCGGTGGGGTCGATCACCGGCGGGTCGCCGGCGGCCACCACCCCGTAGTCGCGGGCGGCGCCTTCGATGGTGATGTATTCGTCGCGCAGGTCCTTCGCGACGGCGGCGAGTTCGCGGGTCAGCGGGTCGCCCCAGCCGCCGGCGCCGGGGAGGGCGTGGCGGTAGGTCTGGCCGCGCTTGATGGTCATCGTGAGCTTGGCCGCGAGTTCGCCGCCATCGACGGTGTTGAGGCTGGGGGCGCCGGGGCCGCCGCCGTAGAGCCCGTAGGGGCGGTGGGTTTTGCGGTCGGAGCGGACCTGCAGGATGCCCTCATGGGCGAGCATGCGGATGGAGCGCGAGAGGGAGACACCGCCGCGGAAGCGGCCGGGGCCGGCGGTATCGGGCACGAAGGCGTAGTCATCCACCTCCAGCGGGTTGTCGGCCTCGATCACCTCGATGGAGAAGCTCGCCATATTCGCGAACATGGTGGTGTTGCCGTCGAGCCCGTCGGCCCAGGGGCGGGCGCCCCAGGCGGCGGAGAGGAAATCGACGTAGATGAAGGGTTTGCGGTCCTCATCGTAGCCGCCGATGGTGATGCCGGTATTGCCGCCATCCGAGGCGGCGAAGACGCGGTCTGGGTAGAGCATGGCGAGCGCCCCGAAGGCGCAGTCCGTGGCGCGGAAGCCGGTGAGGCCGCGGGCGGCGCAGGCGGCGGGGAGCACGCCATGGGTGATGGTGCCGGGGGGTGCCACCACATCGATGCAGCGGAACACGCCGTCATTATTGGGCATGTTGATGGAGAGGATGGATTTCACCGCGGTGAAGCAGGCGGCGGCGGTGTAGCTCCAGGTGTTGTTGAGCGCGCCTTTCACCTGGGGGCTTGAGCCCGTCCAGTCGAACAGCATGTGCTCGCCCTGTTTCTTCACCCGGCATTGCAGGCGGATCGGGACACCGGCGTCGATCTGGTCGTCGTCGATCCAGTCGGTGAACGCGGCCTCGCCGTCCGGCAGTTCGGCAAGGCAGTGGCGGACCAGGCGCTCGGAGTAGTCCATGGCCGCCGCCATCAGGCTGCGCAGCCCGTCGGCGCCGTGCTGGGCGAGCAGGTCGGCGAGACCCCGGGCGGCGATTTCGCAGGCGGCGAGCTGGGCACGGAGGTCTCCCATCACGCGGACGGGGACGCGAACGTTGCGTTCGAGGATGCGGAACAACGTGGTGTTGGGCTGGCCGCGCTCGTAGAGCTTCACCGGCGGAATGCGGAGCCCCTCGGCGTAGATCTCCGTGCTGTCCGACGCGTTGGAGCCGGGGACGCGGCCGCCGACATCGGTGTGGTGGCAGATGGTGGAGGCCCAGGCGATCGGCTTGCCATCGGCCCAGACCGGGCGGAAGACGAAGATATCGGGCAGGTGCATGCCGCCATCATAGGGGTCGTTCAACGCGAGGATGTCGCCCTCGTGGATGTCACCCTCGAAGTGGCGCAGGCAGGATTGCAGCGCGATCGGCAGGGAGCAGAGATGCCCGGGCAGGCTCAGCCCCTGCGCCACCAGGCGGCCCTCGCCGTCGCAAATGGCGGCCGAGTAGTCCATGTTGTTGCGCAGCACGCCGGAATAGGCGGTGCGATAGATGGTGAGCGCCATCTCGTCGCCGAGCGCGGTGATGGCGTTACGGAACAGTTCCTGGGTGATCGGATCATGCATGGGAGGGGAGCCTACGCCGGGCTTCGCGTGCGGGGGAAGTGTAGGCAGCATGGGCGCATCGATGGAGGCTGTCATGATCACGGTTCACGGGTACACGCCGTCGGGCAATTGCTGGAAAGTGGCGCAGGTGTTGCGGATGACCGGGCAGGCGTTCCGCTGGGTCGAGGTGGATAGCAATGCCGGCGGCACCCGCACGCCCGAATTCCTGGCGATGAACCCGAACGGCAAAATCCCGACGGCGGTGCTGGCGGATGGCACGGTTCTGGTGGAGAGCAACGCCATCATGTGCCACTTCGCCGAGGGCACGGCGCTGATGCCGCCGCCGGGGCTGGCGCGCACGCGGGTGCTGGAATGGCTGTTTTTCGAGCAGTACAGCCACGAGCCGTATATCGCGGTAGCCCGCAATATTGTCAGCTTTCTGCGGGCGGCCGAGGCCAATGCGGCGCGGCTGGAGCAGTGCCGCATCGGGGGGGAGAAGGCGCTCGGAGTGATGGAACGCCGGCTCGGTGGGCATGACTGGCTGACCGATCACGGCCCGACGGTCGCCGATATCGCGCTGGTCGCCTACACCCAGGCGGCGGATGAGGGCGGGTTCGATCTCGCGCGCTGGCCGGGGGTGCGGGCTTGGGTCGCGCGGGTGCTGGCGCTGCCGGGGGTGGAGGGCTTGCAGCGGGCGGCTTGACTCCGGCCGGTTGGCGGGGCATACGCCTCCTCACAAATTCCGCCGCTCCGCGAGTGTTCGCGCAGCGGCGTGAATTGCGTTGAAGGATAGATGACGTGTTCGAGTCTCTGACCGGCAAGCTTGGGAGCGTATTCGATCGGCTGCGCCAGCGGGGCGCGCTGAACGAGACCGATGTGATGGAGGCGCTGCGCGAGGTGCGTCTCGCGCTGCTCGATGCCGACGTGGCCCTCGATGTGGTGCGCGATTTCGTCGCCAAGGTGCGCGAGCGGGCGATCGGGCAGGAGGTGCTGTCCTCCGTTTCGCCGGGCCAGCAGGTCATCAAGATCGTCAATGACGTGCTGATCGAGGCGCTGGGTGGTGCCGGCGCCGTGCCGGTGAACCTCGCGGCCGTGGCGCCGGTGCCGATCCTGATGGTCGGCTTGCAGGGCTCGGGCAAGACGACCACGGCCGGCAAGCTCGGCATGCGGCTGGCCAAGCGCGATCGCAAGAAGGTGCTGCTCGCCTCGCTCGATACCCAGCGCCCGGCCGCGCAGTTGCAGTTGCAGCAGCTCGCCGAGCGCGCCGGCATCGCCTCGCTGCCGATCATCATGGGCCAGACGCCGATCCAGATCGCCGAGCGGGCGATGGAGACCGGGCGCCGCGAAGTCTATGACGTCGTCATCCTCGATACCGCCGGCCGGCTCTCCATCGATCTCGAGCTGATGGCCGAGGTGGCGGCGATCCGTCGCGCCACCAACCCGGCGGAGACCCTGCTGGTCGTCGATGCGATGACCGGGCAGGACGCGGTGAACACCGCCAAGGCCTTTAATGATGCGGTGGGCGTCACCGGCATCGTGATGACCCGGATGGACGGCGATGCCCGCGGCGGTGCGGCGCTGTCGATGCGGTCCATCACCGGCGCGCCGATCAAGCTGGTTGGCACCGGCGAGAAGCTCGATGCGCTGGAGGAGTTCCATCCCGAGCGCGTCGCCGGCCGCATCCTCGGCATGGGCGACGTGGTCGGCCTCGTCGAGCGCGCGGCCGAGACCATTGACGAGGCGGAGGCTGAGAAGCTCGCCAAGAAAATGGCGAAAGGCACGTTCGACCTTGAGGACTATGCCTCGCAGCTGAAGCAGATCAGCAAGATGGGTTCCATACACTCAATCATCGGCATGCTGCCCGGCGCCGACAAGATCATGGCCCAAGTCGGCAACAAGAACCTCGATACCAAGGTGCTGAACCGCCAGGCGGCGATCATCTCTTCGATGACGCCGAAGGAACGCAAACTGCCCGACCTCATCAAGGCGAGCCGCAAGAAGCGCATTGCTTCCGGCTCCGGCACCACGGTGCAGGACGTCAACAAGCTGCTGAAGCAGTTCGAAGACATGTCCACCATGATGAAGCGGATGAACAAGCTCGGCCAGAAGGGTCTGATGCGGCAGGGGCTTTCCGCCCTGATGCCGCAAGGCCGAAGGCCGTTCTGAGACAAAACCGGCCGCCGGCCGTTCTGAACCAACTACCGATTTACAAGGAGTACCTACTGAATGTCCCTCAAGATCAGGCTCGCCCTCGCGGGTGCCAAGAAGCGGCCCTATTACCACATCGTGGTCGCCGACAGCCGCAGCCCGCGTGACGGCCGCTTCATCGAGAAGGTCGGCAGCTACAACCCGATGCTGCCCGCCGACCATGCCGAGCGCATCCGCCTGCAGGACGAGCGCATTTCGCACTGGGTGAAGATGGGCGCGCAGCCGACCGAGCGCGTCGCGCGCTTCCTCGGCAAGGCCGGCATCATCCCGATGCCCGCCATCAGCGAGCAGCCGCACCAGTCCGCGCCGAAGAAGAAGGCGCAGGAGCGGCTCAAGGCCGCTGGCGGCTGAGGCTAGACATTGTTTGACCGGCCCATCTTGCTGGGAGTGATCGGACGGCCGCATGGCGTGCGGGGGTTTCTGCACGTCCATTCCTATACGGCTGACCCCGCTGACCTCACCGCCTATGGGCCGCTCGACGATGGCAAGGGGCGGAAATTCCGCCTGCGCTGGCAAGGCGAGGGCGTCGCCCGCGTCGCCGAGATCATCGAGGGCAAGCCGGTTTGGGCGGCTGACCGCGAGGCGGCCGCCAAGCTCACCAACGTCCGGCTCTACGTCGCGCGCGAGTTGCTGCCGAGCCCCGATGAGGACGAGTTCTATCTCGTCGATCTCGTCGGGCTGGCGGCGTTCGATCCGGCGGGCGCCCCGATCGGCACCATCGATGCGGTGCATGATTATGGCGCCGGGGCGAGTCTGGAGATCGGCCGTCTGATCATCCCCTTCACCCGCGCCTCGGTGCCGGAAGTGGATATCGCGGCCGGGCGCGTGGTGGTGCAACCGCCGGAAGAGGTGGAGGTGAAGCCATGATCTGGCGCGCGACCGCCCTCACGCTGTTCCCCGGCATGTTCCCCGGCCCCCTCGGCACCTCGCTCGCGGGGCGGGCGATGGAGCGCGGCACCTGGTCGCTCACGGCGCATGATATCCGCGCCGTCGCCACCGATCGCCATCGCACCGTCGACGACACCCCCTTCGGCGGCGGCGCCGGGATGGTGATGCGGCCCGATATCATCGATGCGGCGCTGGCCGAACACGATGACGGGCGGCCGCTGATCTATCTCTCGCCGCGTGGCCGGCCGCTCACGCAGTCCCGCGTGAAAAGCCTCGCTGCCGGGCCGGGCGTCGTGCTGCTCTGCGGCCGCTACGAGGGGATCGACGAACGGGTGATCGCCGCCCGCCGCCTGGAGGAAGTCAGCCTCGGTGACTTCATCCTGTCCGGCGGCGAACCGGCGGCCCTCGCTTTGCTCGATGCCTGTGTGCGCCTGCTGCCGGGCGTAATGGGGGCTGCTGCCAGCGCGGAGGAGGAAAGCTTCTCCGCCGGGCTGCTGGAATACCCGCATTTCACCAAGCCGGCCGAGTGGAACGGCATCGCCGTCCCGCCCGTCCTGCTCTCCGGCAACCACGCCGCCGTCGCCGCCTGGCGCCGCGCGGAGGCCGAACGCCTGACCCGCGAACGCCGGCCCGACCTGTGGGCCAGCTACCAATCTGCAATGCACGGCAAGGCGGTTGCCTCCGCGACCCCCGCGCCTTAGACCGTTTAAGACAAGAGGACCCCCACCATGAACATCATCCAGACCATCGAGGCGGAGCAGATCGCGAAGCTCACCGCCGACCGCCCGATCCCCGATTTCGCCCCCGGTGACACGCTGCGCGTGGCCGTGAAGGTGGTCGAAGGCGAGCGCTCGCGCGTGCAGAACTTCGAAGGCGTCTGCATCGCCCGCTCCAATAAGGGCCTGCACAGCAACTTCACCGTGCGCAAGATCAGCTACGGCGAAGGCGTGGAGCGCGTGTTCGCCCTCTATGCGCCGACCATCGCCGAAATCGCCGTCATCCGTCGCGGCGATGTACGTCGCGCCAAGCTCTATTACCTCCGCGGCCGCCGCGGCAAGTCGGCCCGTATCGCCGAACGCGCCCGCGACGTGGTGGAAACCCCCGCCGCCAGCTAGGCGTCGGGAGCAGATGAAGGGAAGGCCAGGGGCTCTGCCCCTGGACCCCGCTAAGGGCTGAGCCCTTAGAACCCGCCACTTAAGGGATTGGTTCTGGTTGCAGGAGGGGGCCAACACCGCGGTGGCAACCTCGGAGTAGGCCCCCTCCTGCAACCAGAACCCACTTAAACGGCTGGGGGTCTGGGGCCTCAGGCCCCAGCGGGGTCGAGGGGCGGAGCCCCCGTCTTCCTTCCTTGCCCCGCGCCTGACCGGCGGCGGGAGCTTACGTCGAGGGAGAGGGCCATGAAGCCGAGGACGTTGTTTGACAAGGTGTGGGATGCGCATGTGGTGGAGCAGCTGCCGGATGGCACCTGCGTGCTCTACATCGATCGCCACCTCGTCCATGAGGTAACGAGCCCGCAGGCCTTCGAAGGCCTGCGCCTGGCCGGCCGCAAGGTCCGCCGTCCGGATGCGACCATCGCGGTGGCGGACCACAACATCCCCACCATGGGCCGCGCCCAGGGCATCCTGGAGGAGGACAGCCGCATCCAGGTTGATACGCTGGAGCGCAATGTCGCCGAATTCGGCGTCCCCTATTTCCCCATCCTCTCCCCCCAGCAGGGCATCGTCCACATCATCGGGCCGGAGCAGGGCATATCCCTCCCCGGCACCACGATCGTCTGCGGCGACAGCCACACCTCCACCCACGGCGCCCTCGGCGCGCTCGCTTTCGGCATCGGCACTTCCGAGGTCGAGCACGTGCTCGCCACCCAGACCCTGCTGCAGAAGCCGGCCAAAAACATGCTGGTCCGCGTCGATGGCGCCCTCCCCCCGGGCGTCACCGCGAAGGACATCGTGCTCGCCATCATCGGCAAGATCGGCACTGCCGGCGGCACCGGCCACGTGATCGAATATGCCGGCGAGGCCATTCGGTCGCTCGACATGGCCGGCCGCATGACGGTCTGCAACATGTCGATCGAAGCCGGCGCCCGTGCCGGCATGATCGCGCCCGACGAGACCACCTTCGCCTACGTCGCCGGCCGCCCCTACGCCCCCAAGGGCGCGGCGTGGGACCAGGCGCTCGCCTGGTGGAAGTCCCTCCCGTCCGACGAAGGCGCCCATTACGACAAGACCGTCGTGCTGAACGCCGCCGACATCGTGCCCATGGTCACCTGGGGCACCAACCCCGAGGCCGTCGTGCCGATCACCGGCAGCGTGCCCAACCCCGCCGACGAGGCCGATGAAGGCCGCCGGGTGCAGCTGGCCCGCATGGTCGAATACATGGGCCTCTCCGTCGGCCAGAAGATGACCGACCTCAAGATCGACGTCGTCTTCGTCGGCTCCTGCACCAATGGCCGCATCGAGGACATCCGCGCCGCCGCCGCCGTCGCCAAGGGCCGCAAAGTCGCCCCCGGCGTCCGCGCCATGATCGTGCCGGGCTCCGGCATCGTGCGCGATCTCGCCGAGGCCGAAGGCATCGACAAGGTGCTCATCGAGGCCGGCTTCGAATGGCGCGAGCCCGGCTGCTCCATGTGCCTGGGCATGAACCCGGACAAGCTCACCCCCGGCCAGCGCTGCGCCAGCACCTCGAACCGTAATTTCGAGGGCCGCCAGGGCCCCGGCGGCCGCACCCACCTCGTCTCCCCCGCCATGGCCGCCGCCGCCGCCATCGCCGGCCACCTCGTCGATCCCCGAGACTTCGCACGACCGGAGTTCAACTGATGGACGCCTTCACCAAGCTGACCGGCATCGCCGCCCCCCTGCCGCTCGCCAATGTCGATACCGACAAGATCATCCCGGCCCGCTTCCTCAAAACCATCAAGCGCACCGGCCTCGGCGTCCACCTGTTCGACACCCTGCGCTATGACGCCGAGGGCAAGGAGCGCGGCGATTTCGTGCTCAACCAGGAGCCCTACCGCAAGGCCGAGATCCTGATCGCCCACGAGAATTTCGGCTGCGGCTCGTCGCGCGAGCACGCCCCCTGGGCGCTGCTGGATTTCGGCATACGCTGCGTCATCGCCCCGGATTTCGCCGACATCTTCCACACCAACACTTTCAAAAACGGCATCCTCCCCATCAAGCTGTCCCGCGAAATCTGCGACCAGCTGATGGAAGACGCCAAACTCGGCGAAAACGCCCGCATCACGGTCGATCTCGAAGCCCAAATGGTCGTCCGCCCCAACGGCGAGAAAATCCCCTTCGAGATCGACCCCTTCCGCAAACACCTCCTCCTCAACGGCCTCGACGACATCGGCCAAACCCTCCAACACGCCCCGGCCATCGACCGCTACGAGGCCCGCCAAACCCCCGACAAAGCCTGGATGCCCGCCATCGCCGTCTAACCCGTCTCTTCTCCCCCTCCCGGGTTCCCGGGAGGGGGTAGGGGGGAGGGTCGCGCCACCGAAAGAACCCCCCCACCCACCGGGCGCGCACCAACGCCCCACTCCCGCAGGTTGCCTACACCGCCCCTACGCGCACCCAGGCGCCACGCGGCCAAGGCACCGCCGGCTCCGGCGCCGGAAAGGCGATCCCCACCGCGCCCGCGCGAATCGGCCAAGCCCCGCAGGCCACCCACACCAGCACCCACTCGTCATCGTCGTCGGGCGCGGCATCATCCGCCACCTGCCCAGCCACTGCCCGCCGCCAATCCCGCGACACCGCAGCCAATGCAGACCGTCCGAGAGATGCCAGAGACCCCCCTCCCGCCCTTGCGGGCTTGAGCCGCGAAAGCGGATCAAGAGAGGGAGGGCGGTGCCCCATGCGCGCGTCCTCGTCGGCTTTCCCCTCCGCAATCCCCCGCATGACAGCGACAAACGCCGCCCCATCCCGCCGCAACCGCGCCTGCATCGCCCGCCCGCCGGGCACCAGGCACCACCACCACGCCCCCAGAATCATCCCCAGCAGCGCCGCCACAAGCTCCGCCAGCCGAGCCGCGGAATGCGGCTCGGCCGGGGTAGGCGCAGGGGAGGGGGGAGGCGACAAATTGCTCATGACGCAAATAATAACTCATGAGTCATCGTCATTCAAGGAAAAAATAGCCAATTCTGAGATTTTTTTATCCCATCCCGAACCTTGCCCGCACATTCCGCCCGCCACAAGGTGCTCAATCCCATGCCCTGGCGCGGCAGCGCGTCACCCCCCGAGCGTGTCCGCGCCGCTACCTCGGTCAGACCGGCAGCAAGGCATCCACCAGCGCCTCGATTTCCGCGGCAACGCCATCGGCGGCGAGGGCGGCGCGGATGGCGCGGCGCTTGGCGGTGAAATGGTTGGCGGCGTTGAGGTCGGTGGCGGCCGCGACGGTCTCGGCATGGGCAGCGGCGGCCGCGAGGTCGCGATGCACCGGGTCGGTGGGGTCATACTCGGGGATCGGCAGGGTCCAGACGAGATTGTCGAAGTCGCGCTTGTCGCGCTGGCCGTGTGATTGCAGGTCCGTGATTTTGGCGAGGACGGCGGCACTGTTGATAATTGCCACGAGGTAAGCAGCTTCCTCAACGGAGCGCGCTGGCGCCCAGTAGGCTTTGTGATCCACCAAGGCATCGTTGGCGCCGACTGTTGCGGCGCTCAAGCGAGTTCCGGCTTTGGTGTACACAACTCGGATTGCGGCATCGCCGGCTTGCGACGACAGTGTGCGCATATGGTCCAACCGCTGAGACAACGTCATGCGCGGGGTGCCATCGCTGCTTTTGTTGCTATACTCCGCCCATTTCGCCTCGGTATCGCGCAACCATGCCGCCAGATGGCGGTAGCCCTCCTGTCCCGCGGTTTTTGAGTCGAGGAGCGTCGTGCCCCTCAGCGGGATGACGGCGGTCACAGTTTCAAGGAGACGATACGGCGCAATTGATTCGCCGAGCACGATTTGACGCAGGAATTCCACCTCCACCGGGCCGCGCGGCGGCTCGACGGTGTTCCATGGGTGCTTATCGAGCGTCCCCGTGCGCCCTCGCATGCGCGGAGCGTCGCGGCGGCTGCCCAAGCGGCCCACGGATTCAGGTTCGACAACAAAGAAACGCCGGGGGACGATGGTGGCGCCCTGGCGAAATCGCGTTCGGTAAGGCGATGCGCCGATCAGAGTGCGCTCCCGTGGCCAGGGCACGCGCGTATGGGTCAGAACGCGATCGGCTTCCGCATCGGTGGCATCGCGGCGTGGCAATATGCCTACCCAACGGTCCACTTCATCGGGGGGCGGGGCCGCCATCGCGCGCCGGCCGAAGAGTACACATGTACTCGTCGTGCTGCTGCCGGACTGAGCGCCGAAAATCGGCCAGACGCGCTCAAGTGCCCAGGCGCCCGTGATCCTGACGCGGGCCTCGCCCATTCGGCCACGACGAATGCCGGCAAAGACGGGGGCATTGAGCACCGCGAAGGGCAGGACGAAGGCCATGCGGCCGTTCGGGGCGAGATATCGCTCGGCACCACGCGCCCAGAACAGCGCGAACATGTCCTGATGTGGCGTCAGGCTGCCACCCACCCAAAGGTCATACGCCCGTAGCGCATCGCGCAGGCGATCCTTCATGCCAGGGCTCAGATTGCGGTAAACGATCCACGGCGGATTGCCGACCAGCACGTCGGCCCGCTGCTCCGCACGGGAGAGCCAGACCGGGCGCGCGAGATTGCGGAAAACGAAGGTCCATATCCCATTGCGCCCGGCGCGGTAGAGCGTCTGCAAATGCGCGAAAGTGGCGGCCAGCGCATCTGCGTCGGCCGGGGCCGCGCCCTCGATGCGGCGCAGCGCACGGCCGACCGAGTCCGGCGAGGCATCGTCGGCCAGGCCCTGATTCAGCGCGTCGAGCCCCTGCTCGAATATCGCCTGATCCTCCGCGAACCCCTGCGGAATATGCAAAGGCGCATCACCAGGTACCTCGACCACCACATCGGCGCCCCCGAGATAGCGGCGCAGGTTCCACTGCATGGCATCCCCGAGAAACACCGGCACCCGCAACGGCGCGGCGCGTTCCTCCACCAGCGGGCCGAGCGCCAACAGCCAGGTGACGCGCGCGAGGGTGACGGCGACCGGATGAACATCGAGGCCGCGCACATTCTCGGCGCAGGCCGCAAGGATGCGCGCGCCGGACCATCCCGCGTCCCGCCCGGCGGCGATCAGGCGGCGAACCGCGTGGAACAGGAAGGTGCCGGAGCCGCAGGCCGGATCAAGCACCCGCTCGGTAAGCGGCTGCTCGACGGCGGCGGCGACGACGCGGGCGGCGAGCCAATCCGGCGTGTAGTATTCCCCGAGGTCGTGACGCTGGTCGGGGTCCACGAGGCTTTCGTAGAGGATTTTCAGCACGTCGGATTGCACGTCGTTGAGGCGGAACCGGGCAGTTTGCTGGGCGACGTGGCGCACCAGTTCGGCGCCGGCCGGGCGTTTCAACAGCCAATCGAAGAAATCGGCCTCCACGGCGCCAAGAATGCCCTCCTCGGCCACGGCACGGCCGGACAGCAATGCGCCGGGGTCATCGACGGGCAGGCCAAGCACGCGCAGCGCAATCGCCTTGACGACGATGGCAAGGTAGGTGTGCTGCAGAAACAGCCCATCGTCGCCAACGCTTTCGCCATAGGCCTCGCGCAGTAAACCGTCCCACAGGTCCCGTTTCAGGCGGACTTCCGGGTCGTCGCGCAACTCGGCCCACAAAGCGTCCAGCGCCTGACGCGCATTGCCGAAGGTGAGGCTGGCGCGGCCGAAGGCCTGGGCAACCGCGCGCGGTTCGGGCAGCAGGTCCGGCCGGTCGGACAACAGCAATTCGAGCCAGGCGACGAGTTCGCGCGGGCGCTCGGCATTGGTTTCGTGGCGGGCGATTTCCCGCAACGCGCCGTCGCGCAGCATGAAGGCGATGAAGGTCGCCCCATCCGTGGCCAGTCCGGTAACGGGGCGCGGGCTGCGCGTGCGGGCGGCGGCATCGCGCAGATAATCGGGCATGCGGGCATGCACGTCGCCCAACTCGCGCCGCAGGTCCGACTTGAGTTCGATGACGGTGGCGCCCCACATGGTATCGATGCGCCCGCTGCCATCGAGCAGATAGGCTTCGTGGGTGATTTCCTCGTAGGTTGCGCCGAAGGCGGCACGCAGCATCTCGGTCACATGGCCCCGCAGCGCCTCGTGGCGCGGACGCGCGGCCATGGCGCGCACGAGTTCGGGCAGTCGGTCGATGTCCCAGGGCATGGCGACAGGATGCGCTGGCGGATCGGTGTTGCCAATACTGGCAAGACTCGGTTCGGGCGGCTAGGCTGCGCCATGGACGTCAGGCAGGCGGATTTGTTCGGGGCGGCGGCCCCGGTGCGGGAAGGCCCGGGCGACGAAATCGTCGCCATGGTGCGCACCCGGCTGACGGCCACGCTGGCCCTCGTGCAGGCCGCCGATGCGATGCCCTGGACGGATTTGCTCGAGATCATCCGCGAGGATAACGGCTTCCGCTTCGCCAAGGATGTGCTGCCGCCCGAGGAAGGCGCCGCACTCTGGGCGGCATTCAACATCGAGATGGACCGGCTCTACGCCATCATGAACGCCGGCAAGGACATGGACGCCGAAGCCACAGAAGCGTGAACGCTGATCGGCGCCGTTTCGCAACCTTACACACGTTTTATAGCGCTATCGCGGATCGAAGGCGATCCCCCTTTCGCCGCGCAAGTGGCGCGGCTGTCGGGCGCGGGCTGCCGCTTTCGCCGCCGCGCCGCGTGGCGGCGCGTCTGAGGTGGCAAATGGCGCAATTCCCGTTATACCCTCGCCCCGGCGAACCTCCTCGCCTGACCAGATGACGGAAGACCCTTAGCGATGGCTGCCAACAAGAAGCTCCTCGTGCTCCCCGGCGATGGCATCGGCCCCGAGGTGATGCGCGAGACCATTCGCGTGATCGACTGGATGGACCGCAAGCGCCGCGCCTCCTTCGACCTGCAGGATGACGTGGTCGGCGGCGCCGCGATCGACCAGAAGGGCACGCCCATCACCGAGGAAACCGTGGCCCGCGCCAAGGCGGCCGACGCCGTGCTGTTCGGCTCGGTCGGCGGCCCGAAATGGGAGAAGCTCGGCTTCGATATGCGCCCCGAGCTCTCCATCCTCACGCTGCGCCGCGAGCTTGGTCTGTTCGCCAATCTGCGCCCCGCCATCGTGCTTGATCCGTTGGTGAACGCCTCCACCCTCAAGCCCGAGGTGGTGCAGGGGCTCGACATCATGATCGTCCGCGAAAGCACCGGCGGCATCTATTTCGGCGAGCCCCGCGGCATCGAAACCCTGCCCGATGGCAGCCAGCGCGGCATCAATACCGAAGTCTACACCACCATGGAGATCGAGCGCGTCGCCCGCGTCGCTTTCGAACTCGCCCGCAAGCGCCAGCGCCGTGTCTGCTCGGTCGAGAAAGCCAATGTGATGGAGTCGGGCCTGCTCTGGCGCCAGGTCGTCACCAAGCTGGCGGCCGCGGAATACCCCGATGTCGAGCTCAGCCACATGTACGCCGATAACTGCGCCATGCAGCTCGTCCGCAACCCCCGCCAGTTCGACGTCATCGTCACCGGCAACCTGTTCGGCGACATCCTGTCCGACCTCGCCTCGATGCTGACCGGCTCGCTCGGCATGCTGCCCTCGGCCACCCTCGGCGCCCCTGACGCCTCCGGCCGCCGCCACGCCCTCTACGAGCCGATCCACGGCTCCGCGCCCGACATCGCCGGCAAGGGCGTCGCAAATCCCCTCGCGCAGATGCTGAGCTTCGCCATGCTGCTGCGCTACTCCTTCGACATGGAGGAGGACGCGGCGCTGATCGAGAAAGCCTGCACCAACGTGCTCGCCAGCGGCCTGCGCACGCCCGACGTCATGGCCCCCGGCTGCGCCAAGGTCGGCACCTCGGTGATGGGCGAAGCCGTTCTGCGCGAACTCGACAAGCTCGCGACCTGAACGCACTTCACGGACCGGCTGAAAAGCACCAGCCGGTCCGCCCTCCCATGCACTGAAGGTATTGCTACAGTTCGGTTCATCGACTACACAGCGCGCTCTCTGCTGCACCCGTAGCTCAATTGGATAGAGCACCAGACTACGAATCTGGGGGTTGGAGGTTCGAGTCCTTCCGGGTGCGCCAGTGTCCCCAAATTCCCGCTATTCCGCCGCGACGCGCTGGCCGCGCACGATGATGCGCGGCGGGTTGATGAAGAACCCGGCGACCACGGCGGAGAGAATGCTGAACGCGGTCAGCAAATAGAGCCCCGTCGCGAAATTGCCCGTGGCATCCCGCGCCAGCCCCACCAGCCACGGCCCCACCGCGCCCCCGGTATTGCCAAGCGCGTTGATCCAGCCCAGCCCCGCCGCCAGCGCGGAGCCGGAGAGGAACATCGCGGGCATCGCGAAGAACGGGCCCTTGGAGCCGTAAAACCCCGCCGCCGCCAGCGACATCCCCACCAGCGACCACATCGTGCCCATGGTCAGCCCGGCGATCAGCAGCCCGGCGCCGGCGAAGACCGAGGCGATCACCAAATGCCACCGCCGTTCCTTCCGCCGGTCGGACGACCAGCCGAAGATCAGCATGCTGGCCGCGCCAATGAGGTAGGGGATCATCGTCAGCCACCCCACATTCATGTTGCTGAAGCCAAGCTGCTTGATGATCTGCGGGATGAACATCGCCATCCCCAGACTGCCGGTGACGATGCCGAAGTAGTTGAGGGACATCCACAGCACCTGTGGGTTTCGCATCATCTCGCCGATGCTGAAGCTGCGATGCGCGTCCTTCTGCCGCCGCTCATGCTTCAACTCCTCCACCAGCCAGGCACGCTCCGCCGCCGTGAGCCACGTCGCCTGAGCCGGCTGGTCGGTGAGGAAGAACAGGGTGACGATGCCGAGCACCACCGTCGGCGCCGCCTCGAAAATATAGAGCAACTGCCAACCCTTGAGGCCGAACATCCCGTTCAGCTCCATGATCGCCGTCGAAATCGGCGCGCCGAGCCCAATCGCCAGCGGCAGCGCTACGGTGAAGCCGGCGACGATGCGGGCGCGGTGATGCTCGGGGAACCAATAGGTGAACAGCAGCATCATCCCCGGGAAAAACCCGGCCTCGGCCACGCCCAGCAGAAAGCGCACGATGTAGAACCCGGTCTCGCCCCCCACCAGCGCGGTGGCGCCGGAAACCACGCCCCAGGTGATCATGATCCGCGCGATCCAGATCCGCGCCCCGAACCGTTCCATCGCCAGGTTGCTCGGCACTTCGAACAGCACGTAGCCGATGTAGAACAGCGTGCCGGAAAACCCGAAGGCCGCCGCCGACATTCCAAGGTCCTTGTTCATCGTCAGCGCCGCGAAGCTCACGTTGATGCGGTCGACATAGGCGAGGAAATAGGCAGCCATGGTGAACGGCAAAATCCGCGCGTACACCTTCGCCATGGCACTGCGCTCAAGCGCAGCCCGGTCCGTGCTGGAGTCCATCTGGACGCCTCCCTGATTATTACCCGCGAGACTAGCGGTATTCGTGGCGAATGGGAGACAAAAAAGCGTAGTTGCCGGCCGGCCTTCACCCGGGCAGTCTCGCCGCAACAGGAGGAGACGGCGATGACCATGGTGCAGACGGTGACCGGGGCGATCCCGGTGAGCGAACTCGGGCGAACCCTGATGCACGAGCATCTCTTCATCGCCTTCGGCGGCGCCGAATTCGACCCCACCGCGGTGTTCGACCGCGCGGCCTTCATCGCCGAAGCCGCCCGCCGCCTGCGCGAACTCCGCGAAATCCACGGCGTGCGCAGCTTCGTCGACCCGTGCCCGATCGAACTCGGCCGCGATGTCGCGATGATGCGCGAAATCTCCGAGCAATCCGGCGTGCACGTCATCTGCACCACCGGCTTCTACTTCGAGGAAATGGGCCTGCCGCCCTATTGGCGCGCCCGCACCGTCGATGAAATCGCCGAGCTCTACATCCGCGAAATCACCCATGGCATCGGCACCACCGGCATCCGCGCCGGCGCCATCAAAGTGGCCACCGGGGCGCCCGTCATCACCGAGCAGGAAAAGCACTTCCTCGCCGCAGCCTGCATCGCCCAAAAGGCCACCGGCGTCCCCATCATCACCCACACCCAGGACGGCGTTGGCGGCCCCGAGCAGCAGCGCCTGTTCGCCGATGGCGGGGTGGACGCACATCGCTGCCTCATCGGCCATTGCTGCGGCAACGCCGACCCCGCCTACCACCGCCGCATCGTCGATGGCGGCTCCTATATCGGGTTCGACCGCATCGGCATCCCCCGCCTCATGCCTGACGAAACCCGCGCCGATAATCTCGCCAAACTCGTGAAAGACGGCTTCCGCAGCCAAATCATGATGAGCCAGGATCGCCACTGCGCCTGGCTCGGCAAGTTCCAACGCCAAACCTCCCCGCGCGAACTCGCCCGCATCGAGGAACTCCGCGCCGAAGGCAAATGGCCGCCGCCCTATACCTACATCTTCACCGACTTCCTGCCCCTCCTCCACGCCCGCGGCGTCACCCAACCCGATATCGCCACCATGCTCGACGAAAACCCCCGCCGCTTCTTCGCCGGCGAAGCCCTGCCGGCACCATCGGGCGGGCGCTGAGGGGCGAGGTGGGGAAGGGAAGGCGAGGGGGCTCCGCCCCCCTCGACCCCCGGCCAGGGGCCGAGCCCCTGGACCTCATGCATTTGAAGGAAAGGTGAGACCCGAGGGAGGGGGCCATCTCCGTGGTCGCAACCACCGAGTTGGCCCCCTCCCTCGGGTCTCACCCTCTTAGAGCAAGATTGTTTCAAGTTGACTTGTATCCGG
>CAIPLM010000291.1 GCA_903865895.1 uncultured Rhodospirillales bacterium | reverse complement strand
CTCAACCAAATCGCGCGCCTCGGCGGGATCGACCGTCATCGGCTTTTCGCACAACACATGGGCACCGGCATCGAGCGCATCGCGCACATGCGCGTGGTGCAGAATATGCGGCGAGGCCACCACCACCACATCCGGCCGCCGTGCCAGAACGGCACGATGGTCCTCGGCGGCGAAGGCGAACCCAAAGGCATCGCGCACCTTGGCAAGTTCGGCCGCACCCAGGCGGCACACCCCGTCCAGCACCACGTCGGCGCGCCGCGCGAGGGCGGGGATGTGGTTCTCGGCGGCATACCAGCCGGCGCCAATCACGGATGCGCGGATCATGTCGTGCTCTCCAATCCCCAATCCACCGTCGGGTCCGGCGGCGGCAAGGCGGAAACCAGGTCTCGCGTATAGGCGTGCGCGGGGGTTCGGATCACGCTGACCGTCTCCCCCTGCTCCACCACCTCGCCATTGCGCATCACCATGATGCTGTCGGCGATCTGGTAGGCGGTGGCGAGATCATGCGTGACGTAGACCAGCGACATCCCACCATCCTGCCGCAGCCGGTAAAGGGTTTCCAGGATGGTCGCGCGCAGCGAGGCATCCACCATCGAAACCGGCTCATCGGCGATCAGCACCGATGGCTTCAGCATCATCGCCCGCGCCACCATCAGGCGCTGCCGCTGGCCGCCGGAGAGCTGATGCGGAAACCGCCCCAGCGTCTCGGCCGGGCGCAATCCAACCGCGGCCAGCGCCGCTTCGGCCAACGGCCGCGCCGCCTCCTCGCTGCCAGCCAGGCCGAAGCGCAGTGCCGGCAGGATCAGCATCCGATCGACGCGATACACCGGATTATACGCGCCGAACGGGTCCTGAAAAACCGCCTGCACGGCCCGGCGATACGCGGCGAACGCGGGCTTGGGCAGGCGCCAGACGTCACCTCCGTTCCACGTCACCGCCCCGGTGCTGGGCCGCAGCAGCCCGAGCAGCAGCCGGGTCAGCGTGGTCTTGCCGCTCCCGCTTTCGCCCACCACGGCGAGAATATGCGGCGCGTCGCCCACGCTGAGGCTGAGCGGCGCCAGCGCGCGCTTGCGCGGCCCGGCGAACAGCGTGCCGCCGAAGGTGACGCCGGCCGATTTCAGCTCAAGCCGCATGGCAACGCACCTCGCCTCCGCCCTCGAGGATCCGGGTCTCCGGCACTTCCACCCCGCAGCGCGCCATGGCGATGGCACAGCGTGGCGCAAACGGGCAGCCGGGCAGGGGCGTGAGCAGCGAGGGCGGCTGGCCCTGGATGCCCTTGAACACGCCGCGCTCGCCAAAACCGGGCAGGCTGTCGATCAGCATCCGCGTATAGGGGTGGCGCGGCCGGGCGAATATGTCGCGGACGGGTGCCAACTCCACCAGCCGCCCCGCATACATCACCCCGATCCGGTGCGCGAACTGCGCCATCAGCCCCATGTCATGCCCCACCAGCACAACCGCCGCGCCGATCTCCCTCTGAACGGCGATAAGGGTTTTGAGGATCTGCTTCTGCACGATCACATCAAGCGCACTGGTCGGCTCATCCGCCACGATCACCGCGGGGCGCAGCGCGATGGCGAGCGCGATACACACGCGCTGCTTCATCCCGCCCGAGAGCTGGTGCGGGTACAGCTCGGCAACTTCGGCTCCGAGCCCAACCGAGGCGAGCAATTCGCCGACCCGCGGGGCGCCGCCAGCCGCGCCATGGGCGGCGAACAAATCGTCAAACTGTGCCCCGCAGGTCAGCACCGGATTCAACGCATTCATCGCCCCCTGCGGCACCAAGGCGATCCGGGCGCCGCGCATCCGGCGCAGCTCGGCCGCAGTCGCGCGCGCCATATCGGCGCCATCGAGCAGGATCTCCCCCGCGGCGATCCGGCCGGGCGGGCGGATCAGGCGGAGCAGGCTGAGCGCCGTGGTGGTCTTCCCCGAACCTGACTCACCAACCAGCCCGAGCCGCTCGCCGGGCGCGAGATCGAAGGAGACATTCTGCACCGCGCGGGCAGTACCCCGCGCGGTCGCGAATTCCACGGAGAGATTGCGCACGGACAGGGCGCTCACGCATCGCTCCTGAGCCGGGCATTCACCAGCCGGTCCATGCCCAGCGAGACCGCGAGCAACCCGATGAAAATCAGCGTCAGCGCCACCACCGGCGGCACCCACCACCACCACATCCCCCGCAGAATGGCGCCGGAATACTGGGCCCAGTAGATCATCATCCCCAGCGTCAACTCGTTCTGCGGCCCGAGTCCGAGGGCTTCGAGGCCGATGGTGGCGAGCATGGCGGTCGAGACGGCGATGACGAAGCTGGCGGCCAGATAGGGCGCGAGATTGGGCAGCAGCTCGGCGAGGATGATCCGCGGGCCGCTCATCCCGTTGAGCCGCGCGACGTCGATCCACGGCCGCTCCCGCAAGCTCAGCACCTGGGCGCGGATGGCCCGCGCCGGCACCATCCAGGACAGCAGCGCCACCACCAGCGCCATCAGCCCCACCGTCATCGTCCGCACCGAAGTGCCCACCAGCACCAGCACGGCAATGGCGGGGACGGTCATCATCACGTCGCAGATCGTGCGGATGATGGCGTCGGCCGGGCCGCGGAACCAGCCGGCGATCAGGCCAAGGGCGCCGCCGATGGCGAGCCCGATCAGCCCGGCGAGCAGCCCGATTTCCAACGTGCGCGGCGTGGCGGCCAGCAGCGAGGCCAGCACATCCCGCCCCTGCGTGTCGCTCCCCAGCCAATGCGCCGCACTCGGCGGCCGACGCGGCGGCGCGGCGCCGATGGCGGCCAGCGCGGGATCGACGATCAACGGCGCCAGCGCGGCGAGCAGGCCGAGCATCAGCAGCAACACCAGCCCGAAGGCGAGCAAGGGTTCACTCCTAAGCAGCCGCACCGCACCCCTCACGCATTGCGCGCCGCCACGCGCGGATCGATCAGCGGGTAGATCAGGTCAAGCAGCAGCATGGCCAGCGCGATGGAGAGTGAGAGCAGCAGCACGATACCCTGCACCACGAACACGTCCTTCTGCCCGATCGCGACGTACAGCCGGTAACCGATGCCGGGATAGGCGAAAATCACCTCCACCAGGATGGCGCCCGAAACCAGCAGGCCGAGCTTCAGCGCGAGCTGGGTGAATTGCGGCAGCAGCGCGTTGCGCACGCCATAGGCCAGGAAGATGCGCCGCTCCGAAAGCCCCTTGGCCTCCGCCAGCATGATGTAGTCCTCGCCCAGCACCCCCACCACCATGCCGCGCATCGCCACCGCCCAGGTGCCGAGCGAGGCCAGCATGATGGAGAGCCCGGGCAACACGGCATGCTTGGCGATGCCGAGCGCGGTGGCGAAATCGGCATTGGGCACCATGCCGAACGGATAGCCACCGGCCACCGGCAGCACCGGCCAAAGGATGCCAAGCAGCGCCATCAGAACAATGCCAAGGATGAAATACGGCACCGCCGACAGCACCACCACGGGCAGCGCGAGGAATTTCAACAGCTTCGGCGCCCGCGGCCAGGCCAGCATGGCCCCCAGCAGCGAACCCACGACGAAGCTCAGCAGCGTCGCTGTGCCGAGCAGCCCGATGGTCCAGGGCAGCCCGGCCAGCACGATCTCCGCCACCGGCTGCGGGTAGCTCGCCACCGAGACGCCAAGATCGAAGCGCACGGAATTGGCGAGGAAGGCGAGATATTGCACCGCCAGCGGCCGGTCGAGCCCGAGGCGCGCGCGCATCGCCGCCGCCGCCTCGGCCATGTTGCCGGTCTGCCCGCCGGCGGCGGACACGGCTGCAAGCTGCTGCTCGACCGGGTCCCCCGGCATCAACCGAGGAATGGCGAAATTCACGCTCAGCGCCACAAACATCACGAGGGCCGCCATCCCGATGCGCCGGAGGAGATAGGCGGCCATGGCGCTAGTGTCTGTCAGACGCTGAAGGGCGCGTCTGACAACCTCTAGCTCTTTGTTTTGCCGTGTGATTCACGACTGCGATGATGCCACCTTCGTCGATCACACTTAGACCCGCATGGCTTCCAGGTCGTCCAGGCTGGCGCCAAGGCCGAAGCCGGGCGCGTCCGACGGCACCAGCTTGCCATCCACCGGCACCGGCTGGCCGGGGAACAGCCGCATCTCCGCCAGCGGCACCCCGGGCGGCGAGCCGAGGAAGAACTCGCCCCAGGTGCTGGCGGGGATGGCATAGGCGAAATGCTGGCCGTAGGGCGTGTTGATCCCGGCATGCGGCATGATGGCGATGCCCGACGCATCGGCGATGGCGGCGATGCGCAGGCAGCCGGTCATCCCCGCGGCCCAGCAGATATCCGGCTGGAAAATATCCACCAGCCGCCGCGCCGCGGCATGGGCGAAGGTCTGCGGCACATACCAGTGCTCGCCGGTCGCCAGCCCCATCCAGGGCAAGCGCGAACGCATTGCCGCGAACCCGTCGAGATCGTCGGGATTGAGGCAGTCCTCGATCCAGCGGAGATTATAGGGGCGCAGCCGGTCTGCTAGTCGCACGGCGTATTCGACGTCGAAGGCCATCCAGCAATCCAGCATCAGCTCGCGATCCCGCCCGATGAAATCACGGGTTTTCGCCACCAGCGCCTCATTGGCATCGAGCCCCGCCAAGCCATCCGCCGGGCCGTGCGGGCAGGCCAGCTTCATGGCGCGGAACCCAAGCTCCACCTGCCAGTCCGTGTCATTCCCGGTGGCGTAGACGTCGATATGCGGGCGCGCCGGCCCGCCGATCAGCGACCACACGGGCTGCTTCAGCAGCTTGCCCTTGAGATCCCACAGCGCCAGGTCAATCGCGCTGATCGCATAGGCGGCGATACCCCCGGCGCCATAGGGTGAGGCCATGCGGCCCATCATGTCCCACAGCCGCTCGGTCGCCATCGCCGGCTCGTCGATCAGCAACGGGCCGAGATGGCCGTTGATGAGGTCGATCACCGCATGCCCGTAGCGGCTGACCCCGAAGCCCCAGGTGCCGTCGGACGCGGTGACGATGCACCCCACCCCCGGCGACTTGGAGCGCCAGGTCGTGCGGTCCCGCTTGTAGCGGGGATAGCGGGACATCGGGTTGGCGATCTCGGCCGCCTTGCCCCAGGCCGGGCGGCGCGGTTCCGTCACCGCCGGCCCGCCCGAGAGGTCGTCGCGGATGGCGAAGGCCTTGATGCTCGCGATGGTGATCATCTTACTGGCGCGCCTTCAGATGCTGGATCACCAGGGCGTAGCCGTCCCAGGCCGGGAAGGGGGCGACGTAGGCATCAGCCGCACTGGGCCAGCCCGTCCACACCGTGGTGTTCATCGTCAGCACGTGCATTTCCTCGGTGAGCGAGACCTGCGGCGCGTCACGCATCACGATCGTCGTCGCGGCCTTCACCAGCGCCATATACTCGGGGTCAGTCGGCGAGGGCTGGCGGGCCTCCATCTTGTCGAGCAGCGCGTCCAGTTCCGGGTTCTTGTAGCGGGTGGTGGCGCGGAGATTGGGGGACTTGGCGCCCGGCGCGGCGGCGTATTTGGAGTGGAAATGCTCCAGCGTCTGCCAGGGGTCGTAGAGGCTGCCGCAATGCACGAACACCGCGGCGTTGAAGCTGCCGGTCGCCAGCGAGTCGAAATACTGCGCATCCGCCATCGGCTTGAACACGGTATCGATGCCGGCCGCCTGCATCTGCCGCGCAACGATGGGGGCGATCGGCTCGCCCTGCTGGGTGTTGATGGTCACCTGCCAGGGCTGCCCGTCCGGCAGGCGCCACTTGCCGTCCGCCCCCTTGGAGAAGCCGGCCTTGGTGAGAATGGCGGCGGATTTCGCGGCGTCCGGCTTGCCGGCGGCCGCGCGGATGATCGGCTCCAGCTGCTTGGTATAGGCCTGCATGCCCGGATAGGAGGCGAAGGGGGCATAGGCGACCGGGGCCGAGCCCTCCCAGGCGAGATCGGCGATCTGCTCGCGATCGATCAGCGCAGCGACGGCCTGGCGCGCCTCGGCCTTGTCGAAGGGGGCGGACTGGTTGTTGAACATCACCCGGTGCGTGCACCCGGCAGTGACACCCCAGACCGGGCCCTTGGTGTTCCAGGAGACCAGGTTGGGATTGCGCCCCTTGGCCGCTTCGAAGGAGCCCACCTGCAACGCCCGCCCGGTATCGATCTCGCCGGAGGTATAGAGCTGCGGCAAAGCGTCCGCGGTGGCGGGGCGGTAGATGATGCGCTCAGGCGCCGGCATCGCCTTGGCCACCCCCGCCTCCGTCGCCCACCAGTTCGGCAGCCGGTCGAACACGATGGAGTTGCTGTCGGCGCGCACCACCTTGTAGGGGCCGGTGCCGAGCGGCAGGCCGAGGGCGATGTCGACGTTGCTGAAGGTCTTCGCGTCCTTACCGGCCCACACATGCTTGGGCAGCACGATGAAGCGGCTGACCTGCCCGGTCGCCAGCGTATCCTGCGCCCAACGCGGGCCGGGCTTGTTGAGCTTGATCACCACGGTGCGCGCATCGGGCGCCTCGACGCTCGCCACCCACTCCTTCATTGCGCCCGACAGCGCCATCTCCGGCGCATTGGCCTTCAGGGTCTCGATTGTGAACACCACGTCCTCGGCGGTGAGCGGCTTACCGTCTGCCCATTTCACGCCCGAGCGCATGGTGATGGTGACGGTGCGGAAATCCGCACTCGTCGTCATCCTCTCGGCCTGCCAGGGGATGATCGTATTGGTCATATGGTTGGTGTAGAACAGCGCCTCCTGCACGGTGTAGTGCAGCACTTGGCGCTGGTTGAGCAGCACGCCGTTATAGGGGCTCAAATTCCCCGGCGACTGCACCTGATTATAGTAGTCCCACCCCTGGGTGATCAGGGTGCGGTTGCGCGGCACCTGCTTGAGGTCCTGCGCCTGGGCAGGCGCGATGAGCCAGGCGGCGGCGGAAGCCATGAGTGCGAAACGCAGCATCTGAACATCTCCCTGGAGGGGCGCCTTGATGGCGCACTGTTAACGCTAACATGAAACGGCGCGGGCTGAGTTGTCAAGAAGATCGGGTCAGGTGGAACCGCGCTGGATGAAGGTGAATCCGGTGTCGATCCGCCGCTCCGGCACGGTCTCGCCGGCGAGACGGCGCAGCAGAAGATGGCCGGCTTGCAGACCGACATCATAGGCGGGCACGCGGATGGCGGTGATCGCGGGCTCCACCACGGTGGCGAAATCGCTGTCGATGCCGCCTATGGCGAGGTCACCGGGCACCGCGAGGCCACGGCTGCGGGCGTTGAGCAACAGCACCACCGAGAGCTGACTGGAGGTGCAGAACACCGCATCCACGTGGGCTTCCGCCAGCCGATCGAGCAGCGGCGCGGCATCGCGGATCAGCATCGGGCGCTCCGGCAGCAGCACCAGCGGCTCGGGCAGGCCAAGCCGTGCCGCCTCGGCGCAGAAACCGGTGACGCGGCCGGCCGAGCGCGTGTCGCTCGCCTCGGCATGGCCGATCACCGCAAGGCGGGAATAGCCGCGCTCGGCAAAATGCGCGGCCATGCGGGCGCCGATCGCGTCATTCGACAGGCCGACTGTCATGTCGAACGGGTCTTCCGGCAGTTCCCACAACTGCACCACTGGAATCCCCGCGGCGGCGAGCACCTGGCGCGAGGGCTCGGCAAAGCTGCCGCCGGTGACCGCCAGCCCATCGACCCGGCGGCCGATGAAGGCGCGGATCAGCGCCTCCTCAGTCTCCGCCTGGAAATCGGTGGTGCCGACCAGCACCTGATAGCCCTGCGGCCGCAGCGCGTCACCCAGCCCCTGCACCGGCTGAGCATGCACCGGGTTCGCCAGCGTCGGCACGATAATGGCGACGATGCGGCTGCGGTTCGACGCCAGCGAGCCGGCAACCAAATTCGGCACATATCCCACCGCCCGCACCGCCGCCTCGATCCGCGCGGAGGCCTCAGGGCCGACCTGCGCGGGGGCGCGCAGGAAGCGCGACACGGTCTGCGCCGAAACGCCGGCCTCGCGCGCCACATCCTCGATGCGGACGCGGCCGGTGCCACGGGAGCGTCGGGGGGCGGGGCTGCGCGCCATCGGCCTCAGGCGGCGCGCCAGCCGGCGATGCCGGTGGCTTCCAGCGCGGCAGCGGCATCGAGCAGCGCGTCCTCCTGGTGCCAGCGCCCAACCAGTTGCAGCCCGATCGGCAACCCATTCGCCGTCCATCCCGCGGGCATGGAGAGGGCGGGGTGGCCGGTGAGGTTGAAGGGGTAGGTGTAAGGATACCAGGCGCCGCGAATCGTGCCGGAAGGCGCACCGGCGATCTCGATAATCCCCGCGGGGTCCAGCCCCACCGGCAATGGAGGGGCGGAAAGGGTAGGGGAGGCGATCAGGTCATAGCGGGCGAATACGGCCTGCACCGCATTGAAGCAGGCACTGCGGGCGAACTGCGCATCGCAAAGATCGGCGGCGCTGTAGCCGCGCCCGGCCTCGATGGTCGCCAGCAGCGTGGGGTCGAGCTTCTCCGGCGTGCGCGCGGCCGCGGCGCCGAGGCGCGCGAGCATGGCTGAGCGCAGGATCACCAGGAAGGCGGCCTCGAGTGCGACGAAATCGAGCTCGATCGGTTCGATGATCCAGCCGAGCGCCTCGGCATTGCGCATGGCAGCGGCCACGGCGGCCTCCACCACCGGGTCCAGCCGGTTGCCACACCGCATCAGCAGGGCGACGCGGGGCGGGCTGGCGCCGCGCGGGGCGGGCGGCACGGCCTGGCCGTAAGGGTCGCCCTCATGCGGGCCGCGGAGGCTGTCGAAGAACAGCCTGGTATCCGCGATGTCCCGCGCCATCGGGCCGACATAGGAGTTGGCGGCGAACAGGTCGGGCACCTGAAGATGCGGGATCGCCCCCAGCGTCGCCTTGAGGCCGACCACGCCGCAGCAGGCGGCGGGGATGCGGATGGACCCGCCGCCGTCGGAGCCCAGCGCGAGCGGCCCGATGCCGGCCGCCAGCGCCGCCGCCGCCCCGCCGCTCGATCCGCCGCAGGTGAAGCCGGGGTTATGCGGATTCAGGGTGCGGCCGAAATGCGGGCCCTCGGTGAAGGGCTTGTGGCCGAATTCGGGGGTGGTGGTCTTGCCGAACAGGATCGCGCCGGCTGCCCGCGCACGGGCGACGCTGACGGCATCGGCGGCGGGCACGTTGGCGGCATAGAGCGCCGAGCCCTGGGTGGTGACGACGCCTGAGGTATTGGTGAGGTCCTTCACCGAGAAGGGCAGGCCGAACAGCGGGCCGATCTCCTCGCCGCGCATCAGCGCAGCCTCCGCCGCGCTTGCCTCCTCCATCGCCCGCTCGGCGCAGGTCGCCATGAAGGCGTTGAGATCGCGCCGCGCCTCCATTTGGGCCAGCGTCGCCCGCATCACCTCCACCGGCGAAACCTCCTTCGCCCGCAGCTGCGCCGCGAGCCGGACGGCGGATTGGCCGCTCACGGCCGCGCCGCTTCCAGGCCGGGCCGCATATCCTCCACCATCTCATCGCAACGGCCGATCCAGACGCCTTGATGGCTCAGCGCATATTCGATCAGCCTCTCCAGCACCCAGAGGCGCGAGGGCTGGCCGATCAACTGGGGATGGAAGCCGATCATCATCATGCGGTCCTCGGCGTAGAGCGTGTCGAATTCGAGCTTCCACGCCTCCAGCACCGCAGACGGCGCCTGCATGGTGCGGCCGGGCAGCACGATCGAGTACTGGAAGAATGGCGCGTCATCGAGCACCCAGCGGAACGGCAGCTCGACGATCCTGGTCTTCTGGCCCCCGACGCTATGCAGATAGGGGCTGTCATCGTCGAAGAAGTTCGAGGAATAATCGAACCCGTGCTGCACCAGCAGATCCATCGAGATCGGCGAAAGCTCCGCCGCCGGCGAGCGCCAGCCGCGCGGCGCCCGGCCACTGACCCGGCGGATCGCCGCAATGCCGCGCTCCATCTCCTCCCGCTCCTGCTCCGGCGTCAGCGTCAGGATCCATTTATGGCTGTAGCTGTGATGGGCGATCTCGTGGCCGCGCTTGAGGATGTCCTCCATCAGCGCCGGCCGCTGATCGACCACCAGGCCGGGCACGAAGAAGGTGGTCTTCAGGCCGAAGCGGTCGAGCATGTCGAGAATGCGCGGCGTGCCGACTTTCCAGCCATAGGCGCCCTGCGACATCAGGATGGGGCGTTGCGCGTAGGCGGGGTCCCGCGCCGTCCACATCGTCTCGGCATCGAGGTCGAAGGTGAGGAAGAGGGGGAAGCCTTTGCTGGTCAGCGGCATGGCGGAACCTTCAGATGAAGCGATGGAAACCGAAGCGGCGCTCGGCGAGCAACAGGATGCCGCCGGTCGCGATGATGAGCAGCGTCGAGATCGCGGCGACCGAGGGGTCCACCCCCATCTCGACGGAGGAGAAGATCAGCACCGGCAGCGTGGTCTGCCGCGCCGAGATAAGGAAGATCGTCACCGGCACGTTGTCGAGCGAGGTGATGAAGGCGAACAGCGCGCCGGCCACCAGCCCAGGCCGGATCAGCG
The DNA here is from genome assembly GCA_903865895.1 of uncultured Rhodospirillales bacterium. Taxonomy (GTDB): domain Bacteria; phylum Pseudomonadota; class Alphaproteobacteria; order Acetobacterales; family Acetobacteraceae; genus CAIYPH01. The sequence continues at coordinate 4,757 of CAIPLM010000291.1, read as the reverse complement.
GCAAAGTGACGAGGCGGAAGGCCTCGGGCCCGGTGGCGCCCAGCACGCGGGCGGCCTCCTCCAGGGCGCCATCGAGCCCGGCGAGGCTGGTGAGCGCGGCGCGCACGATGTAGGGCACGGTGATCACTACATGGGCCATCAGCAGGCCGAAGATGCTGCCGCGCAGGCCGGTCAGCGCGTAGAATTGCAGCAACGCCACCCCGATCACCACCGAGGGCATCACCAGCGGCGCCATCACCAGGGCAGTCAGCGCGTCCGCCCCCGGCACCATCCGCCGCGCGATCGCGTAGGCCGCCGCGGTGCCCAGCGCGAGTGCAATGGCGGTGGCGCCGAATGCCAGGAAGAGGCTCATGCGGATAGCGCCGAGCCAGGCGGGGTCGGACAGCACTTTGGCGAACCAGGCGAGCGTCCAGCCCTGGGGCGGGATGGTCAGGTAGGAGGTCGTGCTGAAAGCGGCCAGCACCACCACCAGCACCGGCAGTTGCAGGAAGACGATGACCGCCCAGGCGGTCCAGGTCGCGATCCGGCCGGGCGCCATTTCCATTACGTTACTGCCCAACGCCGGGCGACGCGGTTGGCGGCCCAGATGATGGCCAGCGCGATCGCCGTCAGCACGAAGGCCAGCGCCGAGCCGGTCGGCCAGTCCAGCATCTGCATGTATTCGTCATAGATCAGCGTCGCCATCACCCGGTAGGTCGGCCCGCCCAACATGCGCGGCGTCACCAGGGCGCTGATGGTCAGCACGAAAACGAGGATCGATCCGGCGAGGATGCCCGGCGCGGTGAGCGGCAGGGTGATGGCGAGGAAGACGTGGCGGCGGGTGGAGCCCAGCGTCATCGCCGCCGCCTCCACGTCCCGCGGCACGTTCTGGATGGCGGCGACCAGCATCAGCACCATGAAGGGCAAATAGATATGCACCAGCCCGACCAGCATGCCCGTGAGGTTGAACATCATCTTCACCGGCGCCGCGATGAGGCCGAGATCGGTGAGCAAATTGTTGATCAGACCGCGATTGGCCAGCAGCGCGATCCAGCCGAAGGAGCGCACCACGAGGTTCAGCATCATCGGGAAAATCACCAGCAACAGCAACGGCATACGTAGCTGGGCCGGGCCGCGGGCAATCATCCAGGCAAGCGGATAGCCAAGCAGCAGGCAGATCGCGGTGACGGCGAGGCCGAGGCCGAGCGTGCGCCACAGCACCTCGCGGTAGAAATCATCGGAGACGATGTCGCGATAGGCATCGAGCGTCCATGAGCCGGCGGTGATCCCCTGGCCCGGCACATATTCGCGGAAGCCGGTCGGCAAAGTGAGCAGCGCCGGGGCGAGGAAGAACACCGCCAGCACCAGCGCCAGCGGGCCGGCCAGCGCGATACCGTGGCGTTTCATGCCACCGGGAGCGCGAACACCGCGCCGGGAGCGATAGCGAGCCGCACCGGCGTGCCCGGCTCCAGCCCGGAATGCGCCCCGCTGGAGGCGGTCTCGGCGACGAGTTCCACCCCCTCGGCCAACCGCACGACGTACTGCACCCGGGCGCCATTGAAGGCCCGCAGCACGATGGTGCCCGGCAGCCCGTCGCCATCCCCGGTGATCGCAATCGCCTCCTGGCGGATGATCGCCTCCACCGCGGTGCCGGTGGCGCCCGCTTCCCCGGCGGCGAGCAGCACCCCGCCGCCGAGATCGATCCGCCCATCCGCCGCTATACGCCCGGCCAGCCGGTTGGGCCTTCCAATGAAGCCGGCGACGAAGGCAGTGGCGGGGCGGTGATAGACCGCCTCCGGGGTGTCGAACTGCTGCACCACGCCATGCGCCATCACGCAGACCCGATCCGCCATCGACAGCGCCTCGGACTGGTCATGGGTGACGAACAGCGTGGTGATGCCGAGGCTGCGCTGCAGGCGCTTCAGCTCGATCTGCATTTCGTCGCGCAACTGCGCGTCGAGGTTGGAGAGCGGCTCGTCGAACAGCAGCACGCGCGGCCGTGGCGCGATGGCCCGCGCGATCGCCACCCGCTGCTGCTGCCCGCCGGACAGCTCGGAGGGCCGCCGCGCCGCGAGTCCTGGCAGGCGCACCATGGCGAGCGCCGCCTCCACCCGCTCGCTGAGCACCGCCCCCGAAACGCGCTGGCGGCGCAGGCCGAAGGCGACGTTCTCGAACACTGTCAGATGCGGGAACAGCGCGTAGGACTGAAACACCAGCCCCACCCCCCGCTTGTCCGGCGAGAGCGCGGTCACGTCCTGCGCGCCGATCAGCACCCGCCCGGTGCTGGGCGCCACCAGGCCGGCGACCATGCGCAGCAGCGTCGTCTTGCCGCAGCCGGAGGGGCCGAGCAGGGCGACGAACTCGCCCTCCGCCACGCTCAACGAAACGTCGCGGACGACCTCCGTCGCGCCATAGGACTTGCCGACGCGCTCGAAAGCGAGCGCGCTCAGCGCGCAACCTCGCGCTGCCAGCGGCGCGTCCACCCCGGGATCTGCTTGGCCAGCACGTCAGGGTCGATGAACCACATGCTGTCGAGCGCGGCACCGGTGGGGGCGATGTGCGACACCTTGTCGGACAGCGTCACACCCTTGTTCACCGAACCGATATAGGCGCGCTCGGAGAAGCATTTCTGGCCATCGGCGGAGAGCACGGTGTCGATGAACTTATGCGCGAGCTCGACCTTCTTGCTCCCCTTGGGGATCTGCACCACCGGCAGAATGCCGACCGAGCCCTCCTTGGGATAGGCGACGGCCAGCGACAGCCCCTTATCCATCGCCACCCCGGCGCGATCGGGATACCAGGCGGCGATGGCGATCTCGCCGCGCTCGAACAGCGAGAGCAGCTGGTCGGCCTGGGTGTAGAGCACTGCCGAGCCCTTCGCGAGCGGCTTGATCGCCTCAAAGCCGGGATCGAGATTGTCGAGCGTGCCGCCCTTCATCTTGTTGAGCGCGAGGAGGAATTGCAGACCGGAGGTGCCCGAGATGTCGCCGATGGCGTATTTGCCGGCGTAGGCGGGGTCGGCCAGATCCATCCAGGAGGTCGGCGGCGCCTTGACCAGCTTCGGATTGTAGACCAGGGCGGTGGCGCTCACCATCGCCACCACGTAGCTGTCATCGACGCCCCAGGCGTTGGGGATGATCTCGCCGGCATGGGAAAGCTTGGCGCGCTGTAAGGGCTCGGCGAGCTTCTCGTTGCGGATCTGCACGGCGAGCGAATTGTCGATGAAAATCACATCCATATCCGGCGATCCTGCACCGGCCCGCACCGCGGCGGCGAATTGCGAAGAATTGCCGAGCTTGAGCGCGACGGTCGCCCCGGTCGCTTTTTCGAAGGCGGCGATATGGCAGGCCTTCACATTGTCGGCGAAGGAGCCGCCGAAGGCGCCGACGGTGAGTTCATCGGCACGCGCCGGGGCGGCAAGGCCGAGCCCCAGCGCGACGACCGCCGCTGCCGCCGTGCGGATGGATGAGGTCATGATGGTCACTCCCGTTCAGGTTCTGTTGGGGGCATAGGATCATGGCCGCGCCATCGCAGCAAGGAACCGGCAGACGCACGTCATCATACTGTCGTTGACGCGCGGCGCGGCGGGACGTAGCAGTACCAGGCGCGGTAATGCGGTCCTGAGCGGAACGGTGTTGCGCGACACGGCCGTGCCTCAACAAGAAAATTCCGGAGTGATGCCGAATGAAACAACTTCTCGCGACGACCTCGCTCGCCGCCTTGCTGTTCGGGGTTGCTGCCCCGGCCCGCGCCGAAGCGCCCGCCGCCCTGGTGGCCGCGGCCAAAAAGGAAGGCCAGCTTACCGTCATCGCCCTGCCGCGCGACTGGTGCGGCTACGGTCCGATGATCGACAAGTTCAAGAAGCGCTACGGCCTCAAGGTCAATGAGCTGAACCCCGATGCCGGCTCGGGCGACGAGATCGAGGCGATCAAGGCCAACAAGACCAACAAGGGCCCCCAGGCGCCTGACGTTGTGGACGTCGGCCTCTCCTTCGGCCCCTCCGCCAAGGCCGAAGGTCTGCTGCAGCCCTATATGCCCTCGACCTTCTCCGCCATCCCGGCCGACCTCAAGGACGCCGACGGCTATTGGATCGGCGACTACTACGGCGTGCTGGCGATGGAAGTGAACAAGGACCTGGTGAAGAAGCCGCCGACCGATTGGGCGGACCTGCTGAAGCCGGAATACAAGAACTCCGTCGCCCTCGCCGGTGATCCGCGCACCGCCTACAACGCCATCGTCGCGATCTACGCCGCTGGCCTCGCCTCGGGCGCCAAGACGCCGGATGGTGCAGCGGATGCCGGGCTGAAGTTCTTCGCCGACCTCAACAAGAAGGGCAATTTCGTGCCCGTGATCGGCGCCGCCGCCTCGCTCGCCCAGGGCACCACGCCGATCGTGCTGCGTTGGGACTACCTGGCGCTGACCGACCGCGACACGCTGAAAGGCAACCCGCCGGTCGAGATCGTGGTGCCGAAGACCGGCGTCGTCGCCGGCGTCTACGTGCAGGCGATCAGCGCCTTCGCGCCGCACCCCAACGCCGCCACGCTGTGGATCGAATACCTCTACTCCGACGAGGGCCAGGTCGATTGGCTGCGCGGCTACTGCCACCCCGTCCGCTTCAACGAGATGGCCGCGGCGAAGAAGCTGCCGGCCGATCTGCTCGCCAAGCTGCCGCCGGCGGAGAACTACGCCAAGGCCGTCTTCCCGAGCCTCGCTGATCAGGGTGTCATCAAGGGCGTCGTCACCAAGCAGTGGGACACCGTGGTGGGCGCCAACGTCGT
>CAIPLM010000290.1 GCA_903865895.1 uncultured Rhodospirillales bacterium | reverse complement strand
CCTACTCCGAGGTTGTAACCACCGAGTCGGCCCCCTTCTCCCGTCTGGCATCCTCTTAAACGGATGCGGGTCTGGGGGCTCAGCCCCCAGCGGGGTCCAGGGGCAGCGCCCCTGGCCTTTCTTCCTTCAGTCGAGGCCGCACAAAACCCTAGTTCAGGCGCGCACGCAACTCGGCGGAGTCGCGTTGCAGGCGGGCGTCGTCGGGGGCGATGGCGAGCATGGCTTCGGTGCTGGTGAGCGCGTCGCGCAGGTGTCCGGCTTGGAGGTGGCGGCTGCGGATGTTGTTTTGCAGCCTGAGCAGCACGGCGCGGCGGGACATCGGGCGGAGCAGGCCGGGGCGGAGTTCGGCGGCCTCGCCTTCGACTTGTTTGACGAGGGTGCGCAGGTCGGTGGCGGAGAGGGTGGTGCCGCCGGAGAAGGGGTCGATGACGAGTTGGTCTTTTTTGCCGGCGAGGCCGATGAGGAAATGGCCGGGGAAATCGAGCCCGTGGGCGTCCCATCCGGCGGCGTGGGCGGCGTGCAGCCAGATGATGCCGAGCGCGACGGGCAGGCCCTGGCGGCGTTCGATGACGCGGATGAGGTTGGCGTTGGCGAGGTCGTCATAGGTGAGCGCGTCACCGGCATAGCCGTGCTCGCCGACCAGGAGTTGGCGGAGCGCGCGGGCGCGTTGGGAGAGGCGGGGATTGTCCAGTTCGGCGGCGAGGGCGACGGCGCCTTGGGCGAGTTCGGAGAGATGGGCGACGGCGCCGGTCCAGTCCGCATCGGGCGCATCGGCGCGGGCGAGTTGCAGGGCCGCGCCGGCGAGATCGATCTCGCTGTCGGGCAGTTGGCCGATGGCATTAAGGGCGGTTCGGGCGTCGATCATTGTAGGGAGTTTGCCCGCGCTTGCAGCGCCACGGCAAGGGGTTCGCTGTAACGTCACGCGATCTCGGGAGTCGTGTCGCTGCGTCGCCTTTTGCGAATATTGCGGCGCCCACAGCAACAGGAGCAATCATGAGCCTTGAAGCAAAGCTCGCGGCCACGCGGGAGGCGTCCGCCAAACGCCTGCCGCCGGAGCTGCGCGCGATCATGGAGGGGGCCACCACGCAATTGCGCGGGTCTGGCATCCTCGATCGCGTCATCAAGCCCGGTGCCATGGCGCCGGACTTCACACTGAACGACCAGCACGGCGTGCCGGTTTCGCTTGCCGCGCTCCGCGCCAAGGGGCCGGTTGTTCTCAGCGTCTTCCGCGGCTTCTGGTGACCGTACTGCCGACATGAGCTGGATGCTTTGCGCGCAGTATTGTCTGACCTGACCGCGATGGGCGCGAGCCTCGTCGTGCTTTCCCCGCAGCTTCAGGCCTTCACCGGGCCGGGCGCGGAGAAACAATCGCTTGACTACCCGATCCTCACCGACCCCGGGAACGCGGTGGGCGCGGCTTATGGCCTGGCCTTCCGCCTGCCGGACGAGTTGATCGCGGTTTACCAGAAGATCGGCGTCGATCTGCCGCGCTTCAACGGCGATGACAGCTGGACCTTGTCGATCCCGGCCCGTCTTGTGATCGGCCGTGACGGCGTCGTCGTCTCGGCCGAGGCCGACCCCGACTACACCCGCCGCCCCGAAATCGAGCCGACGCTCGAAATCGTGCGGGGATTGTAGCGATCTCCCCCTCCCGCCCACGTGGCGGGAGGGGGTTTCGCGTTACTCGGCGGCGGTTTCGGGCTGGTAGATCTGGCTGCCCTTGGCCTTGAAGACTTCGCTCATCTTCTCCATCCCGGCCATCCGCTCGGTATCGGCGCGGATGTCGTGGCTGATTTTCATCGAGCAGAATTTCGGCCCGCACATCGAGCAGAAATGCGCGACCTTGTGGGCTTCCTTCGGCATGGTCTCGTCGTGGTATTGCCGGGCGGTATCCGGGTCGAGCCCGAGGTTGAACTGGTCTTCCCAGCGGAACTCGAAGCGGGCGCGGCTGATCGCGTCGTCGCGCAGGCGGGCGGCGGGGTGGCCCTTGGCGAGGTCGGCGGCGTGGGCGGCGATGCGGTAGGTGATGACGCCCACTTTCACGTCGTCGCGGTTGGGCAGGCCGAGATGCTCCTTCGGCGTCACGTAGCAGAGCATCGCGGTGCCGAACCAGCCGATCATGGCGGCACCGATGGCGGAGGTGATGTGGTCATAGCCCGGCGCGATATCGGTGGTGAGCGGCCCGAGGGTGTAGAAGGGCGCCTCGCCGCATTCGCGCAGCTGCTTGTCCATGTTGACCTTGACCTTGTGCATCGGCACGTGGCCCGGGCCCTCGATCATCACCTGGCAGCCCTTGGCCCAGGCGATCTTGGTGAGTTCGCCGAGGGTTTCGAGTTCGGCGAACTGCGCGGCGTCATTGGCGTCGGCGTTGGAGCCGGGGCGCAGGCCGTCGCCGAGGGAGAAGGAGACGTCATACTTGCGCATGATGTCGCAGATCTCCTCGAAATGCTCGTAGAGGAAGCTCTCCTTGTGGTGGGCGAGGCACCAGCGGGCCATGATGGAGCCGCCGCGGGAGACGATGCCGGTGGTGCGGCGCGCGGTCAGCGGCACATGGGCGAGGCGCACGCCGGCATGGATGGTGAAGTAGTCCACCCCCTGTTCGGCCTGCTCGATCAGCGTGTCCTTGAAGACTTCCCAGGTCAGCAGGTCGGGGTTCCCGCCGACCTTCTCGAGCGCCTGGTAGATCGGAACGGTGCCGATCGGCACGGGGGAGTTGCGGAGGATCCAGGAGCGGATGTTGTGGATGTTGCGGCCGGTGGAGAGGTCCATCACCGTGTCGCCGCCCCAGCGGATCGCCCACACCAGCTTCTCCACTTCCTCGGCGGCCGATGAGGTGACGGCGGAGTTGCCGATATTGGCGTTGATCTTCACCAGGAAGTTGCGGCCGATAATCACCGGCTCCAGCTCGGGGTGGTTGATGTTGGCGGGGATGATGGCGCGGCCGCGGGCGATTTCGGAGCGGACGAATTCGGGGGTGACGAATTCGGGGATTTCGGCGCCGAAGCTCTCGCCATCGGCGATGGTGGCGGCGGCGCTGTCGAGCGCCTTGGCGCGACCGAGGTTTTCTCGGTGGGCGACGTAGATCATCTCCTCGGTGATGATGCCGGCGCGGGCGAATTCGTATTGCGTCACCATCTGGCCGGGGGCGGCGCCGAGGATCTGGCGCTCGGCGGGGCAGGGGGCGACGAGCTTGTCGCCGGTGGCGAAGCCGTTGTCCTCGGGCTTCACTTCGCGCGGCGCGATGGCGGCGAAGCCGCGCTTGGCGATCCAGGCGGCGCGAACGGGGTCGAGCCCCTTCTCGAGATCGATGCGGGCGGCATCATCGGTGTAGGGGCCGGAGGTATCGTAGAGCTGTAGCGGCGGCTCGTTGGCGCTGGGGTGGAGCGCGATCTCCTTGAAGGGCACCGAAATGTCGGGCCGGCCCTCGGGGCTGGAATACACCTTGCGGGACCCGATTACGGGCCCGGTGGTGACGGTGGCGGGTTTTGCTTGCACGTTCATGGCGCGTCCTCTCGCGATGGGGATGACGGCGGAGGTGCGGGGATACCTGGCGTGCGAAGAATTCCCGTCCCTACGCCGGCATGACCCGGATCAGGTTCTTAGGGTTCGCTGCACTACAGCGTCTCAGCCCCTGATGGGGCGCCCCTCGGATGCGCGCACCATGATCCTGTTCGACGCGGCGAGTCAATCGGGCAGGAAGAGGGCGCAGGCCGGGCGGGGGATGGAGAGGTCGGCGGTTGGGGTGAGGTCGCCGGTCTCGGCGTCGCGGCGGAAGAGGGTGATGTGGTCGCTGGCCTGGTTGCAGGCGAGTAGCCAGGCGCCGTCGCGGCTGAGGGCGATGTGGCGCGGTTTGGCGCCGCCGCTTGGGGTGTGGCCGAGTGGGCGGAGGCTTCCATCGGGGGCGATGGCGAAGCGGGCGATGCTGTCGTGGCCGCGGTTGGAGCCGTAGAAATGGCGGCCATCGGGGCTGATGCGGATTTCGGCGCCGCTGCGCGGGCCGTCGTAGCCCTCGGGGAGCATGGAGATCGATTCGTGCTGAATGAGCCGGCCGTCGGGAGCGATGGTGTAGTGGATCACGGTGGCGTCGATCTCGCCGAGCGCATAGGCGCAGGCGCCGCTGGGGTGGGTGATGATGCGGCGGGCGCCGGAGCCGGGCGGGGTGGGGGCGTCGGCGCCGTCGCGTTCCAGGCCGGATTGGGTGATGCGATAGGGGCGGATGACGTCCATGCCGAGGTCGCTGGCCCAGAAGCGGCCCCCGTTTGTGCTGGCCAACCAGGCGACGTGGTGGGCGTGGGGGCCGGTCTGCCGGACGGGGTGCACGCTGGTGCCGTGATGGGCGATCACCTGCGCTGGGCCGAAGGTGCCGGACGCATCGAGCGGGATCGCGGTGATGTGGCCCGAGGTGTAGTTGGCGACTGCGAGGATTCGGCCCTCGGGGTCGGTCCGGAGGTGGCAGGGGTCGGCGCCGCCGCATGGCAGCGTCGCCTGGAGGGTGGGCACGCCCGAGGCATCGAGCGCCCAGGCGGTGACGCTACCGCCGGATTGGCCGGTGGCGTCGCGGGTTTCGCTGACGGCGTAAAGCAGGGGGAGGCTGGGGTGGCGCGCGAGGTAGGAGGGGTTTGCCGGGCCTTCCACGGCGGCGATCTGCGTGAGGCGGCCGGATGCGGGATCGAGCCGCAGCGCGTGGATGGTGGTGGCGTAGGTGCCGATCAGCAGGCGCATGGCGGTTCTCCCTTGGGTCGCCTAACCTAGGCCGATGCGCGCGCCGAAGGAACGGCGGCCGGCAAGGGGAATTGGATGATGCGGTGGTGGGTGTTGCTGGCGATCGGGATGTGGGTGCAGCCGGTGCGGGCGGAGACCGTGACCGTGATGAGCGCCGGAGCTTTCCGCGCGGTGGTTGAGGCGGTGGTGCCGGGCCATACGGCGGCGACCGGGGATCGTGTGGTGGTGCTGACCGATACGGCCGGCGGGCTGGCGCGGCGGATTGAGGCGGGCGAGGCGTTCGATCTCGCGGTGATCACCCCCGGGGCGATCAATGATCTGGCGGCCAAGGGCAAGGTGGTCGGCCCGGCGATCCCGCTGGCGCGCGTGGGGATCGGCGTTGCGGTGCGGTCGGGGGTGGCGCTGCCGGATATCTCGACCGAGGCGGCATTCAAGGCGAGCCTTTTGTCGGTCCGGCGAATTGCGATGATTGACCCGGCGTCCGGCGGGTCGAGCGGGATCTATCTCATGGGGCTGTTTGAGCGGATGGGGATTGCCGATCAGATCCGCGGCAAGCTGGTGCTGCAGTCCGGCGGCTATGTGGCCGAGCAGGTGGCGCAGGGGAAGGCGGATATCGCGCTGCACCAGGTCAGCGAAATTCTGCCGGTGAGCGGGGTGACGCTGGTGGGGCCGCTGCCGGCGTCGATCCAGAACGAGACGATCTATGCGGCGGGGGTGGCGGCGGGGGCGCCGCGGCCGGCGGCGGAGCGTTTGCTGGCGCGGCTGCGGGCGGCGGATATGGGGGCGGTCCTGGCGGGCAAAGGGATGCTGCCGGCGAAGTGAGGCTCAGGCTGTCAGGTTGAGCAGGGAGCCGCGGGGGAGTTTCTGGCTCGGCTGTGTGAGCGGCGGCGTGGCCGGGGCGGCCTGCGGCGGCGCGGCGCGGGCGGCGGTGGGCTGCACGCGGGCGGCGGGCGTGCCGGCGATGCCTCCATTGGCGATGCTGGCCGAGAAGGCCGCGAGGGATGTGGGCGAGATCATGCGGTAGAGGCTACGGCGCATTGGTGAATCAACCATGAATCGTCGGCCGCATGATTTGGAATATTTTAGAGATTTGTCAAGGAATTTGCCTCGTCGCCACAGGTGGCGGACGCGGTCGTGGCTCCGAAAAAAAATCAGCGAGGGAAATCGATTTCTCTTGAAAAATAACTATTCAATTATCTATAACACCTCATCCAAACCAAAAGGAGTGACGTTCACCGCATGCAACCGCCGCGTTTTCAGCCATCTGCGCCTGCCCATGGCATCGCCGCCTTGATCGGCGTGATGCTGGGCGCACTGCTGTACGCGTGGCTGCGGTGGCGGCGGGCACAAGGGACGTCCCGGTCGATGCTGGAGGGGACGCTGGCGCCGGTGTTGGCGGCCGAGGCGGACATTTCGTTCGAGCTGGAGCCGATCGTCGAATGGGAATGGGTGCCGGCGCCATGGCGGAACGGGCGGCTGCTGCCGCGGCGGCATGAATGGTGGTTCGGGCGCACGCGCGACCAGGGGACGGCGTGCCACGGCGCGGCGCGCTGGGTGGGCGGCTGCGTGCGGGGGCCGCCTTGGGGGCGATTCAGGCTTGGGATGGGATGAACCGGCAGGGATTGGCTTCCCTGCGCGGGCGCTGACGCGCGCCCTTGCTCTTTCACAGTTGAATAAGCGCGGCACACCCCGGCGAGACCTCGCCGGGTCGTGTTAGCCGAGTGCGGCGACGCCGGGGAGGGTTTTGCCTTCGAGCCATTCGAGGAAGGCGCCGCCGGCGGAGGAGACGTAGCTCATGCGCTCCATCACCCCGGCGTGCTTGAGGGCGGAGACGGTATCGCCGCCGCCGGCTACGCTGCGCAGCTTGCCGGCATCGGTGGCGGCGGCCACGGCGAGGGCGAGGGCGGTGGTGCCGGCATCGAAGGGGGCGATTTCGAAGGCGCCGAGCGGGCCGTTCCATACCAGGGTTTTCACCTTGGCAAGCTCGGCGACCAGGGTGGCGACGGTCGCGGGGCCGACGTCGAGGATCATGGAATCGGCGGGAACCGCGTTGATCGGCACGATCTTGGTCGCGGCATGGGCCTTGAATTCGGTGGCGGTGACCGCGTCGGTCGGCAGCATCACGGTGCAGCCGGCGGCCTTGGCCTTGGCAAGGATGTCGAGCGCGGTGGCGTGCATCTCGCCTTCCTGCAAGGACTTGCCGACCGCGACGCCTTGGGCGGCGAGAAAGGTGTTGGCCATGGCGCCGCCGATGATCAACACATCGACCTTGGCGACGAGGTTGCCGAGCAGATCAAGCTTGGTGGAGACCTTGGCGCCGCCGACGATAGCGGCGACCGGGCGCTCCGGATGGTCCAGCGCGGCGCCGAGGGCTTCGAGCTCGGCCTGCATCAGCCGCCCGGCATAGGAGGGCAGCAGATGGGCGACGCCCTCGGTGGAGGCGTGGGCGCGATGGGCGGCGGAGAAGGCGTCGTTGACGAAGATATCGGCGAGATCAGCGAATTCCTTGGCCAGCGCCGGGTCGTTCTTCTCCTCGCCGGCGTGGAAGCGGGTGTTCTCCAGCACGGCGATATCGCCATTATGCATGGCGGAGATCACCGACGTCGCGGCCGGGCCGATGCAGTCCTCGGCGAAATGCACGGTGCGGCCGAGTACTTTACCGAGGGCGATCGCCATCGGCTTGAGCGACATTTCGGGCACCACCTTGCCCTTCGGACGGTCGAAATGGGAGCACACGATGACGCGTGCTCCCTTTTCGGCGAGTTCCTTGATGGTCGGCGACAGGCGCTCGATGCGGGTCAGGTCGGTGATTTGCCCGTCCCGCACCGGCACGTTGAGGTCGGCACGGACAAGCACGCGCTTGCCCGCGACATCCACGCCATCGAGCGTCCGATACGCCGCCATCTGCATCGCTCCTTACAGGCTGCCGAAGAGGGCGGCTGTGTCGGACATGCGGTTGGAGAAGCCCCACTCGTTATCATACCAGGTCATCACCCGGGCGAGCTGGCCATCGACCACCGCGGTCTGCGTCGCATCGAAGGTGGACGAGGCCGGGTTGTGGTTGAAGTCGATCGAGACGAGCGGCGCGGTGTTGTAGCCGAGGATGCCCTTGAGCGGGCCGGCCTCGGAGGCGGCCTTCATCACCGCGTTGATCTCGTCCTTGGTGGCCGACTTGGCGAGGTTCACGTCAAGCGAGACCAGCGAGACGTTCGGGGTCGGGATGCGGATCGAGGTGCCGTCGAGCTTGCCCATCAGTTCGGGCATCACGAGGCCGATCGCCTTGGCGGCGCCGGTCGAGGTCGGGATCGCCGAGACGGCGGCGGCGCGGGCGCGGTGGAGGTCCTTGTGCAGGGTGTCCACCGTGTTCTGGTCACCGGTATAGGCGTGGATGGTGAGCATGTAGCCGCGCAGGATGCCGAAATGATCGTGCAGCACCTTGACCACCGGGGCCAGGCAGTTGGTGGTGCAGGAGGCGTTGGAGATGACAGTCATGTCCTTGGTCAGCGACGTGTGGTTCACGCCGTAGACGATGGTGGCATCGACGTTGTCGCCGGGGGCGGAGATCAGCACCTTGCGGGCGCCGGCCTGGAGCAAAGCGGAGGCCTTCTCCTTGCTGGCGAAAATGCCGGTGCATTCCATCGCCACGTCCACGCCCTGATAGGGCACCTTGGTCGGGTCGCGCTCGGCGGAGACGGTGATCGGGCCGTAGGTGCGGCCCTGATAGGTGATGGTGATGGTCTGGCCATCGACATGCACTTCGCCGGGGAAGCGGCCATGCACGCTGTCGTAGCGGAACAGGTGGGCGTTGGCCTCGACGGAGCCGAGGTCATTGATGGCGACCGGGACCACATCCGTGCGCCCGCTCTCGATGATGGCGCGCAGAACCAGGCGGCCAATGCGCCCGAACCCGTTGATGGCGACCTTCACGGCCATGTGCAGTACTCCTTTGATGCGAATGGATGCTCTCTGCCCGGCGATCCTGGCGACATCATGGCGCGATCAGGCGAGCCGGCGTTTGACCGAGGTCAAAATCGCCTCCGGGGTGATGCCGAAATATTTGTAGAGTTCCTCGAAGGGGGCGGAGGCGCCGAAACCGGACATGCCGATGAAGATGCCATCCGGCCCCAGCCAGCGCTCCCAGCCGAATCCGCTGGCTGCCTCGACGCCGACGCGCAGCACATTGCCGAGAACATCGGCGCGGTAGCTCTCGTCCTGCAGGGCGAAGAGTTCCCAGCAGGGGAGGGAGACCACGGCGGTGGGGATGCCATCGGCCTGCAGCGCCTCGCGGGCGGCCATGGCGATGGCGACCTCGCTGCCGGTGGCGATCAGGGTGGCGGCACGGGGGCCATCGGCTTCCGCGAGCACGTAGCCGCCGCGGGCGGAGCGGTTCTCGGCGCTCTCGCCACGCATCGCCGGGAGGGCCTGGCGGGAGAGGGCGAGCAGGCTCGGCCCGTCGGCGCGGCGGATGGCGAGTTCCCAGCACTCGGCGGTTTCCAGCGCATCGCCCGGGCGGAACATGTAGACGTTGGGCATCGCCCGCAGGCTGGCGAGATGCTCGACCGGCTGATGGGTCGGGCCATCTTCGCCGAGGCCGATACTGTCATGGGTCAGCACATGGATCACCCGCTGGCGCATGAGGGCGGCGAGGCGGATGGCCGGGCGCATATAGTCGGTAAAGACGAAGAAGGTGCCGGAATAGGGGATGATGCCGCCATGCAGCGCCATGCCGTTCATGGCGGCGGCCATGCCGTGCTCGCGCACGCCCCAGTGGATGTAGCGCCCGCCATAGCTGCCGGGGGTCACGGCGCCCATGCCCTTCACCAGGGTGAGGTTGGAGCCGGTGAGATCGGCCGAACCGCCGACCAGTTCGGGGATGGCGGGGACCAGGGCTTCCAGCGCCTTCTGGCTCGACTGGCGGGAGGCGAGCTTGGGGCGGGAGGCCGCGATATCGCCGCGCAGGGTGGCGACCGCCTCGTGGAAAGTCTCGGGCAGGCGGCCGGCCATCACGCGCTCGAACTCGGCGCGCTGGGGGTGGTGGGCGATGCGCTTCAGCCAGGAGCGGCGGGGGGATTCGCCACGCGCACCGGCTGCCAGCCAGTCGGCCGCGATGCCTTCGGGGATTTCGAACGGCCCGTGGTTCCAGCCCAGCATCGCTTTGGCCGCCTGGGCCTCGGCCGCGCCGAGGGGGGCGCCGTGGCTGCCGGCGGTGCCGGCCTTGGTGGGGGCGCCGAAGCCGATGATGGTGCGGCAGGCGATCATGGTCGGCTTTTTCGAGCGCATCGCCATGGAGAGGGCGGCGGCGATGGCGGCGTGGTCGTGCCCATCGACCCGGCGGACGGCCCAGCCATAGGAGGCGAAGCGCTTCAGCACGTCCTCGGAGGTGGAGACGGCGGTGTCGCCATCGATCGAGATCGAGTTGTCGTCCCACAGCACGGTCAGCCGGTCGAGCTTGAGGTGCCCGGCGAGGCTGCCGGCCTCGTGGCTGATGCCCTCCATCAGGTCCCCGTCGGACGCGATCACCCAGGTGCGGTGATCGACGAGCGACTTGCCGAAGCGGGCGGCCAGCATGCGCTCGGCCAGCGCCATGCCGACGGCGGTGGCGATGCCCTGGCCGAGCGGGCCCGTGGTGGTCTCGATGCCCGGATGCTCGCCGAATTCGGGATGCCCGGCGGCGGGGGAGTGGAGCTGGCGGAAGTTCTTCAGCTCATCGATGCCCATGCCGGCCTCGCCGCTGAGGTGCAGCAGGGAGTACAGCAGCATCGAGCCGTGGCCGGCCGAGAGCACGAAGCGGTCACGATCGGGCCAGCGCGGGTCGGCGGCGTCGAACTTCAGGAAGCGGGACCACAGCACGGTCGCGACATCGGCCATGCCCATGGGCATGCCGGGATGGCCGGATTTCGCCGCCTCCACCGCGTCGATCGCCAGCGCGCGGATGGCGTCGGCCATCCGGCGTTCCCGTGTGATCGGGCGCGCCAGGATCGCCGCCTGGGCGGCCAGGGCTGGGTTATCGGCGTTCTGCGCATCAATCGCGGCCATGGGACCTCCTGCTTGCGCCCGCTCTTAGTTGCGGGCGCCCGGCGAGGCAAGTCGGCAGGTGAGGCGCATCCGGGCGCACCAGCCGGTGGTGGACAGGATTCACGGGGTTGCGGGCGGAATCAGGGGCTCCTCGGCGCAATCATCGTCGTGCCCGATGCATCCTACCAGACGAGTGCCGCGGGTTTCGGCCACGCGGCGAGGCAGCAGCAGGCGGAGCGCCACCGTATCCCCCTCGCGCCAGCTGCCAGCGATCGGCACCACTTGAAAGGTGGGGATCATTGCCCCGCGAGCGGGCGGGGGCGGGGTATAGGCGAGCAGCGTGTTGCACAGCGCCCGGCGGCAGACCAGCGAGGTCTCAAGCTCGAATGCGGTGACGGTATCGCGCAGCAGCGCCGGGCGCCCGGCCGGCGAGGTCCATTCCCGCAGCACCTTCCCGCCGGACAGCCCGGCGACTTCGGCCGTGGGCCAGATCTCGATGATATCCTTGCCGGCCGCCCAGCCCAGCGGCTCGCCGCCGGTTTGCACCAGGAACCAGGCGCCGCCATCGAGTTTCTGGCCGATGTCATAGGCGCCTTGCCGCCATGCCTCTTGCGGCAGGTACATCCCCGCGGGAATGGCGCCGACCACCGCGGAATCCCGCCGCGGCGCCGCGTAGAGCCGGGCCGGCGATTCAGCCCAGGTCGACAGCCGCGCTCCCGGGGGCACCCAGCTTGTACGGGACGCAATTTCGCCCGGAAGCAATGTCACCAAGTGGATCGGCGCCAGTTCCAGCCCGGTCAATGCGCCGGAGGAGCGCCCGGGCGAGGCGGCAATCCGCGGTTCGCCGCCAGGCTCATCGATGTCCCAAGGGTGGCCCCAGGCGCGTAGGCGGGTAGCGACGAAGTTGATGGAGGCGACACGGGAGAGGCTTGCGTCACGCTCGTCAGGGCCCATCAGCAGGCCGACGATTCCCTCGTTCGACACGACGATCGAGCCGGCCGTCACGCCGTCATTTTCGAAGCCCTCGAACAGCATCCAGCCATCGGCATCGCTGTGGCGAAACTGCCCGGGCTGCAAGTTAGGGGCGACCTCGCTGCGCCGGCCCACCTGCCAGGCGACGCTGCCTGGCAGCATGATCGAGGTCAGCGTCATCAAGGCGCGATGGAGGCGGAAATCGGACGGGCGCGGCAGCTTGAGCACCGCGAGATCACCGGTCGCCGGCGGTACGCGATCGGGCATCAGTTCCGCAGGTATCTGGCGCGCCGTGTCGCCCGAGCGGAACGTCACCATGGGTGGTTGGAAGCGGCGATCGGGCTTCGTGGGGTCACGTACGATGTGGTCGGGCGTGACGATGACCAGCACTGCGCCGCCTTTGTCGTCGGGAATTTCGCCGACGATCAGACCATAGCCGCCCTCGCCTGCCGCCTGTGCACCTGAGCCGCGCCGGCCGGTGACGCGTACCACCCGAGGCGCGAGGTCATGCGCAAGTTGTAGGCCCCGCGGTTCTTCGACGGCGATGCGCTGGCCGGATAGCGCCGGTTGCACTTGCGCCTGCACCGGCCGCACCAAGGCCAGCCCGCATAGCAGCGCAGCAACCAGCACGGCTCGCTTCAATGGCGTGATCTCCTTGCGTGACGACACTCGATGGCGCGAGTGGGATACCGCGCCGGCGCGGTGAAAGCAAAGTTTGTCGTTCGCCAGCCGTTCGTTCCGTACGCGCGATCTTACCGCCCTTCGCCAGGGGGCTGTCATGTCTCCACGATCCGGGCCAGGATCGGGCCAGGATGGAAACCGGCGGCCACACAACATGAAACGGGGCATATTCTCGGAGCCCGACTACGTCCGGCTCTGGATCGCCGGCACGATCTCCTCGGCGATCCGCTGGCTCGATGCGCTGGCCTTCAGCGTGGTGGCCTATCAGCAATCCGGCTCGGCCTTTCTGGTGGCGATGCTGATGATGCTGCGCTTGCTGCCGATGGGCCTGTTCGGCGCATTTTTCGGCGCACTCGCCGAGCGGGTGCAGCGCCGCAGCATCCTGCTCGCCATCACCGCGGCAATGGGGGTGACGTCGCTGGCCCTCACTTTGCTCGCCTGGAGCGGGCACCTGGCGATCTGGCACCTTGCCGTGGCCGCCTTCATCAACGGTGTCGGCTGGCTCAGCGACAGCACGGTGCGCCGCCTGCTGATGGGCGAGGTGGTGGGGGCGGAGCGGGTCAGCGCTGCGGTTTCCTTCGATTCCGCCAGCTCGAACCTCAGCCGGATGCTGGGGCCGACGGCCGGCGGGTTGCTGCTGGCGGGGATCGGTGTCACCGGCGCCTTCGGGCTCGGCGCGGTGCTCTACATCGCCGGCTTCCTGGCCATTGCTGGCATGCGCTACCGCAACATCATCCCCCCCGCCGGTGGTCCGGCGATCCTGGCCCGCATCATGGGCGGGATCACATTGGTACGGCGGGACCGCCGGCTGGTGGGCGTGCTGACGCTGACCACAATCTTCAACCTGTTCGGCTGGCCGGCCACCAGCATGGTGCCGGTGCTGGCCCAGGGACGGCTCGCGCTCGGCACCGAGGCGACCGGGCTGCTGGTCAGCATGGATGGGCTTGGCGCACTGATCGCCTCGCTGCTGATCGGCACGCTGGCGCGCAGGGGCATGCATGGGCGGCTCTATTTCGCCGGTACGCTGCTGTATTTCCTTGCCGAATTCGGCCTCGCGGCCGCGTCCGAGCCGTGGTCCGCCGGGGCTTCGGTGGCGCTGACCGGGGTGGCGGCGGCGAGCTTCGGCATCATGCAGACCACGCTGATCTATCTCGCCGCGCCGGCCGAAATGCGCAGCCGGGTGTTCGGCGTGCTGAGCGCCTGCATCGGCATCGGCCCGCTGGGATTCCTCCATCTCGGGCTGCTCGCCGAGGCGATCGGGGCGCCCCTGGCCACCGCGATCAGCGGGGCGGAGGGGTTGATCGCCCTGGCGCTCACCTGGCGGCTATGGAATGTGCTGTTGCGGCCCCTTTGACATGCAGCAGACGATTGCCGCCGGGGTGCGAAAAGTGCTAGATTGTTGTCTGGACCCTGACCAGCACAGTCCGCTGGTCGACACAGAGGACGATTCGAACTTGAGACAACCTAAGAACGACCGGCAATGGCAGCCTCGGCGCCGCGGTTTCGATGACGACAATTTCTACGGCAACACGCCGCCGCCGGTGTCGTTCCCGTCGCTGAGCACGGCTTCCGCCGGTCCGGAAGTGCGCGCCAGCGTGAAATGGTTCAACGCCGAGAAGGGCTATGGCTTCGCCGCCCTCGCTGACGGTTCGGGCGATGTGTTCCTGCACATCAACGCCCTCCAGTCGGCCGGCTACAAGGCCGTCAGCCCCGGCGCCACGCTCAGCGTGCGCATCGGCCAGGGCCAGAAGGGCCGCCAGATCGACCAGGTTCTCTCGGTGGACGAAAGCACCGCCGAGCAGGGTGGCGGCGCTCGCCGTCCGCCGCCGTCCGGCCCGCGTCCGGGTGGCATGGGCGGCGCGCCGCGCCGTAACGTCGATCTCTCCAGTGCCGTCGAAACGACCGGCACGGTGAAGTGGTACAACCCCGACAAGGGGTTCGGCTTCGTCACCCCCGAGGGCGGTGGAAAGGACGTGTTCGTGCACGCCACCGCGCTTGAGCGCGCCGGGCTGAGCACCCTCGCCGAGGGCCAGACCGTCCGCATGGCGGTCGTCCAAGGCGCCAAGGGTCCGGAAGCCGGGTCGATCTCGGCCGGCTGACGCGCCGATCTCGGCAGGTTTCGCTGCATTCGGGCCGCTCCCTTCCAGGAGCGGCCCGAACTGTTTCAGCCCCCGAATTGCGTCAACCCAAAGCGGCGTCCGTTTCGGCGGCCTTGGGCATGCTGCCCTGGGTGCCCCGGCGCGTGCAGGCGAGGCCAGCCGCGGCATTGGCGCGCTGCATCGCCAGTTTGAGCGTGGTGCCGCGATCGAGCGCGGCGGCCAGTACGCCGGTGAAGCAGTCGCCGGCGCCGGTGGTGTCAACCGCGCTGATCGCCCGGCCCTCAACCCGCAGCGTGCCGACGCGGGTGACCGCCTCGGCCCCCTCGGCGCCGAGCGTCTGCACCACATCGATATCGAGCGCTGCATGCAACCCGGCCGTGGTCGCGGGGCAGCCGAGATGGCCAGCCAGCCAGGCCGCCTCATCCTCATTGACCACCAGCACGTCGAGCGCGGCGAGCGCCTCGCGGGCGATCGGGCCGGGCGGGGCCAGATTCATCACAATGCGGCAGCCGGCCGCCCGTGCGCGGGCGATCAGCGCCTCGGTCTCGGCCGGGTCGGTCTCGCGCTGCAACAGCACGGTGGTGCGCGGCCCGAGCAGTTCCTCCTCGATCTGCGCCTGCTTCGCCGCCTGATTGGCGCCACTGGCCACCGCGATGAGGTTGCGGCCCTCCGGATCGACGCAAATCGCCGCCGCCCCAGTCGCGGCCCCCTTCACGCGGATGACGCGGGTGATGTCCACGCCCGCCTCCCGCATGGTCTCCACCGCATCCTCCGCCAGGGCATCGCGGCCAAGCGCGCCGGCGAACACCACCTTGGCGCCATCCCGCGCCGCGGCGACGGCCTGGTTGGCCCCCTTGCCGCCCGGCTCGATCTGCATGTTGGGGCCGAGCACGGTCTGCCCGGCGACGGGGAGGTGGGGCAGGGGGAAGATGAGGTCGAGATTGATGGAGCCGAAACAGACGATCATGCTGCGGGCCGCTCGGTCGACTCGAAAACAACCTGCCTTACAAGTTCAGGCGAACGGTCGAATACCAGCATCAGGGATAATACGGCGGCATCGGGCCGGTTCCGCCCCTGCTCCCAGTTCTGCAATGTCCGTGCATCCAGCCCCAAGGCATCTGCAAGTTCCCTCTGGGACAGCGCATGGCGTGCACGGAGTTCAGCAATGAATGCAGCCGGCTCATCGATTATTCGGCGACGGTGTAGACTTACGTTCATCGGCCCGAGTTCTCGGGCGAGCGCCACAACGTCATTGTCGACGGGAATTGGGCAAACCGTGGCTCCGTGTTCGGCCAGCCGGTTGATCACGCCATGCGCCACCTTCAACGATACGCCGGCTTCCCGGAGGAGTTTCAAGACGTCGATCGGCTGATCGAGCGGGCCCTCAAGGCGGAGCAGGATCGAGCACGATTCTTCAGAATATAAGCGGCTTGGGGCGGCGGCCGGGAGCGGCCCCAGACGCCCGAACCGCGCCCTCAATTCGGAGTTCATCGACATCGAGCCTCTCCTTCAGCCAACGCGCGAGCCGTCGCAACACGATTACCCCGGCAGTGTTCCGCCCCGCCCCTTGGATGTCGCAGCCACTGAGAACCGCTCGACGTGCAGAAAGAGTGACCCTCGCCGCGAAGGCAATCTCATGCGTCCCATCCGTTAGACGGACCAACACGACGTTGTCGTCATCATCGTAATCGAGAACCGTCCACTGCATTGGGCAACCGCCTCCACAACAATCCACGCATACCGATCAACGCCCCCTGCGGGGCCCGATCGATCGTCTGGTTGCGGATGCCTATGCAATGACGATTCGAACGAAGTCACGATACGCGATCCACGTATAGATGTCAACCCTCCAGCGCGCCCATCATCTCATCCCATTCGCGCTTCGACAGCCCGCTGCCCTTCTGCTCCACCGTCTCTCCGGCGAGCCGTCGCCGCAATACCGCCAGCATGGCGGCCGAGAAGGTGACGGCGCCGAGGCGGTAGTCGCGGAAGGCGGCCGCGGTGGCCGGCACCCAGGCGTCCAGCGTTTGCAGCATCGGCTCGGCATAGGCGCGGATTTCGTACTGGGCGTGCGGGTCGGCGCGCAGCGAGAGGAAGTGCAGGAGGTTGTGCAGGTCGGTCTTCCAGTACCACTGGGTGTAGGTGTTCAGCGTGAGGTTCATCCGCGCAAGCTCGCGCGCCAGGCCCTGCCGGCCGGGGTCGACCGGGGTGCCGTCGATGCCCTCATTCAGCATGGCCGCGTAGTTGTCATAGGTGCGCATGGCGTCGCTGCGCAGTAAATCCAGCACGTCCTCCGCCTCCTGCCCCTCCAGTACCGCGCCGCGGCCCTGGCGGTTGACCGAGGATTGCGCGGCGAGATGCTCCGGCGCCGGCAGGTAGAACTCGCGATCGAGGATCGAATAGCGCGCGGAATACTCGTTCACATTGGCGGTGCGGTGGCGGATCCACTGCCGCGCGACGAAAATCGGCAGCTTCACGTGGTACTTGATCTCGCACATCTCGAACGGCGTGGTGTGCCGGTGGCGCATCAGGTAGCGGATCAGCCCGGCATCCTCCGACACCTTCTTGGTGCCGCGCCCGTAGCTCACCCGCGCCGCCTGCACCACGGCCGCATCATCGCCCATGTAATCCACCACGCGGACAAAGCCGTGGTCGAGCACGGGCATGGCGACGTAGAGCATCTCCTCCAGCGCCGCCACGGTGGCGCGCCGCGTCGGCGCGCTCTGTGCCCGCAGCGCCGCGATCTCGGCTTTCTGCTCCTCGGTGAGACTCATCGTGCATTCCCCTGGAATTCGGCTTCAGGAGAGCCTATATCCGGTCCGTCGGCTTTTGCCGACTATGGTGATAAACGGTGGTTGGAATAAGCGTTGTGGACCCGGGGGCAGTACCCGGCGCCTCCACCATTCCCCCGCGCAAGCGGGATCATGGGGGCGAAACAGGCTCGACACGCGTGGTAAAGACCCATCTTTTGCCCGGCATGATACCGCCGTTATCGGGTCAAATCACAAGTGCCAACGACAATCAGGCGCTCGCCGTCGCTGCATAAGCGATAGGCGCGGTTAGGGGGGCCCCGGGCAACAGAATGCCCCCCACTTCATGCACCTTGGGGCCGATCGGGCCGGAAGGAAGGAAGGCCAGGGCTCTGCCCTGGACCCGCCTAGGGGCATAGCCCCTAGGAACCGTTCACTTAAGGGATTGGTGAGACGTGAGGGAGGG
>CAIPLM010000289.1 GCA_903865895.1 uncultured Rhodospirillales bacterium | reverse complement strand
CCAGATCACATCCCCCACGTCATCCGCCATTAGCACCGCCCCATCAGACGCCAGAGTCACCCCGACCGGCCGCCCGTACGAGACCTTCTCGTCCGGCGCCAGGAACCCCGACAGGATATCCCTCGGCGGCCCCGACGGCGCGCCATTCTCGAATGGCACGAACACCAGCTTGTACCCGCTCAGCGTGCTGCGGTTCCACGAGCCGTGCTGGCCGATCGCCATCCCGGCGGGGAAGCCCGGCAATGTCCCCGCGGGCACCCAGCACAGGCCGAGTGATGCGGTGTGTCCCCCCAGCGCATAGTCAGGTGTCAGCGCGCTCGCCACCTTGGCGGCGTCCTGCGGCACGCGGTCATCCACGGTCTGGCCCCAATAGCAGTACGGCCAGCCATAAAACCCGCCGTCGCGCACCGAGGTCAGATAGTCCGGCGGCGTCTCGTCGCCCAGCCCGTCCCGCTCGTTGACCACCGTCCACAGCACACCGGTGTCCGGCTCCCAGGCCAGGCCCACGGCATTGCGCAGACCCCCGGCGAAGATCCGGCTGGTCTCCGTCGCTACATCGATCTCGTGTATCGCCGCGCGGCCTTCCTCGATCTTCAGGCCGAACTCGCCGATGTTGCTCATTGAGCCGACCCCGGCGTACAGCTTCCGCCCGTCAGGGCTGGCCAGCAGGCTGCGCGTCCAGTGTCCGCCGCCCGAGAAGTCGACGATCTTGCGGCCTGGCGCGGTGATCCGCGTCGCCCCGGTCTCATAGGGAAACACCATCACCCCGTCGGTGTTGCCGACATAGAACTGGTCGCCGAGCAGGGCCATGCCGAACGGCTGACTGAGCCCCTCCAGGAACACCTCGCGGATTTCCGCAACGCCGTCGCCGTCCGCGTCGCGCAGCAGGGTGATGCGGTTCGCGCTCTCGCCCATCGCCCCGGCCCGCGCCATGATCGCAAAGGCGGCCGCGGCGAACAGGCTCGGCGCCTCCGGTGGCGGCGTCTGCGTCGCCTCGGCCACCAGCACATCGCCGTTGGGCAGCACATAGATCCAGCGCGGATGCTCCAGGTCCCGCGCGAAGGCATTGACCTTCAGCCCAGCCGCCGTGGCCGGAAGCTGACCTTCGGCCCACCCCTGCGCCGCCGGCATTTTCAGCGTAGGCAGCCCGCCCTGCGGCTTGCCCGCCGGGATCGCCGGCTCACTGCCCCACGCCGGCGTCGGTTCCCCGTCCGCTATCCGCCGCACCAACACCATCGTCGCCCCGACCAGCGTGACGATCCGTGTGAAAACGCCCGATAAACCTGACATCTGGCCTCCCTTGCCTACGCCGCGAACTATGGCGGTTCCGGGCTCCCGCGTCACCAAGCATCAACAAAACGCCGGCGCGGCCCATGCCGCGTCTTGCACGACTTCAGCCCCTGCGCGATCCAGTGCCTCGTGTCCGCCGGGTCGATCACCGCGTCGATCTCCAGCATCGCGGCGACGTTGATCGCCTTGCCGACGTTGTAGAGGTTGCCGAGCAGCTTCTCGAACAGCGCCTGTTTCTCGGTCGGATCAGACAGCGCCTCCAGCTCGCGCCGGTATCCCAGCCGCACCGCCCCCTCCAGCCCCATGCCGCCGAACTCGCCGGTCGGCCACGCGGCGCTGAACACCGGCGCCAGGGTTGATCCGCCCGTCATCGCCTGCGCGCCCAGGCCATAGGCCTTGCGCAGCACGATGGAGAACATCGGCGTGCCCAGCCGCGCGGCATTGATGAACAGGCGCGATGTCTTGCGCACCGCCGCCGCCGCCTCGCTGTCGGGCCCGACCATGAACCCTGGCGTGTCGACCAGCGACAGCACCGGCAGATCGAACGCGTCGCACAGCTGCAACAGGCGCGAGCCCTTGTCCGCCCCGTCGCAGTCCACCGCCCCGCCCAGATACATCGGGTCGTTGGCGATCAGCCCCATCGGCCGGCCCTCGATGCGGATAAAGCCCGTGATCAGGCCCGGCGCGAATCTGGGCCGCAGTTCCAGGAACGACCCCGTATCGACCAGCGTCTCGATAACCGAGCGCACGTCATACACCCGCAGGCGATTTTCCGGGATCGAGCGGCGCAGCAGGCGCTGGTCGGCGCAGCTCCATTCGCTGACCGGCCCCTGGAAGTATCCCAATGTCTGCTTGGCCAGCCGCGTGCCGTCGGCCTCATCCTTGGCCAATATATCGACGACGCCATTGGCCATCTGGACATCCATCGGCCCGATGTCTTCCGGCGCATAGACGCCCAGGCCACCGCCCTCGATCATCGCCGGTCCGCCCATGCCGATGTTGCAGCCCTTGGTGCAGATGAGGATCTCGCTAACCCCGGCGAACGAGGCATTGCCGGCAAAACATCTGCCCGAGACAACGGCGATTTTCGGAACAATCCCCGCCAGTTGCGCGAACGACTTGAAGCTGGGCGTCGCCAGCCCCGACGCGCCGCCGCCGTCGGTGTCGCCCGGCCGTCCGCCGCCGCCCTCGGCGAACCACACCACCGGCAGCTCCTGGTCGGCGACGATCTCCAGGATGCGGTCGGTCTTGACGTGGTTCATGTGCCCCTGCGTGCCGGCCAGCACGGTGAAGTCATAGGCCAGCGCGGCGCAGCGGGCCTTCTCCGGCGGGAACAGCGCGCCATTGACCGAGCCGATGCCGCAGACCAGCCCGTCGGCCGGGCTCATCACCTTAAGCTCCTCGACCGATCGGCGGCGTCGCTGAGCCGCCAGCGCGAAGGCGCCGTACTCCAGGAAGGTGCCCGGATCGATCAGGTCGTCGATGTTCTCCCGTGCGGTGCGTTGGTTGCGGTTGCGTCGGCGGGCGACGGCGTCGGGGCGCGCCTCATCTTTCGTGATGTGCCAGCGCTCAAGCGCCTCGGCCAGGTCGGGGCGGATGAAGTCCAGATCGATGTCGCCGGCATCCTCGGCTTCCTCCGCCTCGACATCTTCGGGGGCGATGAACATCAACGGCTGGCCCTTGTTCAGCACCTCGCCCTTGATCGCCGCGATGCGCACGACGCGCCCGGCGACATCGGCGGTGACGACATGCTCCATCTTCATCGCCTCGAGGATGGCCACTGCCTGGCCCGCCCGCACCAGATCGCCCTCCGCCACGTCGATCGAGCCCACCGTGGCCTGCAGGCCGGCGGTCACCGCCGCGGCGCCGTCCATGGTCTCCACCGGCGCGGCTGCCACTGTCCTGGCGTGCTCATCGAAGGTGCGAGTCGGTAGCGCGCCGCCCTCGGCAATCAGGCTGGCGGCCTGGTCCTCGATGAACCGCGTCGTCGCCTTGCCCGCCAGTACGTCCGGCCGGGCCAACAGAGCGCGCAGCACCCCGGCGTTGGTGTCGACGCCCTCGATGCGGAACTCCGCCAGCGCCCGCGCCGTGCGCGCCGCCGCCTCGGCCAGCGTCGGCCCGCGCGCGATCACCTTGGCCAGCAGGGAGTCATAGTTGGGGCTGGTGTGATAGCCGGCCCAGCCATAGCCGTCGACGCGCACGCCGGGGCCCGACGGTGGTTCATAGGCATGCAGTACGCCGCCGGCCGGATGCGCGCCGCCGTCCTCGGTCAGCGTCTCGAGATTGACCCGCGCCTGGATCGCATAACCCTGCGCATAGGGCGTCTCGGTCAGGCCCAGCTGCGCCAGTGTGTCGCCGGCGGCCAGTCTTATCTGGGTCTTGACCAGGTCGACGCCGGTCACCTCCTCGGTGACCGTGTGCTCGACCTGCAGGCGGGCGTTGGCCTCGATGAAGGCGAACGCGCCGGTGTCGGCGTCGAGCAGGAACTCGATGGTGCCCAGGGTGCGATAGCGCACCGCCGCGCCGAGGGTGACGGCCGCCTCCAGCAGCGCCTCGCGCACCGCCGGGGTCAGGTTCGGCGCCGGCGCGATCTCGATGATCTTCTGACGTCGCCGCTGCAGGGAACAGTCGCGGTCGCCCACGGCCAGCACGCCGGTGCGGTCGCCGGCGATCTGCACCTCGATGTGCCGCGCGTTCTCGATCAGCCTCTCGGCGTACAGGGTGTCGATGCCGAACGCGCCCTGCGCCTCGCGCGCGGCGGCGGCATAGGCGGCGTCGATCTCGTCGGCGCTGCGCACCACGCGCATGCCGCGCCCGCCACCGCCGGCCACGGCCTTGATCATCATCGCCGCGCCCGTGGGCAGCCCGGCGAAGAATGCGCGGACGTCTTCCAGGCTGGCGGGCCCCTCGACGCCGGCGATGATCGGGACTCCTTTTTGCGCCGCCAGCGCCCGCGCCTTGCCCTTGTCGCCGAACGCGTCGAGCGCCTCGGGGGAGGGACCAATGAACAGGATCCCGGCCGCGGCGCAGGCCCGCGCCAGATCGGCGTTCTCCGACAGGAAACCGTACCCCGGATGGATTGCGTGGCATCCCGCCCGCCTGGCGGTTTCGACGATCGCCGCGATATCCAGATACGCCCGCGCGCCGGAACCTGGCAGGGCGATGGCATGGTCGGCGGCCTTGACGTGCAGCGAATGCGCGTCGTCAGCGGCGAACACCGCCACGGTGGCGATCTCCATCTCGGCGGCGGCCCGGGCGATACGGATGGCGATTTCGCCGCGATTGGCGATCAGCAGGTTCTGGATGTTCATGCCCCTACCATAAGGACGCCCTGCTTGACTCTCCAAGCGCCAAGACTAGAACAAAAAGAGAACAAACCGGAGTTTATGGCGATGTCCCGCGAGGCGCGATTGCAGACGGCGAGGGCGCGGCTTGCCGCTGTCCTGACCGACGGCGCGCCTGATCGTGGCGTGCTGGCCTTTGGCGATCCGCGCGTCGACGATCTGTTGCCGGGCGGCGGCCTGGCGCTCGGGCGTTGGCACGAAGTGGCCGGGGAGGGGATGGAACTGGAGACCGCGGCCGCGCCCGGCGCCTTCCTCGCCGCACTCGTCGCACCGCTGGCCCGTAAGGCAACCGTCGTCTGGGTGATGCGCCGCGACGACCTCTACGCGCCCGGATTGTCCGGTCTCGGCTTCCCCGCCCAAGGGCTGATCCAGGTCAAGGCCAGGGACGACACCCAGGCTCTCGCCGCCCTGGAAGACGCCCTGGGATGCGCCGGCGTCGCCGCCGCCATCGGCGAGATCGAGGCGGTCGACCTGGTCGCGGGCCGCCGTCTGCAACTGGCCTGCGAGCGGCGCGGCGCTGTCGGCTTCGTCATCCGCCGCCGGCCCTTTGGCGGAGCGGTCCGGCGTCCCGCCAGCGGTTCGGCCGCGGCGACGCGCTGGACCATCGCCCCCGCGCCGAGCGAGCCCGCGCCCGGCGATCCGGGTCTCGGCGCCCCGCGCTGGCGCGTCGCCCTCGATCGCTGCCGGGGAGGGCGGGCCGGGGCGTGGATCATGGAGAAGACCGATGACGCGTATCCTCTGCGTGTGGTCGCCAACCTGGGCGATCGCCAACTGGCGCCGCCGCAACCCCTCCGCCTCGTCGGATAAGCCGTTCGCGCTGATCGCCACCGAGCGCGGCGTGCGCCGGCTTTCGGCGGTCGACGGCGCGGCCGCGATGCTGGGCCTGTTCGTCGGCCAGAAAGCGACCGACGCCGCCGCCCTGGTTCCCGATCTGGTCACCGCCGACGCCGATCCCGCAGCCGATCAGGTCGCGCTCGAGGCGCTCTGCGACTGGTGCGCGCGCTTCTCGCCCGCCGTAGCCATGGATACGCCCGACGGCCTGTTCCTCGATATCACCGGCGTCGATCACCTGTGGGGCGGCGAGGCGATGATGGCCGGCGATCTCACCAGGCGTCTGGCGGCCAACGGCATCCCGGCGCAAACGGCGGTCGCCAATACCCCCGGCGCCGCCTGGGCCCTGGCCCGCTATGCCGGTGAGCCGATCATCGCCGCACCCGACGCGACCATGGCTCACCTCGCGGGTTTGCCGATCCAGGCTTTACGCCTGGAGAGCGGGACCGCCGCCCAGATCGCCCGGCTCGGCCTGATCACCATCGGCCGCCTCGCCGGTACGCCGCGCGACCAGGTCACCCGCCGTTTCGGCGCCGGGGTGGTGCTGCGCCTCGACCAGGCCCTGGGCCGCGTGGAGGAGGCGTTGGTCTTCCGCCGTCCACCCAATCCCTGGTTCACCCGCCTGGCCTTCGCCGAGCCGATCAGCACGCCGGACGATCTCACCCGTGTCGCCGCCGACATCACCGCGATCCTCTGCGATCGCCTCGACGCCGAGGGCCGCGGCGCGCGGCGCTTCGAGATTGGCTTCCATCGCCTCGACGGCCTCGTGCAGCGGGTCGGCATCGGTCTCTCGCTGCCCGGACGCGACGCGGCGCGCATTGCCCGCCTGCTCACGCCGCACCTCGACGTGATCGATCCTGGCTTCGGCATCGAGGTGGCGACCCTCACCGCCGAGGGCGTCGAAACCCTCGCACAACGCCAGCAGCGCCTCGACGCCGCCGCCGAGATCGCCCCGGAAGACGGTCTCGCCCCGCTGGTCGACCGCCTTGCCGGCCGCCTCGGCGCCCGGGCTATCTGGCGCGACGAGCCGTCACCCAGCCATGCCCCCGAGCGTGCCGTGGCCCGCAAGCCGCCGCTTTCTCCCTCCATCGCCGGGACCTGGGACCCCGCCCGACCCCGTCCCCTTCGCCTGTTCCGTCATCCCGAACCGATCGAGGCCATCGCCCCGATCCCCGACGATCCCCCCGTCTCGTTCCGCTGGCGCGGCGCCCTCCACCGCGTCCGCCGAGCCGAGGGGCCTGAACGCCTCGCCCCCGAATGGTGGCGCCCCGATCACGGACGCACCCGCGACTACTACCGCGTCGAAGACGAAACCGGCGCCCGCTTCTGGCTCTTCCGCGCCGGCCTCTACGGCGCCGACCCCCCCCCCAGATG
>CAIPLM010000288.1 GCA_903865895.1 uncultured Rhodospirillales bacterium | reverse complement strand
GTGCGGCGCCGGGCGCTCTCCGCCGCCGCCGGACCCGCCGGGCGGGAACTGGCCCTGACCGAAGGATGGGGCGGGCGATGCCGCCTGCGGAGCCGCTGGCGGGGCGTCCGGCGCGGGATGGCCATGGGCCAGCCGCAAGGTGACCTGCGTTGCCTCGGCATCGAGGCCGGCGCGCGACAGAGCGGAGGCGAGGTGCTGGTGATCCTGCTCGAACAACGCCAGCGTCTCCGGCCGATCGACCAGCACATGCACCTCGCGCGGCCCTTGGCTGGCCGCGCGGATCTCGAATGTCACCGAGCCCAGCTCCGCCGGCGTCAGCTTCAGGGTCAGCCGTTCGGGCGCGCCGGGGTGGCTCGGCGGCTGGTAGATCAGTTCCGGCCGTCCCTCCGTCGCCGCGATAGGTGCCGCTGCCGGGGCCGGCGCGCCAGAGGGCGCGGGATGTGACGGGATCCCCGTGGTCGTCGCGGGTTCCGTTGTCACGGCCAGTGCCGGCGTGGGTTGCGGGGCCGGGGGGGCTGGTTCGGGCTGGGGGGCGGCGCTGTCGCGCAGCACGCCCTGCGGTGTCGGAGGGGCGTCGGCCGGGGCCGCCGAATGACTGGTCGCCCCCCCGCATGGTGCCGGGGCCGCCGGTTCGTCGCGGGGCGCGCCCGCCTTGTCTCCATTGCCATCGGACGGCTGTGACGGGGGTGGCGGCATGCCCGGGATCGCCGGCGCGGGCGGGTCGACCATCGCGGCGGTATCCATCGGTGTGGGTCCGGTGGCGCCGGTTGTTGGTGACGCGGGGTCGTCAAAAATCCCGGCAATCCCATTGCCCGGCTTCGGCCCGGCCGCGGCCTTGCGCAGCCGGGCCACAGCCGGCCCGGCACCGCCCGCCCCTCGAGGCAGCGCGGTTTCGTCGACTCCGTCATCGTCCCCGCCGGCCATCAGCAGCAGCGGCATGACCGTGGCATCGCCCGGGATTGGCAAGGAGGGGGCGGAAATGTCGGGTACCGGGTTCGTGGCCGGTGGCACGCCAGGCGCCAGGTCACCCGGCGAGGGTGCGGCCTGCATCGCCTGTAGCAGCGCCAGGCCGAACGGGGCCGCCACGCCACCATCGGCGCTCGCACCGGCCAGATTGCTCGCATCCTTGGCCAGGAGCGGCATCGCCGGGGCCGAGGCCGCCGAACGCGGAAGGGCTGTGGCCGAACTGGGCTGCATATCGAGGGGCAAATGGGTGCGCTCCGCTGTCTCGGTCCCGAACTGCAAGCGCCGGGCCAGCGGCGCGGCTGGAGGAATGCGCGGCGATTGGCGGCGCACGCCCCGCGCACCCGGCGGAAATTGCCGGGTCAGGACTGCCGGGCAGGACAAACCTGCCCGCCGCCCAGCCGCCGCCGCGCCCGGAAATCCGCCGCACACACCGCTGGCACGGAACCTGCGACGCAGCACACGCCCTCCGTCAGGAGCGGCAAACGGATCAGCGGAGACAGCGGCATGAGTCTATTCGGCGCCATGAGCACGGCGATCACCGGCCTCGGGGCCCAGTCGGCGGCCTTCGGCAATATCAGCGACAACATCGCGAACAGCCAGACCGTGGGCTACAAGGGCGTGGAGACCACCTTCGTCGACTATCTGACGGAGAGCACCGCGACGCAGAATTCGCCGGGTTCGGTGGTCACCCGCCCGCACTACACCAACTCGGTGCAGGGCACGCTCGCCCAGTCCAGCAACCCGCTGGCGATGGCGATCGCCGGGCAGGGGTTCTTCCCGGTCAGCCATGTCACCGGCTCAACCGCCGGGCTGCCGAGCTTCTCCAACGTCGCCTACTTCACCCGCGCCGGCGACTTCTCGCTCAACGAGAACGGCTACATCACCAACAGCGCTGGCGAGTACCTAAACGGCTGGTCGGTCGATCCGGTCAGCGGCGTGGTGAACCAGAACGCCATCACGCCCATCCAAGTGACGCAGACCATCGACAGCCCGGTGGCAACCACGCAGCTCACCCTTTCCGCCAACCTGCCAGCGACCCCCTCATCCAAAACGCCCGTCACCTCCCAGGTGAACATCTATGACAGCCTCGGCACCGCCCATACCGTGGTGATGAACTGGACGCAGAACGCCACCAACAGCTGGACGGTGGCGATCAACGTGCCGGATGATATCACCTCCGCCGCGGTGGGCGGGGTGAACGTCGATTTCGGGCCCACCACCAGCGGCAATCCGGTGCCGGACGGCACGGTGGGCAATATCAGCACCCCCACCGGCACGGTGACGACCAGCGGCTACACCACCGGCTCGCCAGCCGATTTCGCCTTCACCGCAGATTTCGGCAACGGGCCGCAGGTGGTGAACATCAACCTCGGCGTCTACGGCCAGTCCACCGGGGTGACGCAGTATGCCGGCTCCACCTACACCCTGCGCGGCTTGACGCAGAACGGCGTGCCGCCCGGCAGCTTCAGCAGCGTCACCACCGATACCGCCGGCAAGATCATCGTCAACTACGACAACGGCCAGTCCCGCGGGATCGCGCAGGTGCCGGTGATCGTGTTCAACAACCCCGACGGCTTGCAGCGCGAGGACGGTCAGTCCTTCACCGCCACCAACGCCTCGGGCACCGCGCTCGCAAATAGTGCGGGGTCGAGCGGTGCCGGCAATCTCGTCACCGGCTCGGTCGAGCAGTCCAACGTCGATATCGCCACCGAGTTCACCCGCCTGATCGTCGCCCAACGCGCCTATTCCGCCAATGCCAAGATGATCACCACGGCGGATGACATGCTGCAGCAGACGCTCGACCTGAAGCGCTGAGCGGCATGACCAACGGAAGCGGGGGCTGAGGCATGGCGCAGGTCGATCCGCTGTCGATCGCCATGTCGGGGCTGGCCAACATCAATCGCGGCCTCGCGGTGGTGTCGCAGAACATCGCCAACGCGAACACCCCTGGTTACGTGCACGAGAGCCTGCAGCAACAGGCGATGGGCGCCGGCGATATGCCGATGGGCGTCACCACCGGCATCGCCACCCGCGATATCGATATCGCGCTGCAATCGCGCATCGCCATGCAGAATGCCGGCACCGGCGAGGCCTCGGTACGAGCGGATGCGCTGTCGCAGATCGACGCGATGCAGGGCAAGCCGGGCGCCGGCACCGATCTTGTCGCCCTCCTTGGCAATGTCTCCACCGCCTTCTCCACTCTGCTGACCGATCCGGCGGTGACGGCGCAGCAGCAGGCGGTGGTGGATCAAGCGAGCGCGCTGGCCGGCCATTTGCGCGATGCCTCGGCGCAGATCGCCACGCTGCGGCAGACCGCGCATGACCGGGTGGTGAGCGATATCGGCGGGCTGAACGCCGACTTGGCCACCATCGGCAACCTCAACCGCCAGATCATCAGCGCCCGCGCGCTGGGCGCCGGCACGGCGGATCTCGAGAACCAGCGCGACGCGGCGGCGATGCATGCGTCGAGCTACCTGGCGCTCAGCTTCGTGCCCCGCAGCAACGGGGACATGACAGTGTTCACCACGAGCGGGCTCGAACTCCCCACCAACGGGACCAGTAGCCTCAGCGTGGCCGGCGCCAGCCTGGGGCCGACCTCCTACTACCCGGGCGGCGGGGTGCCAGGGGTGATGCTGAACGGGGTGGATGTCACGCAATCCATGCGCTCCGGCACCATCGGCGGCGCGATCGACCTACGCGACACCGCCTTGCCGACCGACCACGCGATGCTCGACGAGTTTGCGGTCACCATCCAAACGCGTTTCTCCGACCAGGGGCTGGGCCTGTTCAGCGACCCCGCCGGCACATTCTACGCGGCCTCCGCCACCCCGCCGCGCCAGGGCCCCTATGTCGGCTATGCCGGGCAGATCGTCGTGCACCCCGCCGTCGTGGCCAATCCCTCGCTGGTGCGCGACGGGACCGGCGCGGTCGCTGCGCGGCCCGGTGGGCCGTTGCCCTTCACACCCAATCCGGCGGGCGGCCCGTCCGGCTTCACCACCCTCATCACCAACGTGCTGACCTACGCCCTCGGCGGCAATATCGCGCCAGGGGCCGCGCATCCAAGGCCGAACCTGACCCAGATGGGCCCAAGCGGCACGCTCTCCTCCCCCGCCGTCGCCGCGCCGGACCTCACCTCCTTCGCCACCCGCATCGTCACCCAGCAGGCCGGCGATGCCGCCGGCGCGGCCGCCACCCTCACCGCGGCGCAGGATACCCAGACCGTGCTGCAACAAAACGCCGCGCTGCGCTCCGGCGTCAGCATGGATGCCGAGCTGTCGCACATGATCACGTTGCAGAACGCCTACTCCGCCAATGCCCGTGTGATCACCACGATGCAGAGTCTGTGGTCGCAGCTTCTGCAAACCGTGCAGTAAACGAGGGAAGCGCCCCGATGCAGATCGCCACCTATGGCAGCATGGTCTCGGGCAGCGACGCGCTGGCCAATGCCATCGGCGATGCTGCCAATGTCCGCCGCAGACTAGACACCCTGACCCGCCAGGCCGGCGACGGGTTGATTTCCGACACCTATGCCGGGCTCGGCAACAGCGCCACCGCCTCACTCACCCTCAACCAGTCACTCGGCCAGGTCGAGACCTGGCAGGCCAATGTCGATGCCGCGAGCGGGCGGATGGCGACAACGCAATCCGCCCTGTCGCAGATCAGCGACATCACCAGCCAGTTCTTCGCCCAAACCAACACCCTCACCGGACTCGACGCCACCGCGATCGACACCATCTCCGCCTCGGCGCGCGACGCGCTGCGCCAAGTGGCGGGGCTGCTCGATAGCAAGTTCGGCGATACCTACGTCTTCGCCGGCATCTACGGCTCGGTACCGCCGGTGCCGAGCCCGGACAGCATCAACAGCAGCGGGATGGTGACCTCGATCACCTCAGCCGTGGGCCAGCTCGCCACCAACGGGGCGGCGGCGACCATCGCCTCGACGCGCGCCACCGCGGCCTCCAACACCGCGGGAACTTCGCCGTTCGACCCGGCATTTTCTCAGTCGGCCGCCGTGCTGGCCGGGTTACGCCCGATCGTGCAGACCGGGCCGGGCAGCTACCAACCGGTGGGCATCATCGCCAGCGGCAATGCCGATGTCGCCTCCTCCGGCGCATCCACCACCGGTTCCTACATCCGCGACATCATGCGCGGGCTGGCGACCATTGGCGCACTGACGAGCGGGCAGGCCAGCGTCACCGGCTACGCGACGCTGGTCGATGACGTGCATACCAGCCTGGGCGGCGCCATCACCGCGCTCAGCGACGATGCCGGCGTGCTCGGCAACCGGCAGGCGGCGATGACCACGGCGAGCGCGCGCCTGGCCGATACCGCGACGGCGCTGAAATCCCGCATCAGCGACTCCCAGGACGTCGACATGGCGGCCACGCTGTCCAACCTGTCGGCGGCGCAAACCCAGTTGCAATCCTCCTACCAGCTGCTCGGTGCACTGCGCGGGCTGACGCTGGCCGCCTTCCTTGGGTGAGAAATCCGTTGGCACGGGCGAAAAAGCGCCCCGCCTTTCATCGCCCATTAATCACTCGATGCGACCTTGCTGCCACGCCCGCCAAAAAAAGCGGGGGCAGGCTTCATCTCTAGGGCAAGTAGGAAAATCGCCATGCCTCTGAACTCAGTGAACACCAACATGGGCGCGACGATCGCGCTCCAGTCCCTGAACTCCACCAACTCGATGCTGCAAGCCACGCAGAAGCGCATTTCGACCGGCTTTCGCGTTGCCGACGCCACCGATGATGGCGCGGCCTACGCCGTGGCCCAGCGGGTCCGCTCGGACGTCAACGCGCTGACCAGCGCCAATCAGCAGCTCGGCAACGTGCAGGGCCTGCTCTCCACCACCAATACCGCGCTCAACAACGTGTCCAATACGATGTCCAAGGCGCGCGATGTGCTAGTGAAGCTGGCGGACAGCAACACCCAGGGCACCCAGCGGGCGCAGTACATCCAGCAGTACCAGTCCCTGGTCTCCAACATGAAGACCTTCTACCAGGACGCGACCTACAGCTCCAAGACCCTGGTCGGCAATATCGGCGGCAATAGCGGTTTCGGCGGCGTGGCCGTGGTGCGCAACGAGAATGCCGCCACCTATGGAGTCGCGACGTTCAGTGGCTCGGCGTTCATGGCCAGCATTACCTTCACCAGCACGCAGCTCAACGGCGCGGCGACGGTGGCGGCGCTGATCGGCACCGCCGGCAGCGCGACGTTCATGAACCAGCTGACCTCGCTCGGCACGGCGATGAACACCTACGGCTCGGCCATGACCTATGTCAGCAACCAGGTGAGCTACAACAGCGACAAGATCGACGCGCTGAACAATGGCCTCGGCGCCCTGATCGACGCCGATCTCGCCAAGGAGTCGGCAAAGATGCAGTCGTTGCAGATCCGCCAGCAGCTCGGCACCCAGTCGCTCTCGATCGCCAACCAGGCGCCGCAGAGCCTGCTCAGCCTGTTCAAGTAAGCCCGCGCACGCGCACGGCGGGCGCACAAAACGTGCGCCGTCTCGCAGGGATGTTTCGCCGCACTGCGGCGAGCAGGAGACCTCAGGGATGTCTACGCTGGTACTCGAACTGCGGCCGGGCGAAATGATGATCGTCAACGGCGCGCCCATCCGGTTCCGCACCAAGACGCGGCTGGAGCTGACCGCCCATGCCCGCTTCCTCTTCGGCAAGCAAATCATGGCGCCGGCAGAGGCCGACACTCCGGCGCGGCGGATCTATTTCGCGCTGCAATCGGCCTATATCGGGGTCGACGAGGAGCGCACGCGCGGCCTGATCGCCGGGCGCGAACTCATCGCCGCCTTCAAGGAGTCCACCACCTCGGCGCTGGCGCGGGAGATCCTCGACCGCGCGATGGAGGCCGCCGAGCAGGATAATTGCTACCTCGCCCTCAAACTGGTCCGCCGGATCATCCGGCACGAGGATTCGGTGCTGTGCCGGCCCGAACCGGCGGCGCTGGCCGCCGAGCGCGGCCGGGCTGCCACCTACGCGGCGGTGCCGGCATGAGCCGGTACTGAACACCGTACCATTCACGATTGAACAGGGGAAAATCCCATGTCGGCAACACAGCACATGACCAAGGCTTACGCCGCGGCGCAAAACCTGCGCGGCCTGCGCGAGCAGGAGGCCGACCTGTTCCTGCGCGCCAACGCCGCCCTGCGCCAGTCCCGCGAAGGCGGGCCCTTGGCGCGGGTCCGCGCGCTGTCCGACACCAGCCGCCTGTGGCGCGCGGTGATCGACATCGTGCGGGACCCCGCGAATGCGCTGCCTGACACGCTGAAGGCCTCGCTGGTCTCAGTGGGCCATGCGGTGCAGCGCGAGGTTGAGCGGGAGGACCCGGATGTGGACTTCCTCCTCGCCGTCAACGCCGACCTCGCGGCCGGGCTCGGCGCCCGGGCCTGACCGCTTCCCCCTTCGGCGCGGCCAATTTTGGCCGTGACGGGATACGCTCAAAAGGAGCATCCCCATGACCGCTGCCCCCACCCGCGACGCCACGCCTCTCGCCGATCCCGCGCTGCTCCAGCAGGCCGACCGCTTCATCCGCGCCGCCCGCTACGGCGCCGCGCACGCCGTGCTGGCGGCCCTGCGTCGTCGCTCGCCCGCCAGCGGCGATGTCGGCCAGCTCACCGCCCGGCTGGCAATGGCCGAGGGGCGCACTGCCGATGCGCTGGCCATCCTCGATGACGCGATCGCCGCCGAAGCCGCGCGCCCGGCCCTGCGCCTGCTGCGCGCGGAGGCCCGCATGCAGGCCGGCGATGCGGTAGGAGCCGCCGTCGACGCCGCCGAAGCCGTGGTGCTCGCACCGGATGACCCGGTGGCCAAGGCGATCCTCGGACTCAGCCTGGTGGACGCCGGCGCCCATGAGGATGCCATCGCCTGCCTCGCCGACGCTGCTCGTAGCGCGCCCCAAATGGCAGCCGCCTGGCGCGGCCTTGCCGAGGCGCTCTCCCGCAGTGGCCAACAGGACGCGGCGCGCAACGCGTTGGAGGACGGCATCGCCGCTGCCCCCGGCGATCTCGGGTTGCGCCAGGCCGCGATGATGGCGGCGATGCGGGCGCGGGATTTCGTGGATTGCGTGCGCCTCGGCACGGAGGCGCGCGCCACCGGACTGGTGGATGCCTGCGTGCTCGGCCTGCTCGGCCACGCCCTCAGTAAGCTCGGTCGCCACGATCAGGCTGGCGACGCCTACCATGGCGCCTTCCGTCTCGCGCCAGAGGACCCCTATGTCCGCCATCTCGTCGCCGCTGCCGGGCTATTGCCGGGAGAAGGCAGGGCGCCGCCGGAATACCTGGAGACAGTATTTGACGGCTATGCCGGGCGCTTCGAGGACCATCTGATCGGCCTCGGCTACCGCGTGCCCGGCCTGATGCGCGAGATGCTGCAGGAGGGGATGGACGCCGCCGGGCTCGGGCGAGTGCTCGACCTCGGTTGCGGCACCGGGCTCGCCGGGCTGATGGTCGCCGACCTGCCGATGGAGCATCTCGCCGGCGTGGATATCTCGGCCAGGATGCTGGAGGAGGCGCGCGGCAAGGGCATCTACGCCGACCTGGCCCAGGGTGACATCACCGCATGGCTCGGGGCCACCCAGGCGCTGTGGGACACGGTGATTGCTGCCGACGTGCTGTGCTATTTCGGCGAGTTGGAGGCCGTGTTCCACGCGATACGCCCGCGCATGCACCGTGGCGGGCGGCTGGTGTTCTCGGTGGAGACCATGGAGGACGGCGCAACCGGCTGGCGGCTGGGGAGCCAGGGCCGCTATGCGCATTCCCCGGCCTATGTCGAGGCGGCCTTGCGCGCCGCCGGCTTCGCGATCGAGCGCCGGCGTGCCGAGACGCTGCGCCACGAGGCGGGCGCAGAGGTTCAGGGCTTGGTAATTGCCGCGCGCAAGGTGGGCGCCGATGCCTGACGCGCTGGCGCCGCTCCATCCGGCGGACCGCAGCGCGGCCAGCCCGACCGATCAGCTCAACCACGCCATCGACGTCGCCCGCAACCAAGGCTGCGCCGTTGCCGCTCCGCTTTTTGCCGACCTCGCCGCCCGCCTGCCGCACTGGGACGAGGTGAAGCTGCGCATCGCCGAGGCAAAACGC
This sequence comes from uncultured Rhodospirillales bacterium, assembly GCA_903865895.1. Taxonomy (GTDB): domain Bacteria; phylum Pseudomonadota; class Alphaproteobacteria; order Acetobacterales; family Acetobacteraceae; genus CAIYPH01. The sequence continues at coordinate 54,901 of CAIPLM010000288.1, read as the reverse complement.
GGCGAGGGCGACATGCAGGCGGCGGCGGAGGCCTACGAGGCGACCCTGCTTCTCAACCCGCGCCGGGCGGAGGCGCTGCTGGGCCTCGGCGTTATCACCCTCGGGGCCGGCCATCTGCTGCGCGCGCAAAGCCTGTTCCTGCGCTGCTGCGGCGCGGCGCCCGATCTGCCGGAAGCTTGGGACGCACTCGGCAGCACGCTGATGCTGTCGGGCGACACGCGCGCCGCCGATTCTGCCTTCGCCGAGGCAACGCGGCTGGCGCCCGGTCATATCGGCATGGCGCTGCACCGCGCCGAGGCGGCGCAGGCCTGCGGCGAGGCTGCGGAAGAGGTCGCCCGGCTGCGCGTCGCCCTCGCTGGTGATCCAGACAACCCCGCGTTGCTGACCGCCCTCGGCATGCTGCTCGACGGCACGGCGCGCGAAGAGGCCATCGAGTGCCTCGCAGTGGCCGCGGCCCTGGCACCGCATGAAATCGCACCACAGCGGCTGCTCGCGATGAGCTTGGTGCGTGCCAATCGCGTGCACGAGGCGCTGGAGGCGCTGGATGCCGCCATCGCGCTCGACCCGGGCGACCTCCATCTGCGCAACAACCGCGCAGCGGCGATGATTCGCCTGCACCGCTTCGCGGAGGCGCATGAGGAACTCGCCAGCCTGATCGCCACCCATGGCGACCATGTCGGCCTGCTCAACAACGCGTCAAACTGCCTGGTCAGCCTCGGCCGGCAGGCGGAGGGGGTGGAACTCGCCCGCCGCGCCGTGGCGCAAGACCCCACGTCGCCGCTGGCCTGGCGCACGCTGTGCAATGCGCTGCCCTATCAGGAAGGTATCGGCGGCGGCGAATTACTGGCGGCCACGCAGGCCGCCGCTGCTGCCCTGCCGCGCCTGTCCGCCGTGCCCTGGAGCAATGATCCGTCGCCCGGCCGAAAGCTGCGCGTCGGCCTGCTGTCGCCCACGCTCAAGACCCATCCGGTCGGCTGGCTGACCGTCGCCGGCTTCGAGAGCCTCGATCCCCGCCAGTTCGAGCTGCATTGCTTCGGCCCTGAGCACGGCGCCGACCCGATCCATCGCCGCTTCCGCGCCGCTGCCGCCTCCTGGACGCGGCTTGATGGGATGGCCGTGCCCGAGATCGTCGCGCAGTGCCGCACCCGCGGGCTTGATGTGCTGATCGAGCTCGGCGGCCATGGCGACCAGGGGATGCTCGGCCTCTGCGCCAACCGGCTCGCCCCGGTGCAGATCAAATGGGTCGGTTCGCAGAACCACAGTACGGGGCTGGCGGAGATGGACTGGTTCATCGCCGATCGCTGGGAAATCCCGCTGGGCTTCGAGCGCTTCTACAGCGAGCGGCCGCTGCGGCTGGCGGACGGGTATGTCTGCTACAGCCCGCCGCCCTATGCCCCGGACGTCGCGCCGCTGCCTGCCGCAGCGACAGGCGCGATCACCTTCGGCTGCTTCAACAACCTCGCCAAAATCACACCCGCCGCCATCGCCGCCTGGGCCGACATTTTGCAGGCGCTGCCAGGCGCCCGGCTGGCCATCATGTGCCATCAGATGAGCGAGGCGCCGACCCGGGCGCGGCTGCTGGCGGATTTCGCGGGGCATGGCATCGACACTGAGCGGCTCGAATTGCTCGGTGGGGCGCCGCATGTCGAGCTGTTGCGGCGCTACGGGCGGATCGACATCGCGCTCGACCCCTTTCCCTATAGCGGCGGGCTGACGACCTGCGAGGCGCTGTGGATGGGCGTCCCCGTGGTGACCATGCCCGGAGAGACCTTCGCCTCACGCCACTCGGCAAGCCATCTCGCCAATATCGGGCTGGAGGACTGGGTGGCCGAGAATGTCGCAGCCTATACCGCTCTGGCAGTGCGCATGGCGCAGGACATTCCAGGCCTCGCGGCCCTACGCGGCGATCTGCGCCGGCGGATGGCCGCAAGCCCGCTCTGTGACGGTCCGCGCTTCGGCCGCAGCCTCGGCACGGCGCTGCGGCGCGCCTGGCAGGACTGGTGCCGGCGGCAGGGCGCGTGATGCAGCCGCGGATCGACGTCAACCTCTTCGTCTATAACGGGGCGGCGACCATCGCCGAGGCACTGGACAGTGTGCTGGCGCAGACTTGGCGCAACCTCGCCGTCACCGTGATCGACAATGCCTCGGAGGACGATACGTGCGGCATTGTCGCCGGGTTCGCGGCGGCGGACCCACGGGTGCGCCTTCTGCGCAACGCAGCCAATGTCGGCCCGGTGCTGAATTGCCAGAGGGCGTTCTGGTGGGGCGAGGCGGCGTTCGTCATGCCCAAGACGGCGGATGACCTGCTGGCACCCGATTTCATCGAGGCCGTCATGGAGGCCCTGCTTGCGGCACCCGGCATGGCGATGTGCCATTCCGCCGGCGTGGTGTTCGGCGATGACCGTCGCATCTCCGCCGTCTATCCCGAGACCCACCGGCTGCATGCGGTCGGGCCGGACCCTCTGGCGCGGGCGCGACACGTGATGGCGCACTACACCAGCGCGCCCGCCTTCTGGGGCATATATCGTCGCGACGCGGTGGAGCGCCTCGCCCCAATCACCTACCGGCCGGGCTGGGACCATGCGGTGCTGGCCGAGCTCACCCTTTACGGCGAGATCAGTCACGTGAAGGAGTTGAGCTTCTGGCGGCGGCATGGCGGCAAGCCGGTGGATCAGCTCGCTCGCGGCTGCTCGCAATTCACCCAGCGCAGCCTGCCGCATGACGATGAGATCGCCGATCTGTTCTGGACCATCCCGCTAATCGGCACCGCCTACGCGCACGTCGAACGCTTCGCCCTCGCGCGTGCTCCGGCTGCGCTGCGGCGTGCGCTGATGGAAGAGGTCGGCCCGATCTTCCGCGCTCGCTGGCTGCCGGCGATGCGGCGCGAGGCGGCGGGCTTGCGGCGGATCGTGGCCAGCCGCATGGACGCGGCCGCAACCAGCCACGCCGCATCCCTGTGGCAGGCGCGCCAAATCGCCGCCGTGCTCGACGCGGTGCAGACGATCCTGCCCGATGAGGACCTCAGCGCCGAGCGCTATGCTCTGCTGGCGCTTGGAGAGAGGGGTGTTGCCGCCTATTCGTCGTAGGACATCAGCACATCGACCGGAACCGGGACCTTGGCGCGGCCGTTCAGGAAAGTCAGCTCGATCAGCGCGGCAGCCGCCGGCACCTCGGCGCCCACCTTGCGCAGCAGCGTGATGGCCGCCGCCATCGTGCCACCGGTCGCGAGCAGATCATCCACCACAACCACGCGCTGGCCGGGCTGCACGGCGTCTTCCTGGATCTCGATGCGATCCGTGCCGTATTCGAGCGCATAGTCATGCCCGATCGTCGGCCCCGGCAGTTTGCGCGGCTTGCGCACCATGATGAAGCCGCAGCCGAGTTTCAGCGCCAGGGGGGCTGCGATGAGGAAACCGCGCGATTCGATGCCGGCGATCAGGTCCGGTTGGTGCTTGCGCACCGCACGCGCCATCCGGCCCATCGCGACCTGCCAGGCATCGGCATCCCGCAACAGGGTGGCGATGTCGTAGAACAGGATGCCGGGCTTGGGGAAATCGGGAATGCCGCGGATATGTGCCTTGAGGTCCATGTTGCCGGTCCTTTGATGCCTGAGGCTGTGTAACGGCGGGGCGGGGCGCCGAGCAAGCGCCCTTCACCGAACTGCCCCGAATGTGCCATGCTCCGGCAACAAGGCCCCGCTAGGGCCACGCCGATGCACACGAGGAGCACATCCATGAAGCGCCGCACCCTTTTGGCCGCAACGGCCGCCGCCGCCCTGCCGGCAACCGGCTTCGCCCAGGCCAAGACCAAGATCGTCTGGTGGCACGCCATGGGCGGCGCGCTGGGCGAAGAGGTCAACCGCATCGCCAAGGAGTTTAATGCCGCGCAGGCCGAAGTCGAGGTCGATGCGGTGTTCAAGGGCACCTACCCCGAGACGCTGACGGCGGCCATCGCCGCATGGCGCGCCGGGCAGGCGCCGCATATCGTGCAGATGTTCGAGGTCGGCACCGGCTCCATGCTCGCCGCCGGCCCGGCGGTGAAGCAGGTCTGGCAGCTCAGCCAGGAGACCGGCATCGAGTTCGACCCCAAGGCCTATCTCGGCGGCGTGCGCGGCTATTACAGCCTGCCCGACGGGCGGCTTGCCTCGCTGCCCTTCAACTCCTCCACCTCGGTGATGTGGTACAACAAGGACGCATTCGAGAAGGCCGGGCTCGACCCCGAGAAGCCGCCGGTCACCTGGAACGACGTGATCGCCGCCTGCCGGGCGCTGAAGGCCAAGGCCGCGACGCCGATCCCGATGGGCTCCGCCTGGCCGATCTGGATCCAATTCGAACAATACGCCGCGATGCATGACCTGCCGTTCGCCACCAAGTCCAACGGCTTCGAGGGGCTGGACACCGAGCTCAAGGTCAACACCCCCCCCTTCGTGAAGCAGATGCAGCGCCTGCTCGACATGTCCAAGGAAGGGCTGTTCAAATATGCCGGCCGCGACAACGCGGCGGACGCCATCTTCCCTTCCGGCGAGGCGGCGATCGGCTTCAACTCCTCGGCCGCCCGGGCTTCCATCGCGCGGGATGCCAAGTTCCGCTGGGCCGCCGCCCTGCTGCCGACCGATCCGGAAGTGAACCCCAAGCCGATCAACTCCATCATCGGCGGCGCCTCGCTGTGGACCATGACCACGCCGAACCGCACGCCGGCCGAGTACAAGGCCTGCGCGCAGTTCCTGAAGTTCATCGGCCGCGCCGATAATGACGCGGTGTGGCACCAGAAGACCGGCTACGTGCCGGTGACGCTCGCGGGCTACGAGCTCTCGAAGCAGCAGGGCTACTACCAGAAGGTGGTCGGCACCGACCTGCCCATCATCCAGCTGACCCGCGGCGAGGTGACGGCGAATTCCCGCGGCTTCCGCCTCGGGCGGATGGCTGAGCTGCGCAACATCTTCTCGGAAGAGTTGGAGAAAGCGCTGCAGGGCCAGCAGGGTGCGCAGGCCGCGCTCGATGCGGTGGTCTCCCGCGGCAATCGTGTTCTGCGCGAGTTCGAGAAGGCGACCAAGGGCTAAGGCGAAAGCCGGGGGCCGCCGCCGGGCATGGAGCGCCGCACCATCTTCGGCGGCTGGGCGCTGCCGGCGGCCTTCGTGCTGCCGCAACTGCTGCTCACCGTGTTCTTCTTCCTGTGGCCGGCGGGCGAGGCGATCTATGGCAGCCTCACCCGCCAGGACGCCTTCGGCCTCAAGACGCAGTTCATCGGCTTCGAGAACTTCGTCGATTTGTTCGAGGACCCGCTCTACGTCGAGAGCCTGTGGCGGACGGTGTATTTCTGCGCCGCCGTCAGCCTGCTTTCAATGAGCGTCGCCTTGTTGCTGGCGGTTTTCGCCGACCGTGAAATCGCCGGGCGCGGCTTCTACCGCACCATGCTGATCTGGCCCTACGCGATCGCACCGGCGGTGGCCGCGGTGCTGTGGATCCTGCTGCTGCACCCGCAGATCGGCATGGTCGCGCACGGGCTGAAGGCGATCGGCGTCGTGTGGGACTACAAGATCAACGGTGGCCAGGCGATGCTGGTGGTGATCCTGGCTTCAGCCTGGAAGCAGGTGAGCTACAATTTCATCTTCTTCCTCGCCGGGCTGCAATCCATCCCCCGCTCGGTGATCGAGGCGGCGCGCATGGACGGCGCGCGCGGCTGGCGGCGCTTCCGCACCATCATCTTTCCGCTGCTTGCGCCCACCACTTTTTTCCTGCTGGTGGTGAACCTCGTCTACTCCGCCTTCGACACCTTCGGCACCATCCAGGCGCTGACCCAGGGCGGCCCCGGCAAATCCACTGAGACGCTGGTGGTGAAGGTGTATCGGGACGGGGTGGTAAACCTCGACCTCGGCGGCTCCTCCGCGCAGTCGGTGGTGTTGATGGTCGGCATCGTGGTGCTGACCGTGGTGCAGTTCCGCTTCCTCGGAAAGCGCGACAAGACATGAACGGCCGTACGGATTGGACCGCGCATATCGTGCTCTCCATCGGCGTGCTGCTATTCGTGCTACCGCTGTGGCTGGTGTTCTCTGCCTCCACCCAGGACCCGGCGATGATCGGCCGCGGCGAGTTGAGCTTCATCCCCGGCAGCGGAATCGGCGTCTACTGGAAGGTGCTGACCGAAGGGGCACCCGGCGTGGCGCCGGTGTGGCATTTGCTGATGGTCAGCTTCGGCATGGCGATCTCGATCGCAATCGGCAAAATCGTCATCTCCGTGCTCTCGGCCTATGCCATCGCCTTTTTCCGCTTCCCCTTCCGCCTCGTCTGCTTCTGGACGATCTTTTTCACCCTGATGCTGCCGGTCGAGGTACGCATCATCCCGACCTACTCGGTGATGGCGGGTTTTGGCCTCATCAACAGCTTCACCGGCCTCACTTTGCCGCTGATCGCCTCGGCCACCGCGACGCTGCTGTTCCGCCAGACCTTTCTAGCGGTGCCGGATGAGCTGGTGGAGGCGGCGCGGATGGATGGCGCCGGGCCGCTGCGCTTCCTGCGCGATATCTTGCTGCCGGTCTCCGGGGCGAATATCGCGGCGCTGTTCGTCATTCTCTTCGTCTATGGCTGGAACCAGTATCTCTGGCCGCTGCTGGTGGCGACCGACTCGCGGCTGGACACCATCGTCATCGGCATCGTCAAGATGATCGGGGCGGATACCTCGGTCGAATGGAACCGCGTCATGGCCACCGCCGTGCTGGCGATGCTGCCGCCGGTGGCGGTGGTGCTGCTGATGCAGACCTGGTTCGTCAAAGGCCTCACGGAAGGCGACAAGTAGTATGGCCACGCTGAAGCTTCACGATTTGCGCAAGAGTTTCGGCCCCGTCGCCGTGCTGCACGGGATCGACCTCGCCCTCGCCTCAGGCGAAATGCTGGTGATCGTCGGTGCCTCGGGCTGCGGCAAATCCACCCTGCTGCGCCTCGTTGCCGGACTGGAGGATCCCACCGCGGGGGCCATCGAACTCGATGGCAAGGATGTCGCCCGGCTCGACCCGGCGGAGCGGGACATCGCGATGGTGTTTCAGAATTACGCGCTCTATCCGCATATGAGCGTGTTCGACAACATGGCCTACGCGCTCAAGATCCGCGGCCTCACCAAGGCCGACATTGCCGCGCGGGTGCAGGAGGCGGCCGACATGCTCGGCCTCGCGCCGCTGCTGGCCCGCAAGCCGCGCCAGCTCTCCGGCGGCCAGCGCCAACGCGTGGCGATGGGGCGCGCCATCGTGCGCAACCCCAAGCTGTTCCTGTTCGACGAGCCGCTCTCCAACCTCGACGCCACTTTGCGGGTGACCATGCGCGCCGAAATCAAGCGGTTGCAGCGGCGCATGGGCGTCACCTCCCTCTACGTGACGCATGACCAGGTGGAGGCGATGACGCTGGGGGACCGGCTGTTGGTGTTGCACCAGGGCCGCGCGGTGCAGCTCGCCACCCCCATGGAGGTGTTCGAGCGGCCGGCCAATGTCTATGTCGCGGGCTTCATCGGGGCGCCGGCGATGAACTTCCTGCCGGCCACGCTGAGCCATGGCGGCACCGCGGCGAGCCTCGCGCTCGGCCCCGTCATCCCCTTCGCCGACGGGCGCCGCGCGGGCGCTGACGGCATGGCGCTCACCATCGGCATCCGGCCGGAGCATGTGGTGGCGGATGCGGCGGGCGAGGAGTTGCAGGTGGATCTGCTGGAGCCGCTCGGCTCCGAGACGGTGGTGATCGGCCGGCTTGCCAATGGCGAGATGCTCTCGGTGAAGCTGCCCAAGGCCGAGGCGCCGACGGATCGCATGTCCGTCGGCTTCCCCGCCGCCGCGCTGCACGTGTTCGACGCGGCGACCGGGCTGCGGCTCGACCCCGGCTGATCGGCTTGCGCCGGCGGCACCGCCGGGCGACACTCGCGCACACCAACAACGCGAGGGGACACAGGCCATGAGCAATCCGGAAATCGACGCCCTGCGGGCCGAAATGGCCGCACGGGTCCGCCCGACCGAACTCGCCGACATGCGCGCCGGGCTCGATGCCCGCGGTCTCGCCTATGGCATTGCCGATGATGTGCAGGTGGATGTGGTGAGCGCCGCCGGGGTGCCGGCGGAATGGACTTTCACGCCCAACGCCGATCCGCGCCGGGTGATCCTGTATTTCCACGGCGGCGGCTACGTGGTCGGCTCGCTCGACAGCCACCGCCACGTCGCCGCCGAAATCGGCCGCGCGGCCGCCACCCGCGTGCTGGCGCTGGGCTACCGGCTGGCGCCCGAGCACCCCTTCCCCGCCCCGATCGAGGATGCGCTGGCGGCCTATCGCTATTTGCTGGCCAGCGGTTTCGCGGCGAGCAACATCGCGCTCGCGGGCGACAGCGCGGGTGGCGGGCTCGCAGTGGCGGCCATGGTGGCGATCCGCGATGCCGGCCTGCCGCAGCCGGCCTGCGGCTGGACGATTTCGCCGTGGATCGACATGGAAAACACCGGCGGCTCGATCACGAGCAAATCGGCCGAAGACCCCAATGTGCAGAAGCCCGGCCTCGACATGATGGCCACCACCTATCTCGCCGGCGGCGACAAGCGGAACCCGCTTGCCTCGCCGCTGCACGCCGATATGCGCGGGCTGGCGCCGCTGCTGGTGCAGGTGGGCGCGGCGGAGACGCTGCTCGATGACGGCATTCGCCTCGCAGCGATCGCCGGCGCCGCCCATGTGGCGGTGACGATGGAAGTATGGCCCGAGATGATCCATGTCTGGCACCTCCACCACCCCCGCCTCGCCGCCGGCCGCAAGTCGATCGCCAATGGCGGCGCCTTCGTGCAGGCGAGCATGGACGGGGTCGCTCCGGTGACGCCGCGGGTCGGCTAGGGTGATGGTGCCGCTCTCGATCCTCGACCTGGCGCCGATCCCCGAGGGTAGCGACGCCGGGCAGGCGCTGCGCAATTCGGCCGACTTGGCGCGCCATGCCGAGGCGCTCGGCTATACCCGCTACTGGATGGCCGAGCATCACAACATGCCGGGCATCGCCAGCGCCGCCACCGCGGTGGCGCTGGCCCATGTCGCCGCCGGGACAAAGACGATACGGCTCGGCGCCGGCGGGGTGATGCTGCCCAACCACGCCCCCCTGCTGATCGCCGAGCAATTCGGCACGCTGGCCGCCCTACATCCCGGGCGGATCGACCTCGGAGTGGGCCGCGCGCCGGGCAGCGACCAGATCGCCGCGCAGGCGATGCGCCGCAGCCTGAACCAGGAAGATGATTTCCCACGCGATGTGATCGAGCTGATCGATTATTTCCGCCAGACCCGGCCCGGCCAGCAGCTCCAGGCGGTGCCGGGCGCCGGGCTCGAAGTGCCGGTGTGGATCCTGGGGTCGAGCACCTACGGCGCGCAACTCGCCGCAGCACTCGGCCTGCCCTATGCTTTCGCCTCGCATTTCGCGCCGGACATGATGTTCGAGGCGATGGCAATTTATCGCGAGCGCTTCCGCCCCTCGGAATGGCTTGCGGCCCCCCGCGTGATGCTCGGCATCAACATTTTCGCCGCAGACAGCGACGCCGAGGCGAAGCGGCTGTTCTCCTCACTGCAACAGGCCTTCATCAACCTGCGCAGCGGACGGCCGGGAAAACTCCCGAAGCCGGTGGACGACATGGATGCGCGGCTCGATCCGCGCTTCCGCCTGCTCCTGGAGCGCTCGCTATCCTGCTCGGTGGTGGGCGGCCCGGCGACCATCCGGCGCGGCCTCGCTGATTTCATCGCCCGCACCGGGGCCGATGAACTGATGGTGACGGCGCAGATCCATGACCATGCCGCAAGAAAGCGCTCGTTCGAAATCTTGGCGGGCGAAGTGCGCCGGCCAGTATCAGGGGTTGCACATCTGCTCGCCACTGCCGGCGCCGGGCGGGCCGTCAGAGCATAGGTCGTAGTCATGGCCGGTACGGGTGGAGGGTGAGCGATAGGTCCAGGGCTTCCCCCAGGGATCGTTGCCGATAACGCCCTTCACATAGGGGCCGTTCCAGCTTGCCACCCCGCGTGGCTGCTCCGCGAGGGCGGTGAGGCCCTGTTCGGTGCCAGGATAGCGGCCGACATCGAGCTTGTAGAGATCCAACAATCCGCCGATCCGCTCGATCGACTGACGTGCCACGGAAGTACGCGCCCCGCCCAATTGGCGGAGAGCTGCCGGCGCTACGAGGCCAATGAGCAGGCCGAGAATAGCAATCACCACCAGGATCTCGAGCAGCGTGAAGCCACCCTGACGGCGTTGGCGATCAATCATGCCGGGATTCCGTTCAGACATTGGCTGATCGCATAATCTCCAGCAGCCCGAACGGCAAGTTACGGCTGTCGGGAAGGGGGCTCTGACAGGGCTAGTCACGTAAGAGTTTCGCACCAACGATGCCAGACGGGCGTGATGCAGCGTTGGAGCGAGCGGCCTGCTGCTGGTTTAGTGGACACCGCAACACAGCATCGCCATCCGCAACCACGCCATCCTCCAGGATGACCTCGCCGGGATGCGCGAGGAGTTCGATGACTTGCGCGAGAAGGTGCACACGTCGCGCGGCGGCTTCGTCCATGGCGGCGGGACGCCGCTGCGCTTCGAGCAGGTGCCGGAAGCCGAGCGGGACGCGCATCTCGAGCGGATGTGGGACGAGGGTAATCTCCGCCTGTGGGACGAGCGCTTCGCCGATACCGACATCAACCCAGTGGCCGCGGCCTATGTGTCGGAGGTCGTGCGGCCGAAAATCCGTGCCCGGATCAATGACCCGGTGCTGGCCGAGAAGCCGGTGCCGCGCGAATTCTATTTCGGCTCCCGCCGCGTGCCGCTGGCGAACGGGTTCTACGACGCCTTCAACCGCCAAGATATGCGGCGGGTCGATCTGCGCGAGACGCCGTGGTCTCGATCGACGCCACCGGTTTCGATGCAGGCGTGGGCGCGATCAATCGGATCGACATTAGGGGCGGCAGCGGCGTGGCGCTACGGGAGCAGTGGGCGGGCGCGCTGCGCACGACCGAAGGGATGCAGATGCATGGATTCCCCAACATGTTCATGACGATGGCACCCTTCGCCCCGGCGGCGGCGATCTGCAATGTGCCGGTCTGCGTGGACCAGCAATGCAACTGGATCGCCGATACGATTGGCTTCGTGCGCGCCCGCGGCCTCAAATCCATCCAGCCCTCGGCCGCAATCGAGGATGAGTGGATGGCACATCACGAGGCGGTCTCGGAGCCGACGCTGCTGGGGCAGAACCGGCAGTCCTGGTACCGCCGCAAGGGGCCGGATGGCAGTGACCGCGAATTGCTCGCCTATATGGGGGGCATTCCCAGGTATCGGGAATATTGCGACCGCTACAGCGCGAGTGGCTATGCGGGGTTCGATCTGGCGTAGGGTTGTGCGCGGCCTCAACGTCCGGCGCATATCCTGATATACAGATCGAGCCGCACCCACTGTCCGGCGACGAGGCATTCGATGCGGCGCCGGGTGGTGCGATCCGAGCAGCGCCGACAGTAGTGCATGCGCGTATATTCAACCGCATCAGAAATGGACACGGCTCCGAAGGTCGGCGAGAGCGAGCCGTCGGGATACACGTAGCGGTAGTCCTCGGGTTCATTGAGCATCCCTGAGTCGTACTCAAATCCGCGTGACCGAGTCGATATATAATGCCGTATCGAAATGTCAGGAATTGTCAGGGAATGTTGAGGACCTAGCCAAACTGCGGGATCTACCCCCTCACCCGTGCCACTGCCGCCATGAAAGTGGCGAGTCGGGCGGGGTCAACTTCGTTCCACCACACGCCGTCGCGCTTGAGGTAGGAGGCGACGATCACCGCGTCGGCGATGGTGAGGATGTCGCCGACATTGGCGGGGGTGACGCCGCTGCCGACGGCGACGGGGAGCGAGGCGCCGTCGGCGATTTCGGCGAGTTCGTCGAGCGAGGCGGCGTCGCCGGTGCGCTGGCCGGTGGCGATGGCGACGTCGGCGTCGAAGAATTCAGCGTCACGCGCCATCTCGGGGATAGAGCGGTCGGCGACGATGGCATGCGCCCCGTGCTTCACGTGCACATCGGCGAAGATTTTGACGTCCCGCGCATGCAGCCAGGCGCGGTAGCGGGCGGCGGCGCCGGCCGGGCCTTCCATGAAGCCCTCATTGGCGACGTAGGCGTTGGCCCATTGGTTGACCCGCACGAAGGCGGCGCCGGCGGCCTTGGCGACCGCGAGCGCCTGGATCGCGCCATTGGCGAGCACGTTAACGCCGACCGGCAGGCCGCTTTCGAGGCGGACCGCGCGCGTCATCACCGCCATGGCGGCGGCCGTTTCCGGGCCGAGGGCGTCGGGCTTGGCGAAGGGGATGTCGCCGTGGTTCTCCACGATCAGCCCATCCACCCCTCCGGCGCGGTAGCGCTGTGCCTCGGCGAGGGCGAAGCCGATCACCTCCTCCATCGCCATGCCGTCATAGGCCGGCGAGCCCGGCAGCGGCAGGGAGTGGATCACCCCGATCACCGCCTTGCGGCGGCCGAAAATGGCCGCGATGGCGTTGGGTTTGGGGCGGTAAACGGGTTTGGCGGGCATGGCGCTCACGATCTGGGATGGAGTTGACGCTACCTTGCGCGGCTTGGATGCTCAACCGATGTCGGAGACCGATCTCTACGCGCCGGTGAAGCGCTTCCTCGAAGCCAACGGGTTCACCGTGAAGGGCGAAATTCGTGGGGCGGATGTGGTGGGGATGCGAGAGGGCGAAACGCCGCTGCTGGTGATTGCCGAGCTCAAGTTGGGGCTGAGTTTCGACTTGGTGTTGCAGGCCGTTGATCGCATGACCGTCGCCGATGAGGTGTGGCTCGCCGTGCCGGCCACCAGGAAGGGGCGCGATCGTGATCGCCGGGCGCACCGGCTGTGCCGCCTACTCGGCATAGGGCTGTTGGCGGTAACGGTAAGGACTGGGCATGTCGAGGTGCTGGCGGAGCCGACGCCGTACTCGCCGCGCCGCAATGCGCCGGCGCGGCGCCTGATCGTCAAGGAATTCACCCGGAGGCGCGGCGACCCCAGCACCGGCGGCTCGACGCGGACGGGCATCATGACCGCTTATCGCCAGCAGGCGCTTTCCATCGCCCGCGCGCTTGCCCCGGCGCCGTTGCGCCCGCGTGACCTGCGGCCCGACCACCCGGACGCGCTATCGATCCTGTCAAGGAACGTATACGGCTGGTTTGAACGAACGGCGCGCGGAGTCTACGGTCTCACCCCGGCCGGCCACGACGCGCTGCGCGCCTGGCCCGAGCATCGTGCAGGAGACGATAATGGGATACCGCGTGCTGACGGGTGAGTTCGCCCACGAGACCAATACATTCAGCGTGGTGCCGACCACGATGGACCACTTCCGCCGCCGCACCTTCCTCACGGCCAACGAGATTCCGGCCCGCCGCCGCGGCACGCGCTCCGAATTCGGCGCCACGTTTGAGGCCGCGGACAAGTTCGGCTGGACGTTGATCCACCCCGTCGCCGCCTCCGCCAACCCGTCGGGCACGATCACGCGCGAGACCTTCGAGACCATCACCGCCATGCTGCTGGCCGGTGCCGAGGGGGGCATCGACGGCGCGCTGTTGCATCTGCACGGCGCCATGGTCGCCGAGGGGTTTGCGGACGGCGAGGGCGAGATCCTGCGCCGCCTGCGCGCCATGGTGGGGCCGGACGTGCCGATCGTCGTCACCCTCGACCTGCACGGCAACATCACCCAGCAAATGGCCGATTGCGCCAATGCGCTGATCGCCGTGCGCACCTACCCGCATGTCGACTACTACGAGCGGGCGTGGCAGGGGGCGGATTTGTTGCAGCGCGCCATGGAGGGCAAGATCAAGCCGCGCACGGTGATCGCCAAGCGGCCGATGCTGCGCGGTCTCAATGGCGGGCGCACCCAGATCGGGCCGATGCGCGAGTTGATCGAGCGCGGCGAGACGTTGGAGACCGAGGGGCGCGCCTTGGTGGTCTCGGTCTGCTCCGGCTTCACCGCCGCCGATATCCAGGACATTGGCCCCTCCGTCACGGTCACCACCGATGGCGCGGACCCGGCCGGCCAGGCGATCGCCGAGGAGTTCATGGATTACGCTTGGAAAACGCGGGAGTACCTCAGCGTCACCAACTGGGCGATCGACAAGGCGCTGGCCCATGCGCGCGAAGGCGAGGGCAAGCATGAGCGGCCGCTGGTGATGGCGGATGTGACCGATAATCCCGGCAGCGGCCATTATGGCGATGCCACCAATTTGCTGCGGGCGATGATCGCGGCGGACGTGCAGAACGCCGCCTTCTACGCGATTTTCGACCCCGCGGCGGTGCAGGACGCCATCGCGCTCGGCGTCGGCCGCACCGGCAGCCTGACCATCGGCGGCAAGCATGATCCCAATGCCGGCGGCGGGCCGCTGACGGTGGAAGCGCTGGTCGTCACCCTCGCGGATGGGCGGATGCAGACGTTCGGCCCGATGGGCGGTGGCGTGTGGCGGGATTACGGGCCCTCGGCGCTGATCCGCGTCGGCGGCATCGATATCGCGCTGATCACCAATAACGGCCAGGCGACCGACCTCGCGCAGTTGACCTCGCTGGGCTGCGAGCCCACCCGCAAGGACACCATCGCGGTGAAATCCAACCATCATTTCCGCGCCGCCTTTGAGCCGATTTCGCGTGAGGTGATCACGGTGGATGGCGGCGGGCTCGGCTCGATGATCCTGCGGACCATGCCCTACAAGAACGTGCGCCGGCCGATCTGGCCGCTCGACACGATCGCCTGATCATGGCCATCCGCGAGGCTGATCCCTGGCGGATGCAGTATTTCGCGGATGTCCCCTGCCCCGACGCCGTGGATATCCCGACCGAGGATGCCGATGCGTGGGAGTGGTTCCCCGCGCATCGCTGGGTCTATGACAAGCTGCGGGTCGCGATGTCCCAGGGCATCGCGGCGGCGCCACATGGGGTGATGCCGGCGGGCTTTCCGGTGTTCTCGAAGCCGATCACCAATTTGCGCGGCATGGGCACCGGCAGCCAGGTGATCCGCTCCGCCGCGCAATATAAGTCCGCCCTCACCCCCGGGCATTTCTGGATGGAGTTGCTGCGGGGCGAGCACGTCAGCACGGACGTGGCGGTGCTGGAGGGGCGCGCGGTGTGGTGGCGCCACGCGACCGGCATTCCCCGGCCCGGCGGCACCTTCGATCGCTGGATCATTCATGCCGAGGCGCGCCCGGCGTTGGAGGCGTATTGCGCGGCATGGATCGCCGCGAACATGGCCGGCTATTCCGGCATGATGAATTTCGAGACGATCGGCGGGCGCATCATCGAGGCGCATTTGCGCTTCGCCGATCAGTGGCCGGACCTCTATGGCGAAGGCTGGGTCGCGGCGCTCATCCGTCTCTATGCGGGGCGAGGTTGGGGTTTCAAGGAGGCGAACCGGCAAACCGGTTACTCGATTATCCTCTTCGCGCCGCACGAGGGCCGTTACCGGCCGCCGCCGGTTGGCTTGCAGGCGGATATCCGGGGGCGGCCGGGTATAACCAGCCTGCAAATCACCTTCCACCCCGGCCGCGCCAACCGGTTGCACGCCATGCCGCCAGGCGGATTCCGCCTCGCCATCGTGAATTGCCGGAACCTCGCCGCCGGCCGGCGGGCGCGGCGGGATCTCGCGGCAGCAATGCTCTGATTGGCCTCAATCCCGCGCCGGTGGGGCGCGCCGGCGGGCTGCGACGAGGCCGAGCAGGCAAAGGCCTGAACCGAATAGCAGGAGCGACCCGGGTTCAGGGACCGCGATGTTGGCGGCCCTCACACTGTAATCCACCGTCGCGGCCGTGTTGGTGCGGGCGCCGCTGCGGATCAGCACGGTGTAGGAGCGCTCGGGGTCCTCGGTGTAGCCGAGCGCGAGGAGAGAGGCGTCCTGTGGCGGGGGCTCGGCATCGACCGCCTCGTATACCCCGTCATCCCCGGGAGGCTGGCCGGTGATCGGTTTCGCCTCGCCGTAGATCCCGTCCCGTTCATTGGTGCTGCCGGTCAGCATCAGCGTGCCGCCGGTGGTCACCAGGTACGAGTCCCCGGCGAGGGCGGCAATCGGGGTCGCACGGGATGGCGCGGCGATCAGCAATGCCAGCAAAAGGGCGGGACCGAGAGGCGGCATGCGCATGGCGGGCAATCCGTAATTCGGTAACACTTGCACAAGGCCGCGCCATTACTTAATCGTCAAGTCAATGCTCCATACAATATTCGTCAATGAGGTCAATTTACGTATTTAATTCTGTGCACTCTACAGCTTTGCATCGACGCCCTGGACAACGCCCCGCCGCCCCGCCCAAACTCGCGGGCAAACGGAGGGTGCGCGCCATGATCATCGACAGCCAGGTTCATGCCTATGAGGCCAATACGCCGAGGCGGCCCTGGCACAGCGTGCCGAACTGGCCGGCGCATGTGACGGGCGATGAGATGGTGGCGGCGATGGATGCGGTGGGGGTGGATGGGGCGATCTTCATCTCCGCCTTCTCGCTCTACCGCTATGACGCCAGCTACGCGATCGAGGTGCAGCGGGCGCATCCCGGGCGGTTCGGCATCGTCAAGCCGCTCGACCCGGAGGATCTCGACGTCGCCGACGTGATCGCGGAGTGGAAGCGCGTGCCGGGCGCGGTGGGGGTGCGCATCATGATGCCGAATGATGGGCTGTGGGGGGCGGACCATCCCGGCATCGACCGCATCATGCGCGCCGCGGCCCATCACGGCATGCCGGTCAACCTGCATTGCTGGGGCAATATCGACGCCGGGACCGCGGTGATCGACCGCAACCCGAATACGTCCATCATTCTCGACCATCTCGGGCTGCTGCAGCCGCGGGTGCCGCCGGCGCCGGTGGATGCCTGGGCGGATCTGCCGAAGGTGGTGGAGTTGGCGCGGCGGCCGAACGTGGTGATCAAGATCAGCGGTGCCTGCACTTTGTCGCACCAGCCCTACCCCTACCCCGATATCTGGCCGCCGCTTGGCCATATCTTCGATGCCTGGGGGTTCGAGCGCTGCCTGTGGGGCACGGACTGGACGCGGGCATTCGCCATCCTCTCCTATGAGCACGGGGTGAAGCCGTTCCTGATGACGGACCGGCTGAGCGAGAGCGAGCGGGCGATGCTAATGGGCGGGGCGTGCGCCAAGGCCTACGGGTGGGCACCCCGGCGGTAACGCCGGCCTTCTGACTCAGATGGCACATATCAAACTCACCCTGGTGTTGGGCTCGGGCAGCCGGATCGGGCCGGGCAAGGCGGCGCTGTTGGAGAGTATCGAGGCGACCGGCTCGATCGCCGCGGCGGCGCGGGAAATGCGGATGGACTATAAGCGCGCCTGGCTGCTGATCGACAGCCTCAACACCGCCTTCACCTCGCCGGCCGTGGAGCGTGTGGCCGGTGGGAGTGGCGGTGGGGGGGCGGTGTTGACGCCGCTGGGGCGGGATTTGGTGGCGCGGTATCGGCGGCTGGAGGCCGCGGCGGCGGAGTTGGCGGCGGAGGATTTGCGGGCGTTGGAGGCGCGGGCGGTACCGGCGGGCGGCACGCTGTAGTTGGGGGCGCTGTTTGGGTAGCGCCGGGCGGCGATCGCTTGTATCGTTATGGCGGAATTGCCATATCGAAGGCCATGTTCGCCACCACCCTGCCGCTCTCCGGGCTGATCTTCCTCGCGGCGACCATCTATACCGCGGTGGGACATGCTGGCGCCTCCGGCTATATCGCGGCGATGGCGCTGTTCGGGGTGACGCCTTCGGTGATGAAACCGACGGCGTTGTGCCTCAACGTGCTGGTGGCGGCCTTCGCGACGTGGCGGCTGCACCGGGCGGGCTGGATCACCTGGCGGGCACTTGTGCCGTTCGTGATCGGCTCCATGCCACTGGCGGTTGCCGGCGGGGCGATCCAACTGCCGGGCGCCGCCTACAAGATGCTGGTGGGCTTGGTGCTGCTCTTCGCCGGGCTGCGGCTGCTGATCGATCCGCGCGAGAAGACAGCCACGCCGCGCGGCCCGGCGCCGAGCCCGCCGATGGGGCTGGCGATCGGCACCGGTGCGGCGATCGGGTTGCTCTCGGGGCTGACGGGGACGGGCGGGGGGATTTTCCTCAGCCCGGTGTTGCTGTTGATGGGCTGGGCGGGGGCGCGGCAATCGGCGGGGATCACCTCCCCGTTCATCCTGTTGAATTCGCTGGCGGGGTTGGCGGGCAATTTCGTCTCGCTGCGATCGGTGCCGGTGGAGATTTCCGCCTATGCGGTGGCCGCGCTGGCCGGCGCGCTGCTGGGTACGCAGCTGGCCATTCGCTGGCTGTCGCCTGCCGCCTTGCAGCGGGTGCTGGCGGGGGTGCTGGTGATCGCGGCGGTGAAGCTGATGCTGACCTAGGATCTATCGCCTAGGAATTTTCGGTTAGTTCTAAATTTGTTCTTGACGATCCATGCCGAAGGGCGTAGGATGGTCGTCATGAAGAGCGCGACCCTCCCTGTTGGCCTGAAGGCCCTGGTACCCGAGATGGGGCCGGAGGTGTTGCGGATTCTTGTCTGGCTGTTCCGCCTGCTGCGTTCCCTGGGGGCGACCGATCTGGCGTGGCCGCCGGTGGCGGATGGCGCGTGGGACGCGGCCGGGTTCGGCTCGGCGAATGCGGGGGATGAGGACGAGGACTGGGAGATCGTGTGGGTTGCCGTGCCCGCCCCCTGGGCCGTGCGCTATACCCGCGCTTTGCGGCTGGATGCGCACGTGGTGCGCCCGGCTGCGGTTTGGCTGTGGCGCTGCGCCCGGCCGCCCGATTCCGCGCGTGTGCTGGCATATAGACAACCGATCCGGGCCGCCGGATCGGGCCCCGGGTGCACGTCTTTATTGTTTCGATTTAATAACATTATCGGATTTCCGCCAAAATCACACTTTGAACTGGAAGCCGTCGATGATGAAATCCTGGCCGGTGATGAAGTTGGGTTCGACGGTGGCGAGGAAGGCGACCAGGCCCGCAACGTCCTTGGGGGTGCCGAGGCGGCCGAGGGCGATGCCGGTCATCAGTTCAGGGCCGCGCGCCTTGGTGAGGGTGTTGCCGAGTTCTGTCTCGATCACGCCGGGGCAGACGCAGTTGATGGCGATGTCGGGGCCGAGTTCCTTCGCCAGCGCGCGGGTGAGGCCGATGATGCCGGCCTTGGCGGCGGCGTAGGAGAACTTCGAGACGGCCGCGGTGACGCCGCCGGAATGGGCGTTCAGCGAGGACATGGAGACGATCCGGCCGCCGCCAGTGGCGCGCATCACGGGGACGGCGGGCTGGATGAAGTTGAAGCAGGATTTGAGGTTCACATCGATGGTGCGATCGAATTCCTCCTCGGTGATCTCCAGGATGCCCTTGGGGTTGCCGCGGCCGGCGTTGTTCACCAGCACGTCGATGCGGCCGAAATCGGCGGCGATTTGCTGCACCACGGCGCGGGCCCGGGCATGATCGGCGACATCGGCTTCGTAGAAGCGGGCGACGCGGCCCATGGCGGTGAGTTCGCCGATGGTGCGTTCGGCTTCGGCGGGGAGCAGGTCAACGATCGCGATATCGAGGCCCTTCTCCGCCAAGGCATGGGCGCAACCGCGGCCGATGCCGCGGGCGCCGCCGGTGACGATGGCGACTTTGTTCATGCGAGGGTCTCCAGATGATGGCAGGCGACGATGCGGCCGTCGGGCAGTTCGCGGTCCGGCGGGTCGGTGGCGGCGCACGCGGCGTCGGCGAAGGGGCAGCGGGTGCGGAAGCGGCAGCCGGAGGGGATGGCGCCGGGGCTTGGGGGTTCGCCTTCGAGCGCGAAGGTCTCGACGATGCGTCTTCCGCCGATGATGGGGACGGCGGAGAGGAGGGAGCGCGTATAGGGGTGGGCGGGGGCGGCGAAGACGCGCTCGGTGTCACCGATTTCGACGACGCGGCCGAGATACATCACCGCAATGCGCTGGCTGAACAGGCGGACGACCGAGAGGTCGTGGCTGATGAACATGTAGGTGAGATCGAAGGCGGCGCGGAGTTCGAGCAGGAGGTTCAGCACGACGGCCTGGACCGAGACGTCGAGCCCCGAGGTGGGTTCGTCGAGGATCACCAGGCTTGGCCGCAGCATGAGAATGCGGGCGAGGCCGACGCGGCGTTGCTGGCCGCCGCTGATTTCATGGGGGTAGAGGTCGAGATGGCGCTCGGGCAGGTTCACCGCGGCGAGGGTCTCGCGGACGCGGGTGCGGCGATCGGCCTGGGACATATCGGTGTGGACGATCAGCGGTTCCTCGAGCGAGGTGCCGATTTTCCAGCGGGGATCGAGGGAGGCGCCGGGGTCCTGGTAGCAGTATTGCAGGTTGCGGCGCAGCGCGCGGCCGGCGGAGGGGGAGAGGCCGGCGATCTCGTTGCCCTCGAAGCGGACATGGCCGGAGCTGGGCTGATGGATGCCGGCGATGGTCTTGCCGAGGGTGGATTTGCCGCAGCCGGATTCGCCGACCACGCCGAGGATTTCGCCCTTGGCGATGGCGAGGGAGACGCCGTCCAGCGCCCGCAGCCAGCCGGTGCGGCGGCCCCAGACGTTGCGGATGGGGAAATGCCGGTTGAGCGCGGCGATATCGAGGAGGGCGTTCATGCGGCGGGCCAGAGATGCGGGTGATGGCAGCGCACGTGATGGCCCGACGCGGGTTCGGCGGTCTCGTTGTGGCTGGTCCGGCAGGCATCGCTGGCACGGGGGCAGCGGGGGTGGAAGCGGCAGCCGGGCGGCGGGGTGAAGGGGCTCGGCACGTCGCCGGGGATGCCCTTGAGCGCCGAGCCCTGGGTGGGCAGGCTCGCCAGCAGCATCGCGGTGTAGGGGTGCCGGGGGCGGCTGAAAAAGTCGGCGACCTCCGCGGTTTCGGCCTCCTGGCCGGCGTACATCACGGTGATGCGGTCGCAGATCTCCCAGGCGGTGCCGAGGTCATGCGTGGTGAACAGCACCGAGGCGCCGCGCTCGGTGGCGAGTTCGCGCAGCAGCTTGAGGATCTGCGCCTGGATGGTGACATCGAGCGCCGTGGTGGGTTCGTCGGCGATGACGAGGCGGGGTTCCGGCAGCAGGGCCATGGCGATCATCACGCGCTGGCGCTGGCCGCCGGAGAGCTCGTGCGGGTATTTGCGCAGGAGACGCTCGGCATCCGGCAGTTGCACCGCTTTCAGCGCGGCGATAATCCGTGCGGCATCATTGCGCCGGCGTGCGCGCTTGTAGCCGCGTTCGCCGGGTGCGCGTTCGGGGGATTTCCAGCGCATCAGCTCCGCCATCTGGTCACCGACGGTGAACAGCGGGCTGAAGGAGCCGAAAGGGTCCTGCGGGATGAACGCGATATCCCGCCCGCGGATGGCTTGAGTGTCGGCGCCGAGCAGGTTGGTGGTGCCAAAGGTGATGCTGCCGCTGTCGATGCCCGCACTTTCGGGCAGCACGCCGAGGATGGCGCGGGCGAGGGTGGTTTTGCCGCAGCCGCTTTCGCCGACCAGGCCCATGATTTCGCCCGGGCGCATGGCGAAGCTGACATGGTCAAGCACGCGGGCGATGCCGTTCTCGGTGGCGAAGCCGACGGTGAGGTCGCGGACGGAGAGGAGGTCAGGAGCCACGGCGGATCCTGGGGTCAATCGCGTCGCGCAGCCCGTCGCCGAGGAGGTTGAAGCCCATGACGACGAGGAGAATGGCGATGCCGGGGGCGGTGGCGTACCACCAGGCCTGGGGCAGGAATTCGCGGCTCTCGGCGATCATCCGCCCCCATTCCGGGGTGGGTGGCGGGGCGCCAAGGCCGAGGAAGCCGAGGGAGGCGGCGGCGAGGATGGTCGCGCCCATGCCGATGGTGGTGCGCACGATGATGGACGAGGCGATGGAGGGCAGCACGTGAAGCACCATCACCCGCAGCGGCGAGGCGCCCATGGCGATGGCGGCCTCGATGAACACCTCGTTGCGGAGCGAGCGGGTCTCGGCATAGACGATGCGCGCCCAGAACGGCCAGTAGGTGGCGGAGAGGGCGAGGATGACGTTCTGGATCGCCGGCCCCAGAGTCTGCGCGATGGCGATCGCCAGCACGATCTGCGGGACGGCGAGGAAGACGTCGGAGATGCGCATCAGGAGGTCGCTGTACCAACGGTCGAAATATCCGGCGATCAGCCCCATCGGCACGCCGATCAGCACGGCAACCAGGGTGGCGGTGACGGAGATCAGGATGGTCAGCCGGGCGCCGAACAGGAGGCGGGAATAGAGGTCCGCCCCCATGCGGTCCGTGCCGAGCCAGAACACCTCGCCGGGTGGCTTCAAGCGGAAGGCCGGGTCGAACCCGGTGACGTGGCTGGGGAAATTGGCGAGGGGGGTGGCGAAAATGGCGGCGAGCACAAGGGCCGAGACGATCACCGTGCCGGTCACCAGTGCCCGGTCGCGCATGAGACGGCGCAGCGCCCTCATCGTCCGCGCGGGTCCAGCACGGCCTGGGCGATATCGACCAGGAGGTTCATGCCGATGAAGACCGAGCCGGTGAACAAGGTGAACCCCATGATGGCATTGTAGTCGGATTGCAGGATGGAGTTGTAGGCGTAGGTGCCGAGGCCGGGCCAGGAGAACACCGTCTCCACCACCACGGCGCCGGCGAGCAAATTGCCGAACACCAGGCCGATTTGCGTGAGGGTGCCGATCAACGCGGCGCGGAGGATGTATTTCCAGATCACCACCCGGCGGGGGAGCCCCATGGCGGCCTGGTAGAACACGAAATTGCTGTTCATCACGTTCAGCACCCCGGCGCGGGTGAAGCGCACGATGGTGGCCATGGCGGGGATGGCCAGGGTGATCATCGGCAAAAAGAGATAGCGCAGCGAGGTGAGGAAGGTCTCGATATCGCCGCGGATCAGCGCATCCACGGTGTAGAACCCGGTGATCGGGTCCGGCCCCCAGCCGTCGATGCGGCCTTGCACGGGGGTGAGGTTCCACTGCATCGAGAACAGCAGTTGCAGGAGGATCGCGAGCCAGAACGCCGCCATCGCGAGGCCGGCGATGGTGACGAGGCGAACGCCGTGATCAAGCCAGGTGTTGCGGTAGAGCGCCGAGACCACGCCAAGCGGCAGTCCTATCAGCACGGCCAGCGTGATGGCGAACAGCGCGAGCTCGAAGGTCGCCGGCAGCCGCTCGACCAGATCGGTCGCCACGGGGCGCTGGGTGTAGAGGCTGACGCCCATATTGCCACTGACGACGTCCGTCACGTAGCGGACGAATTGCTGGGGCAAGGGCTTGTCGAGCCCGTATTTGCGCCTGAGCGCCTCGACCTGCTCCTGCGGCGCGTTCTCGCCCGCCAATACCCGCGCGGGGTCGGAGGGGATGACGTGCGAGACCGAGAAGACGATCAGCGTGAGACCCAGCAAAGTCGGCGGCATCCAGAGGAACCGCCGCAATGCCAGCGCGAGCAGGCGCATGGTGGCTCAGGTGTTCATTTCGATCCACCGAAGGTCCTGCGTATCGCCGATCGGGCAGAAGCGCACCGACTTCACGCCCTTGCCGTACGGGCCATAAAACTTGGTGTTGTTGACGAACAGGCCGACGGCATCCTCCACCAGGATGCGCGAGACCTCCTCGTAGAGCGGCCGGCGCTTCTCCTGGTCGGTGATCACCAAAGCGGCGTCGGTCAGCTCGTCGATGCGGGGGTTCTTGTAGAAGCTCGCATTGCCCGACTTGAAGTTCTTGGAGTTGAAGAGGAAGCCGGTCCAGTTATGGGGGTCGGCGAAGTAGGCGCTGCGCCACAGGGGCACCAGGTCATGCGCGCGCTCGGGGTCGTCGAGCTTGGGGGCGATGGTGGTGTAGGGCTCGGCGACCACCTTGATGTCGAGCCCCGCCTTGGCGGCGCCGGCCTGCAGCATTTGCGCGGCCTGCTCGGATTGCGGATAGCCGGCCATGGCGCCGATCTGGATGGTGCGCAGCTTCTCCTTCACCTGGGCGAGATACCACTTCGCCTTGTCGATATCGTAGCTGTAGCCCTTGAGGTCCTTCGGCGCGCCCCACATCGGGTTGGGGATGATGCCGGGATTGCGGACGACGGTGCCGCCGAGGATGTTGTTGTTGAATCCCTCGTAGTCGAACATGCAGGAGATGGCGCGCCGCAGGTTGACGTCGTTCATCGGCGCCTTGGCGTGGTTCATGATGAAATAGAAGGTGCGGATACTCTCCGCCTCCTTGAACCAGACGTTGCCGCTCTCCTTCATCCGCTGCACCTGCTCGGCCGGCATGTAGCCGTCGGTGGTGGTGAACTCGCCCTTGATCATGCCGAGCACGCGGGTGGCGGTTTCCATCGAGACACGGAAATCGGCGTCATCCACCGCGCCCTTGCCGAAGGGCATGAAGTGGCCCTCGAAGCGCTCGGCCTGGAAGCCGATCGCCGGGTCAAACCGGCGCAGGCGATAGCCGCCGGAGCCGGCCTCGTTGCGGGTGAGCCACTCGGCGCCCCAGTCGCCATCCTTCTCGTGGGATTTCACCACCTTGGCGTTCACCACCCAAAGCTCGGAGAGCACGGCCTGGAACACCGCGAAGGGCTTGTTGAGGGTGAAGCGCACCGTCCGCGGGTCAACCGCCTTGGTGGTGCCGGGCTTCACCACGTCGGCGAACAGCCCATAGGCGCCCTTCTTGATGCCGAGGATGCGCTCCATGGAATAGACAACGTCATCCGCGGTGAGCGGGCTGCCGTCATGGAACTTCACGCCGGGGCGGAGCGTGAAGGTGTAGACGAGCCCGTCGGCCGAGATATCCACCTTCTCGGCCAGCCACATCTCGAGCTTCGGGGGGTTATCCACCCAACGCACCAGGGCGTCATACATGTTCAGGCGGATAGCGATGCGGCCGATATCGAACACCTGATGCGGGTCGAGGATATCGTACGGGTTGTTGTTGGCGGTGATGTAGCGGGTGCGCCCGGCCGCCTCGGCAGAGGCGCCGAACAGCGAAAGGGCAGTACCGCCGGCGAGTGCGCCGCGACGGCCGAAAGATCCGAACGATTGGCTCATGGTGCAACCCCCGATGTTGATGGAACCTGGGCGCGGAGTAGGCCATCGCTCCCCCCGCTTGTCCATCGTGCAGCGGCGTGAAACCCTGTGGCACTTAGCGGAGGATAGAGAATGCCCGATACAGCGCCCCCCAGTCCTGTCACAATTAACATCGCCACCCCCGGCCTCGAACAGCCGGCGGAGATCGTGATGGACCGTAACGGCATCCCGCATATCCGCGCCGCCACCCGGCATGACGTGTTCTTCGCCCAGGGCTTCGCCGCGGCGCGCGAGCGGCTGTGGCAGCTCGATCTCTGGCGCAAGCGCGGCCTCGGGCGGCTCGCCGCCGATTTCGGGCCGGGCTTCCTGGCACAGGATCGCGCCTCCCGCCTGTTCCTGTATCGCGGTGATATGGCGGCGGAGTGGGCCGGATACGCCATCCCCGATGCGCGGGAGATCACCGAGGCCTTCGCCGCCGGCATCAATGCCTGGATCGACCGCTGCGCCGCGCAGCCTGCTTTGCTCGCCCCGGAATTCGCCGCCATGGGCACAGTGCCCGAGCGCTGGACGGCGGAGGATGCGGTGCGAATCCGCAGCCACGGCCTCGTGCGCAACGTGCTCTCCGAGGTCGCTCGCGCCCGCGTGCTGGCCAAGGGCGATCTCGCCGTCGATCTCGCCCGCCGCTCCATCGAACCGCCATGGGAGACCGAGATCCCCGAGGGCGTCGATTGGGCCGCGATTCCGCCCAAGGTGTTGGACGTCTTCAAGCTCGCCACCGCACGGCTCGATTTCAGCCATGCCCGCATGATGGCCACGCTTGATAATGCGTGGAACTGGACCCGGGTGGACGATCTCGGCGACGTCTACCTGCAAGGCTCCAACAACTGGGCCGTCGCCGCCTCGCGCACCGAGACCGGGCGGCCGATCCTCGCCAGCGATCCGCACCGCGCCCATGCTTTGCCCTCGCTGCGCTGGCTGGTTCACCTCACCGGCCCCGGGATCGACGTGATCGGCGCCGGCGAGCCCGCGGTGCCCGGCGTCTCGCTCGGCCATAACGACCATTGCGCCTTCAGCCTCACCATCTTCCCGATGGATCAGGAGGACCTCTACGTCTACGCGACCGACCCGGAGAACGCCGACCGCTACCGCTACGGCGAGGGCTGGGAGGAGATGCGGGTGGTAACCGAGACCATCGCGGTGCGCGGCCAGCCGGACCAGACCGTCACGCTGAAATTCACCCGCCACGGCCCGGTGGTCTACGAGGATGCCGAGGGTAACTTGGCCTATGCCGTGCGCTCGGTGTGGTTCGAGCCGGGGGCCTCGGCCTACCTGACCAGCCTCGGCTACATGCAGGCCGGCTCGCTGGCGGAATACGAGAAGTCGCTTGAGGGCTGGGCGACCCCCTCGGTCAACCACGTCTATGCCGATGTCGCCGGCAATATCGCCTGGTATGCCGCCGGGCGCACGCCGATCCGGCCGAACTGGGACGGGCTACTGCCGGTGCCCGGCGATGGGCGCTACGAGTGGCAGGGCTTCCACCCCTTCGGGGACCTGCCGCGCGAGGTGAACCCGGCCAAGGGCTATTTCGCCACCGCGAACGAGATGAACCTGCCGGACAACTACCCCTACCGCGAGCGCAAGCTCGGCTTCGAATGGGCCGAGCGCTCGCGCACCAGCCGCATCCACGAGGTGCTGGACACCCAACCCGCCCACACCCTGGCCGATTCCATGGCGCTGCAAACCGATGACGTCTCCATCCCCGGCCGCCGTCTGAAGGCGTTGCTGGCGCCGCTCACGGGCGAGGCCGACATCAAGACCGGGCTCGACCTGCTGGCCGAGTGGGACGAGCACCTCGGCCGCGACAGCGCCGGCGCCGCGCTGTTCGAGGTGTGGTGGACCAAGTGCCTCAAGCCCGCGGTGCTCGATAAGCTGTGCCCCGATCCCGACCTGCGGCCGCTGATGGTGCCGGGCGATATGGACACCATCCTCGCCGCGCTCGAAGCCGCCGATCCGCGCCTCGGTGATCGCGACGCCATGCTGCTGGAGACACTGCGCGCCGCGGTGGTGGATATGCGAGCGCGCCAGGGCGAGCACACCGCCTGGTGGAGCTGGGGCAAGCTGCATCACGGCTATTTCGAACACCCGCTCGCCGACCTGATGACGGATTTCAAAAGCGTCGGCCCGCTGCCTAAGGGCGGTTCCGGCTCCACGCCGATGAACGCCACCTATCGCGGCTCCGATTTCCGCGTCACCGCCGGGGCCTCGTTCCGCATGGTGTGCGACGTCGGCAACTGGGATGCCTCGATGTGCATCAACGCCCCCGGCCAATCCGGCGATCCGCGCTCGTCCCACTACGACGATCTCGCGCCGAAATGGGCGGCGGGGGAATATGTGCCGCTGCCTTTTTCCAAGTCAGCCGTCGATGAGGCGGCGGAGCTGGTGATTCGGTTGCTGCCGGGATGAGGGAGGAGCAGGCAAGCGGTTCTTTTTTGAAAAAAAGAACCAAAAAACTTTCGTCCGTTTGCTTCGCGCTCTCCCCGGTGGGCGCGAAGCAAACGGATAAGAAGTTTTTGCTTCTTTTTTCAAAAAGAAGCGCTTGCTTACTTTTACTTCTGCTTTCCATGCAATCGCTGATCGGAGGCCAGGTGCAGGCTGAAACACGCGTGGTCGCCGGGGTATCGGCGCCGGTCGAGATCGTCACCGATACCAACGGCATCCCGCACATCACGGCGGCAAGCATCGAGGACGCGTTCTTCGGCCAGGGCTACGCGGCGGCAACGGCGCGGCTGTGGCAGATGGATATCGGCCGCCGCCGCATGCTCGGTCGGCTGGCCGCCAGCCTCGGCAGCGCCTTCGTGCCCTATGACAAGGCGGCGCGCACCCTGCTGTTCCGTGGCGATCTCACGGCGGAATGGGGGCTCTACGATCCCCGCGTGAAGGGCATCGCCCAGGCCTGGGTGCGCGGTATCAATGCCCGCATCGCCGAGGTGTTGGCCGCCCCCGCGCTGCTGCCGCCAGAATTCCGCGCACTCGCCATGCAGCCCGAGCCTTGGGAGGCGGAAGACCTTCTGCGGATGCGCGGCACCGGGCCGAATGTGCGGGGCGAGTTGCGCCGGGTGCGCCTCGCCTGCCGCGGGCACCTCAGCGCTGACGCGCTGATGCAGAAGCTGGAACCGGACTGGACGCCGAGCGTGCCGCAGGGGCTCGACCCGTGCCGTCTGCCGGCCGATGCGCTGGCGCTCTACGAACTCTTCACCGCCCCCCTGCCCTTCAGCCGCGCCGTGCGCCATGCCGGGCTCGACGATATCGACGCCCGCAACGGCAGCAATGCCTGGGTGATCGCGCCCTCGATGAGCAGCACCGGGCGGGCGATCCTGGCCAATGATCCGCATCTCGCCTTCAGCGTGCCGGGGCCGCGCTTCATCACCCATCTAAGGGCGCCAGGGCTTGATGCGATCGGCGCCGGACCGGCGAGCCGGCCGGGGTTCCAGTTCGGGCACAATGACCGCATCGCCTTTGGCCGCACCGATTTCCAGATTGACCAGGAGGATCTGTTCCTCCTCACCCTGAACGCAGCCGCCACCGAATACCGCACTGCCACGGGATGGCGGGCGATCACCCGCGTCCGGGAAATCATCGCGGTGCGTGGCGGCGAGGCTGTGCCGATCGAGATCGGCCTCACGCCGGACGGGCCGATCATCCATGAAGCGCCCGGCCAGGCGATCGCGCTGCGCTCGGTGTTTCTCGATCCCGGCGGCGCGGTGGCGCTGGAATATGTGCCGGTGATCCTGGCGCGGGATTGGCCCGAATACCGCAAGGCGCTCGACACGGCGGTGTGGGGCAGCAACTACATGTATGCCGATGTTGACGGGAATATCGGCTGGCAGGCCGCCGGGCGGGTGCCGATCCGGCCGCGCCATGACGGGCTGCTGCCGGTGCCGGCGGAGGGGGGCTACCAGTGGACGGGCATCCTCACGGTCGCCGACATGCCCGGCGAATACAACCCGCCGCGCGGCTGGATCGCCAGCGCCAACCAGATGCCCTTCCCGGCGGGTTATCCCTATGCCATCAGGAAAATCAGCTTCGAGTGGATCTCTGATGACCGCTACCGCCGCATCGCCGAGGTGCTGGGCGGCCAGACCCGCCACAGCCTCGCCGACAGCGACGCCCTGCAACAGGATGTGCTCTCCGGCCGGGCCGCGCGGATGCTGCCGCTGCTGGACGGGCTGACCGCAGCCGGGCTCGAAGCGGAGCTGGCGATGCTGCGCGCGTGGGACCGGCGGATGACCGCCGAGAGTCCGGCCGCGGCGCTCTACGCCTTCTGGCTTGCCTCGCTGCAAGGGCCGGTGCGCCAAATGCTGGTGCCCGCGGCGGCGCGGGAGCTCGTCGGCACCATCCATCCGCAGGTCCTGATGGACGCGATGCTGGCGCCCGATGCCCGCTTCGGGGCGGAGCCGGTGGCTACGCGGGACGCGATGGTGCTGGCCGCCCTGCGCAATGCCGTCGCCTCCCTCACCGCCGCCCGCGGGCCGGACCCGGCAAGCTGGGCCTGGGGGACGCTCCACGCGCTTGACCTGCATCACCCCCTCGCCGCCCAACTTCCCGCCCTGCCCTCGCCCAATGTCTCCGGCCCGGTCTCGGGCGGCGATGGCGCCACGGTGAATGCCCGCTGGTGGGCCACCATCGCCCGCCCCGCGGTCTCCGGCGGCGCCCTGTTCCGCGCCGTCGTCGATGTCGGAAACTGGGATGCCAGCCGCGCCATCAACGCCCCCGGCCAGTCCGGCATTCCCGGTGACCCGCACTACGCGGACCTCGCGGCCAAATGGAGCGCCGGCGAGACCTTCCCACTCGCTTTTGGCACGGCGGCGATCGAGGCGATTGCCGAAACGCGGGTGCGATTGGAGCCCAAGCGATGAGGTGACGCCGCGCGGCGAAAGGTTATAATAGTTCGACAGGGGAGAACCGGCCGCAATGACGACCATCCGAGATTTCACCATCACACGCTTTGCCTTCAAGCGGGACCGCATGATCGGCGACTCGCAAGTCGGGTTCGATGTCTGCAACGTCTCGGTGCTGGAGCTGCACGACGAGAACGGACGCACCGGCACTGGCTGGATGCTCAACCTGTTCTACGCCCAGCCCAATCTCGGCGAGTTGCAACGCAGCTTCCGCACGGAGGCCTGGGCCGGTCTCAATGGCCAGCATCCCTCCACCCTCATCCACCGCATCGGCCGCCCGCGCGGCGGCAACCAGCGCGCCCTCTCACACGGCTTCGGCGAGGCGATCGACCAGGCGCTGTGGGACCTCGCCGCCCAGCAGGCCGGCTTGCCCCTCTACCGCTTCCTCGGTGGCAGCAACCCCAAGGTGCGCGCCTATGCCTCGGGCCTCGATTTCCACCTCTCGGACGCCCACTACGTCGAGTTCTTCGCCAAGGCCAAGGCGATGGGCTTCGAGGCCTTCAAGATCAAGATCGGCCACCCCGACCTCGCCTGGGACCTCAAGCGCCTGCGCCTGCTGAAGGAGGCCGTCGGCCCCAACCCGGTCATCATGGTGGACGCCAACGAGGCCTGGACGCCGAAGGAGGCCATCCGCGCGCTGCACGCCTATCACGATGCCGGCCACGAGATCCTGTGGATCGAGGATCCCTGCCTGCGCGATGATTTCGAGGGGCTGCGCCAGGTCTCGGAAGCCCTGCCCTTCACCCACATCAACACCGGCGAATATCTCGACCTCAGCGGCAAGCGCCGCCTGATCGAGGCCCGCGCGGTGGACTACATGAACGTCCACGGCAAAATGTCTGACGTGATGCGCGCCTGCTGGCTGGCCGCCGAGTACGGCGTGAAGGTGACGCTCGGCAACACCTTCCTCGAAGTGGGCGTGCACATCGCCGCCGCGCTGCCGGAGGCCGAATGGATCGAGTATTCGTTCCAGAACTATAAGCACCTCACCGATACGCCGATCCGCTTCGAGGCCGGCTACGCCATCGCGCCGGATGTGCCGGGCCACGGGCTCGGCCTGTCCGAGGTGGCGCGGCGCGAGCATGCGGTCGCCACCGTCGCCGAAGGACTTCGCCCCGCCGGCCCGCCGCCGGCGCCGATCACGCTCAGCTGAACCAAAACAACCCTGGGAGACGACACCATGAACGACCTCTCGCGCCGCACATTACTGGCCAGCCTCGCTGCCGCTGCCGCCGCCGGACTGCACGATGCCGAGGCCGCCGGCTCCGGCAAGGTGGTCTACTGGCACCATTTCACCAGTCAGGAGGAATTCGCCGGCCTCAAGCGGGTGATGGAGCTGTTCGCCAAGAAATACCCGGCGATCGCCCTCCAGCAGGAGAACATCCCCAACCCCGAATACATGGCGAAGTTCACCGCCGCCGTGGTCGCCAACACCCGGCCCGACGTTTCGATGGTCGCCGCCGAGCGCCTGCCGGACATGATGGCGATGAACGGGCTGGTCGATCTCACCAGCCGGGTCAATGCCTGGTCCAACAAGGTGAACTACCCGGATGACCGCTGGAAGGGCAGCACGCTCAACGGCAAGATCTACGGCGTCCCCGCCTTCACCTTCGTCGACTGGACCTATTACCGGAAGGACTGGTTCGCGGAAGCCGGCATCGCCGGCCCGCCGAAGAATCTCGAAGAATTCGTCACCGTCGCCAAGAAACTGACCGACCCCAGCAAGAACCGCTACGGCTTCGGCATGCGCGCCGGCCCCGGCGGCGCTGCCTACCTGATCGACCTCATGGAGGCCTTCGGCTCCAAGTTCGTGGTAGATGGCAAGAACGCCACCGACAAGGCCAAGGTGCTGGCCGCGGTGAAGTGGTATTCGGAGCTGCACACCGTCCATAAGGTCTGCCCGCCGTCGGTCACCAATGACGGGTTCCGCCAGATCATGGAGGGCTTCAAGACCGGCCAGACCGCGATGACCTGGCATCACACCGGCTCGCTGACCGAGATGGTGCGCTTCTTCAAGCCCGGCCAGTTCGGCACCGCCGCCAAGCCCGCCGGCCCGGCCGCCCGCGTCGCCCGCCTCGCCTATCTCTTCAACGGCATCATGAAGGCCGACAACATCGACGCCGCGTGGGACTGGATCAGCTTCTGGGGCGAGACCGACCCCTCGATCGCCTTCCTTGAGGAGACCGGCTACTTCCCCGCCTCCACCGTGATCGCCAAGGACGCCCGCATCACCGGCAACCCGCTCTACCAGGCCGCCGCCGAGACCATCGGCTTCGGCTCCCTGCCGCCGGCTTTCGTCGGCATGGCCGGGTGGAGCCAGAACGTGGTGCTGCCGGAGTTCCAGAAGATCCTGGTCGGCCAGAGCACGCCGGAGAAGGCGACGGATGCGATGCTCAAGGGGCTCGACGCGGCTTTGAATTAAGGAAGGGAAGCACTTCTTTTTGTGAACAAAAAGAAGCAAAAAAACTTTTTATCACTTCGTTGCCGTTGGCTTGCCTCTCGGGATGGATGGGAGCGGCATAAAGCAAAGTGATAAAAGTTTTTTGCTCCTTTTTTTCAAAAAAGGAGACCTTCCTTCCACTTGCCTTTCACCAGAGGAACCGATCAATGCGCATCACCGATATCAAGGGCTATCTCGTCGAGGACCCCTGGGTCGGTGATACGTTCCGCTGGCGGGCGGGCCTCCCCGGCTCCGGGGATGGCACGCCCAAAGGCAAGGTGCCGAAATCCGCCATCCTGCGTATCGAAACCGACGAGGGCATCACCGGCGCGGTGAAAACTGGCCGCGGCGAGGCAGTGTGCTCGCTGGTGGAGCGCCGGCTGAAGGAGCTGATCGGGCTCGACGCGCTCAACAGCGAGTATCTCTGGCACCGCATCTGGGAGCTCGACCGGCTGGAGGAAATGCAGCTCCACTCCCTTGGCCTGGTCGATCTGGCGATCTGGGACCTCAAGTCCAAGCGCGCGAACATGCCGCTCTGGCAGATGCTGGGCGGCCATAATCCCGTGGTGCCGGTCTACGCCTCGACCGTCACCTGGGACACGATGGGCGAGTATGAGCGCCACATCAAGGAATGCATCGACGTCGGCTTCACCGCCTTCAAGCTGCACGCCTGGGGTGACGCCAAGGAGGACGCCAAGCTCTGCCGTAACCTGCGTAAATGGACCGGGCCCGACGCGGTACTGATGTTCGACGGCTCGGCGGGGTGGGACTACGTGACCTCGCTGTGGTTCGGCCGTCGGCTCGAGGAGGAGGGCTTCTACTGGTACGAGGAGCCGATGCGCGAGTTCGAGCTCGGCTCCTACCGCAAGCTGTGCGACGCGCTGGATATCCCCGTGCTCGCCGCCGAGACCTCCGATGGCGCGCATTGGAACGCCGCCTCCTGGGTGCAGGCCGGCGCGCTCGACATGCTGCGCACCAACCCGCACATGAAGGGCGGCATGACCGGGGCGCTCAAAATCGCCCATCTCGCGGAATGCCACGGCATGAAGGCGCAGGTGCACGGCATGGGCATGCCGCAGGCCCAGCTCTGCGCCGCCATCCCCAATAACGACTATTACGAGGAACTCGTCATCTCCTCCCAGCAGATCGCCAATCTGCGCCACGGCTCGCACGGGCTGAAGATCGAGAATGGCGCCTTCACCATCCCCGACGCCCCCGGCCTCGGCTTCGCGCCGGACTGGGCCTGGGTGGAGAAAACGGCGCTCGCCATCGTCTGATGCGCCGCCTCTCCGCCATCTCCGACACCAAGGCCTTCCCCTGGCTGCTGCTGCTGCCGGCGCTGGCGCTCGTCTTCGCGGTGATCATCTACCCGACGATCTCCGGCATCGACCTCTCCTTCCGCCAGATGCGCCTCAACCGGATGGACCTCGGCACCGGCTATGTCGGGCTGCGGCATTATCTGGCGCTGTGGGATGATCCGGTGTTCTGGATCTCGCTGGAAAACACCGCCATCTGGGTGGTGGGCACGGTGGTGCTGGAACTCATCTGCGGGCTGATCATCGCGGTGGCGCTGGACTACGAGCTGCCCGGCTTCCGCTTCATGTCGGTGGTGATCCTGCTGCCCTGGTTCCTGCCGCTGGTGGTCGCCGGCAATCTCTGGGCGCTGATGCTGGATAGCCGGCTCGGCGTGATCAACGCGGCCTTGCAGGGGCTCGGCGTAATCGGCGGCTTCAAGGCCTGGTTCGCCGACCCCAACTGGGCGCTCCCCGCGGCGATCGCGGTGGAAACCTGGCACGGCTTCCCCTTCTTCGGCCTGTTGCTGCTGGCCGGGCTGAAAGGCGTGCCTCAGGAGCTGTACGAAGCCGCCGCGGTGGATGGCGCGCGCTTCTGGCACCGCTTCATCCATATCCAGCTCCCCGGACTGCGCGTGATCATCGTCGCCTCCGTGGTGCTGCGGGCGATCAGCCTGATGAACTCGCCCGAGTTGCTGCTCATCCTCACCGGCGGCGGGCCGGGCCGCTCCACCCAGGTGCTGTCCCTCTACGCCTTCCAGAAGGCCTATCGCGAGTTCAATTTCGGCTATGCGGGGGCGCTCAGCGTGGTGATGTTCGCCCTGCTGATGGCCTGCTCCTGGCTCTACGTGCGCTATTCCAACGCGCTGAAGGCGGATTGAGATGCGCCGCAGCCCGCTCGAACGCATCGCCGTCTATCTCGTCGCCCTTGGCTTCACGCTGTTCGCAGCCTTCCCGGTTTTGTGGGCGTTCAACATCTCGCTGCGCGCCGAACGCGACATCATCACCAACCACTTCGCTTTGCCGAGCCCGGCGACGCTCGACAACTACATCGCGATCTGGACCCAGTCGAACCTGCCGGCGCTGATGTGGAACTCGGCGGTGACGACGTTTTTCACCGTGGTGATCTGCGTGATCGCCGGCACGATGGCCTCCTATAGCCTCTCACGCATGCAGTTCCGCGGGCGGCAAAACCTGCTGCTGTTCTTCCTGATCCTGCGCATGTTCCCGGTGGTGCTGATGATCATCCCGCTCTTCGTGATCATGCGGAATGCCGGGCTGCTGGATAGCCGGATCGGCCTGGCGCTCGCCTATACCGCCTTCCTGCTGCCGATCTTCATCTGGATGATGAAGGGCTTCTTCGACGCCATTCCGCTGGAGCTCGAGGAGGCCGCGCGGATTGACGGCTGCACCCGCTTCGGCGCCATGGTGCGCATCGTGCTGCCGCTGGTGCAGGGCGGCCTATGGGCCTGCGCGGTGTTCATCGGCATCGCCGCTTGGAACGAGTATCTGTTCGCGCTCATGCTGACGACCTCCTCCGGCAGCCGTACCTGGCCGGTCGGCCTGCAATTGATGGTCGGTGAATTCCAGCTGCCATGGGGCGCGCTGACCGCGGGCGGCATCCTCTCCATCCTACCGGTGCTGGCCTTGTTCGCCATCGTGCAGCGCTCCATGGTGCGCGGATTGGCGCAAGGGGCGGTAAAGGGATGAGCATGCTTGGGATGAACATGCCGAAGCGGCATGAGGTGGTGAAAGTGGTGTCCGGTGCGGCCGAACTGGTGCTGGCCCCCGGCTTCGGCGGCGGCGTGGTCTCCTGGACGCGCGACGGCGAGCCGATGTTCCGCCTGCCCCTGCCCAACGCCATGCAGGCCGACAGCCCGCGGGATCTCGCGAGCTACCCGCTTTTCCCCTATTCCAACCGCGTCGCCGGCCGCCGCTTCACCCATGCCGGGCAGAGCTACGACCTGCCGGACCTCATGAACGGCTGGGCCATCCACGGCGCCGGCTGGCGCCTGCCCTGGACGGCGCAGGAGGACGGCGACGCCGTCACCCTCAGTCTCGACTACCCGGGCGGCGAGCTATGGCCCTTCGCATTCCATGCCGAGCAGATCTTCCGCCTGAGCGAAGACGCGCTGGAGATCACCTGCGTGGTGGAAAACCGCCACGACGCGCCGGCCCCCCTCGCCTTCGGCCAGCACCCCTTCTTCCCCCGCAGCCCCGAGGCCACGCTGCAATTCGCCGCCACCGGCCTGCAACGCAACGGGCCAGACATGCTGCCGATCGACCACACGCTTGTCCCTCCCGAGCGCGATCATTCATCGCCGCGCCCCATCGGCCAACACTTCATCGACAACTGCTTCACCGGCTGGACCGGCACCGCCCGCATCACCTACCCCGACCGCGGCTACGCGCTCGACGTCACGGCGGACCCGATTTTCGCCAACCTCATCGTCTACATCCCCGACGGCAAGGACTTCTTCGCCATCGAACCAGTGACCAACATCACCGACGGGTTGAACCGGATGGACGGCACGCCGCCGCCCGGCGTGTTCGTGCTGCCCCCGGGCGGGCAGCGGCGCGGCACGATGCGGTTCGCCATCTCGGCACTTTGAGCATGGCACTGGTCCCGTTCGGGGCCGGCTTCGAGATCCACCTCGCCGGCCGCCTGATCCTTCGCCACACCGCCGACGCCCCCGCCTTTTTCGCCGGGCGCGGCGAGGGGCGGATGGACATGCACCACGGCAATTTCGACATCTCCGACCGCCTCAGCGAGCGCGCGCCGCTGGAACACGCGACCATCGACGGCAGCCGCCTCACCCTGCGCCGCCACCCCGCCGACCACCCTGCCCTGGTCTTCGACCTCGCCGAAACCACCCACGGCCTCACCCTCACGCTGGCGGCGGCCGATCCGCGCTGGAACCGCTTCTGGTTCCGCCTGCACGCCGAAGCGGACGAGCATGTCTGGGGCGGCGGAGAGCAGATGTCCTACTTCGACCTCCGCGGCCGCCGCTTCCCGATCTGGACCAGTGAACCCGGCGTCGGGCGCGACAAATCCACCTACATAACCTGGCAATCCGACGTCACCGGCAAGGCCGGCGGGGATTACTGGACCACCAACTACCCACAGCCGAGCTTCCTCACCTCGCGCCGCCTCGCCGTGCACCTGGAGAGCACCGCCTATAGCGTGCTGGATTTCCGCGATCCCGGCTTCCATGAGGTTGAGGTCTGGGCCGCCCCCTCCCGCCTGGAATTCCTCGCCGCCGACAATTTCATCGATCTGGTCGGCCACGTCTCCACCCGCTTCGGCCGCCCGCCGGAACTGCCGGACTGGCTCTACAACGGCGCGGTGATCGGCCTCAAAGCCGGCGCCGAGAGCTTCACCCGCCTCGAAAAATACCTCGCGGCCGGCGCCGCCGTCTCCGCCCTGTGGTGCGAGGATTGGGCCGGCATCCGCCAAACCAGCTTCGGCCGCCGCCTGTTCTGGGACTGGCAGTGGAACCCCGCGCGCTACCCCGATCTCCCCGCCCGCATCGCCGAACTCCGCGATCGCGGCATCCGCTTCCTTGCC
The DNA here is from genome assembly GCA_903865895.1 of uncultured Rhodospirillales bacterium. Taxonomy (GTDB): domain Bacteria; phylum Pseudomonadota; class Alphaproteobacteria; order Acetobacterales; family Acetobacteraceae; genus CAIYPH01. The sequence continues at coordinate 17,699 of CAIPLM010000288.1, read as the reverse complement.
TATTGCAGCCCCTATCTCTGCGACGACGGCGCCCTGTTCCCCGAGGCCGAAGCGCTCGGCCTGTTCGCGCGCAATGCCGATGGCGAAACCTACCGCGTCCAATTCGGCGAATTCCGCTGCGGGGTGATGGATTTCACCCTCCCCCAAGCCCGCGCTTGGTGGATCGAGCGCATCCTCAAACACAACATGATGGGCATCGGCATCGCCGGCTGGATGGCCGATTTCGGCGAATACCTCCCCATCGACGCCGTGCTCGCCAACGGCGACGCGGCCGTCATGCACAACGCCTGGCCAACCATCTGGTCCGAAGTCAACGCCGCCGCCATCACCGGCGCCGCGGAGCCGAAACTCTTCTGGATGCGCGCCGGCTTCACCGGTGTGCAGGCCCACTCCACCATGCTGTGGGCCGGCGACCAGTCCGTCGATTTCTCCCGCCACGACGGCCTGCAAACCGTGATCTGCGGCGCCCTCTCCGCCGGCCTGCTCGGCAACCCGTACCACCACAGCGACGTCGGCGGTTACACCTCCCTGTTCGGCAATATCCGCACCGCCGAGCTGATCATGCGCTGGTCGGAAATGTCCGCCTTCACCGCGATGATGCGCACTCACGAGGGCAACCGGCCGGACGACAACCTCCAAGTCGACCAGGACCCCACCGTCCTCGCCCATTTCGCCCGCTTCACCCGCATCTGGCGCGCGCTGGCCCCCTACCTCCGCACCCTCTCCGCCGAAGCCGCCGCCACCGGCCTGCCGCTGCAACGCCCGCTCTTCCTCCACCACGAGGACGACCGCGCCACCTACGCCATCCAGGACCACTACCTCCTCGGCCCCGACCTCCTCGTCGCCCCCGTCCACGCCGCCGGCGCCACCGAATGGCGGGTCTACCTCCCCACCGGCGCCATTTGGCACCATCTGTGGACCGGCAAGCCGCATGTCGGCGGAAGCCACATCACCATCCCCGCTCCGATCGGCCTGCCGCCCGTCTTCTACCGCGCGGGCTCGCCCTTCACCGCCCTATTCCAATCCCTCCCGAGGATCTGACCATGCCTATCAACCCCGCCGACTCCTCCGTCCTCGGCACGCTCTATGGCTCGGACGCCGCGCGCGCGATTTTCGATGAATGCACCTGGTTCCAGAACATGCTGGACGTCGAGGCCGCGCTCGCCCGCGTGCAGGCGCGGCTTGGCATCATCCCAGCCGACGCCGCCGATGCCATCACCGCCGCGGCGCGCTACGAAAACCTCGATACCGCGGAACTCGCCGCCTCCGTCCGCAATGTGGGCTACCCCGTGGTCGGCGTGGTGAAGGGCCTGTCGCGCGCCGCCGGCGCCGCCGGGGCCTGGACCCATTGGGGCGCCACCACGCAGGACATCATGGACACCGCGACGGTGCTCCAGGTGAAATCCGGCCTCACCCTCATCGCCTCCGAGCTCGATGCCGTCATCGCCGGCCTCGCCCGCAACGCGGCCGAACACCGCAACACGGTGATGGCCGGGCGCACCCATCTCCAGCACGCCCTGCCCGTCACCTTCGGCCTCAAATGCGCGACCTGGCTGATGCCCTTGCTCGCCCATCGCGAGCGCCTCAACCAACTTCGCCCGCGCGTGGAAGTGGTCCAGTTCGGCGGCGCCGCCGGCACGCTCGCCTCACTCGGCGCCCAGGGCCTGCCGACCATGCTCGGCCTCGCCGAGGAACTCGGCCTCGCCGCCCCCGCCGCGCCCTGGCATGTCTGCCGCGACGGTCTCGCCGAGGCGGTCTCCTTCCTCGGCCTCATCTGCGGCAGCCTGTCGAAAATCGCCACTGACATCATCCTGCTCTGCCAGAACGAGGTCGCCGAGGTGTTCGAGCCCTACGTCCCCGGCCGCGGCCAGTCCTCCACCATGCCGCAGAAGCGCAACCCCATCGCGTCGGAATACATCCTCGCCAGCAGCCGCGCGGTGCACCAGCTCGTTCCCCTCATGCAATCCGCCATGGCGCAGGACCACGAGCGCGCCACCGGCCCCTGGCAGGCCGAATACCTCGCTCTCCCCCAGGCCTTCGTGCTCACCCATGGCGCCCTCGCCCATGCCCGCACCATCGCCGAGGGCATGGTGGTGGATGCCGCCCGCATGGCCCGCAACCTCGACCTCACCGGCGGGCTGATCGTCGCCGAGGCAGTGATGATGGGCCTCGCCCCCCATCTCGGCCGCGAGCCCGCTCATCACGTGGTGAAGCACGCTTGCGACGTGGCCCTCGCCGAGGGCATCCGGCTCGCCGATGCGCTGATGCGCGACACGGAGGTCACCTCCCGTCTCGATCGCCCGGCCATCGATGCGATGACCGCCCCCTCCGCCTATCTCGGTGCCACGCAGGCCTTCATCGATCGGGTACTGGCGACGGTGTGATCCCCGCCCGCTCGGCCGCCTCAAGCGCGGCGACGGCATCCTCAGCGGTAGCGCCCTGCGCGGGACCACCGCGCACCCAGGCGGCGAAGGCCTCGGCCTGGCGCCGCAGCGCATCGTGGTAAGCGGCGTCCGCGGCGGGCGGCCACAAGAAGCGGGATTCCGCGGCGTCCCGCGTGCCAAATACCTCGACACGACAGACATCGCCAAGTGGGAAATGCTGGCCGAGCGAGATCAGCGCAGTGGCGCCGCCGGAGAGCGTGGCAAGGGACTGCGCGCATTCCTCCGGCGCGAAACCGGCGCGAGCGGTGTGGATCGAGGTGATCTCCTGGCCGGTGAGCCAGCGGATCTGGTCGAATTCATGCACCCCCATGTCGACGAAAATCCCGCCGCTTCCGGCGCGAAACGCGGCGGAGGGGGGCGCTGCGTCCCACTGGTGGCAGGCGATATGGAGGAGGTTGCCGAGCGCGCCAGCGGCGATGCGCGCCTGCAGGGCCTGGAGGTCGGGCACGAAACGCCGCCAATAGGCGACCTGGAGCTTGATCGCGGCGGCCGCCGCGATGCCGGCATGGGCGCGGGCCTGCGCGGCAGTGACGCCGCAGGGCTTCTCACAGAGGATCGGCAGGCCGGCGGCAGCGATGCGCGCGATGGCCTCGCCGTGCAGCGTGCTCGGCACTGCAATCAATATACCGTCGAGCGGTTCAGTTAGCAGCCCATCGAGATCGGCATGCACCACGCGACCTGGCCCAGCCAACACGGCGGCACCCGGGGACGGGTCGGCAATCGCGGTTATGCGCACCGCCCCACTAGCCTCAATGGCCGCCAGATGGGTGCGGCCCATCCGGCCCGCGCCGAGCAGGCCGAGCTTGAAGATATCAGTGCCAACTGCCGGCATCGCGCATCGAATTACGTGAGGCAACCTTTCCACATCTACCGGCCTGCCATCCAGATCTGCTCATTTCTGCCAGCGTTCGCGTTACCCAAAGGCTAATTCAAAAATTGAACCGATGCCGAATGCACTTCCAGCGCAGCAGTTATGGAACGTAACCAACCCCTGAAAGCAGAAATACCGCTCCGCAGTTCGCCGAAAGACACCCCGCCTGCGTGTTACCGCCATTCAGAACTCCAAACAAATTGCCAGACGCATCAGCGGCGAAAACGCTCGGTTCACCGGAGTGTCCAAAGTCGGACACTTGGCGATTTTGCCAAAGCGGTTTGGCCGCCGTCGGTGCAACCAATTCGATCACGGCACCACACCCACTCCCAAACCCGGAGCCACACCAATAGCCGCGGCTGCCAAAAATATCACCTTTTCTATCAGAAATAATCGAACCACCTGGCCCCGGATCGCCGTTCGGGCCAGCCAATATGCTTTCTCCCCAAGCAGCACCGACACTCGTCGGTGGAGAAAGCAAATATATCCCCCCACAATTCGTATCGCAAATGCCTCCGAATCCACCAGCCAATCCGAATTTTGTCCCAACAATAGACACTGGAGTGCCCCCGGCACTGCCACCAACGAAAGAATAGATAGTGCTGATACCCCAGATACCGGTTGCCGATACTGGGGGGGTGGCCTCGATGACAGAGCCGCTTCCCGATCCAGATTCGCCTCTAGCGTTTGCGATATAGAATTTTCCATTAAACATGGTTGGACCCGATTGGGTAATGACCGAACCTGATCCGACTGGGAACTGCCAAGCCGTGCTTTTTTTCCAAGCAGTCTTCCCCGAGGCAGGCGGCGACAATTTAAACATCTGCCCCATACTGGTCGAAATACCAGTATCACCGTATGTCGTCCCGAATATATTACCCTTCGTATCGAGCACCATACCAGCGTTTGGCGTATAACCATCTGCAGACGTCATTGACCATATTACACTCTGCAGCCACGTAGACCCAGATGTCGGAGGAGACAGTTTAAGCACCCCACCCGAACCACCTCCGATGGTGAATGATGCAAATACATTCGAACTCTTATCAACCAGTATTTGCCCACATACGAAATTTTTGCTATTCTTCAGGGTGGCAATTGTAGTTTTGGTCCACACCCCACCCGTCGACAGAGAGAACTTGTACATACTACTCTGATCGGAGACCAGTGGCTCGCCGGTCGGCAAAATGCCGACTGCACACGGATTAAACCCCGCCGCTGAGTAAATTATCTCAGCCATTACCCCCTTACTCGGACAAACTGACGCCCACACAAGGAACATGACCGCCAACGAGATTCTACCCATAACGTCCCCCCTACCGCCACAGATTCCGAAATTGGAATAGTGCGATAAGCCAAATCGGCTGTCAATTCGGGCCTGCGCGTCGCAACGTCCAGGTAATCAGGCAATAGATTTCAGTCGAAATCCCCGGCAAGCTCGCCGCGCACCTCGTCCGGCAGCACCGCCATATGGCCGTAATTGGCGTGGGCGAAGCCGATCGTCACCTGGGTGCCCGGCGTGCGGAATGCGGTGACCTGCTCTTGGGTGAAGTGGAAATGCACGAACTGCACCGAGGACGCCTTGCCATCCGCGGTGGTGCGGTCCTGGTCGGCCTCCGGGGAGCCCTTGATCTCGTGGCCGGCGAAGCGGAGGAAAGTGCTCTCCTCGATGCCACCCAGCCGATCCAGCATGCGCTTGCGCCGATCGGGATCGTCGATCTCGATCATGAAGGTCGCGGTGAGTTCCTGCCCCTGCGGCACCAGCGGGTTATAGGCCGCAAGTTCGTCGGGGATCTGCGCTTCGCCGCCGCGCTCGATATAGAGCATCTCGTGGACCTGGTGCCACATGGTCTGCCAGTTCTCGAAGTAGAAGGTGACGAACGGCCCGACCTCGAGCCGGCGCTTGCGCTTCATCACCGTCATTTTGCGGCGCCAGTCGGCGCGGGTTTTCGCGTAATCCTCCATGGTGAGGATGTCATCGCGATCGATTGCGTGCTTCTGGGCCATAGCGAGGGTCACTTTCAGTATCCGTAGGCGCGGGCGAAAAGTTGGACGGGGTGGGTAACGCGCTCGGGCTTGGGGGCGTCACCGGGTAAACGGTCGATACCCTGGGTGATGTGCACACCGGCGAGCGGGCATTCGGAGGTGACGAAAGCCTTGCCGCCCTCCTTGGCCTGGCGGGCGACGGGGCGGCCGACCTTCAGCGCGGTGTCGAAGTACTCGTTCTTGAAACCCCAGGAGCCGCCATGGCCGGAGCAGCGCTCGATCACCTGCACGTCGGCCTCGGGCAGCAGACGCAGCATTTCCGCCGCCTTCTGCCCCATGTTCTGGGCGCGGGCATGGCAGGCCATATGCAGCGCCACGCCACCGCCGATCGGCGCGAGGCCGGGGGCGAGGCCCTCCTTCTTCGCGATATCGACAATATATTCGGTGATGTCAAAGCTGTTGGCGGCAAGCGTCTTCACCGCTGCGTCATCGGGCAGGATCAGCGGCCACTCGAATTTCAGCATCAGCGCGCAGGACGGCACGATGGCGATCACGTCGTAGCCGCGGGCGATCCAGATGCCGAGTTCGGCGGCCACCGTGCGGGCGCTGTCGGCCACCTTGCCGATCTGCCCCTGCTCCAGCATCGGCATGCCGCAGCAGCCGGGATAAACGATCTCGGTATCCACCCCATTGCGCGCCAACACGGCACGGGCGGCGAGGCCGACCTCGGGGTCGTTATAGTTGCCGTGGCAGGTCGCGTAGATCACCGCCTTGCGGCCGAACGCCGGGGCCTCGGTGTTCAGCTCCGGCCGGTTGCCAACGGCGCGCTGTTCCAGCGAGCGGCCGGCGTATTTCGGCAGCTCGGCCTTGGGGTGCAGCCCGGCAAACTTCGAGAGCAACGGACGGGTCAGCGCATTATCCGTCGCGGTCGCCCAATTCGCGATGGGGGCGGCAAGGCCAGCGAAGGCAGCGTTGCGGTCGGTCTGCGCGAGTTGCAGGTCGGTCGCCGACAACTCGTTCTTGCGCGCCTCGACGGCGCGGTAACGCAGCATCAAATGCGGGAAATCGAGGTTAAAGCTATGCGGCGGCACATAGGGGCACTTGGTCATGTAGCACATGTCGCACAGCGTGCAGGCGTCGATGACCGGCTTGAAATCCGCGGATTTGACGGTGTCGAGCTCTTCCGACGGCGCGGCGTCGACGAGGTCGAACAGCTTGGGGAAGCTGTCGCACAGGTTGAAGCAGCGGCGGCAGCCGTGGCAGATATCGAATACGCGCCGCAATTCCTCGTCGAGCTTCGCCTCGTCGTAGAACTCGGGATTCTGCCAATCCAGGGGATGACGGGTAGGAGCTTCGAGGCTGCCTTCGCGCATGGTCGTTTTCCAATGATGAAGACGAGGGCGCGGCCCTCGTGGCGGGACTCAGGCCCTGCATCCGTGCTAGTCTCCTGCTGCATCACCGGCGGGCCGATGACGCAGCAGGATCACGCGTTCAACTGATACCGCGGAGGTGCCGCGGAACCAGGTGATTACTTGATTTCGTCGAGCGCGCGCTGGAAGCGGCCGGCATGCGAACGCTCGGCCTTGGCCAGCGTCTCGAACCAGTCGGCGATCTCCTCGAAGCCTTCCTCGCGAGCGGAGCGCGCCATGCCCGGATACATGTCGGTGTATTCGTGCGTCTCGCCGGCGACGGCCGCGGCCAGGTTGTCGGAGGTCTTGCCGATCGGCAGGCCGGTGGCGGGATCGCCGACGGACTCGAGGAATTCGAGGTGGCCATGAGCGTGGCCGGTTTCGCCCTCGGCGGTCGAGCGGAAGACGGCGGCGACGTCATTATAGCCCTCAACGTCGGCCTTCTGCGCGAAATAGAGGTAGCGGCGGTTGGCCTGGGACTCGCCGGCGAAGGCGGCCTTCAGGTTGTCTTCGGTCTTGCTGCCCTTGAGCTGCATCTCAATTCCTCCTGCGTTGAATGGCGGGCCGCCGGGGGGGCGGCCCGTCATCGATGGAGGATATAGGCCAGCTCGACATGTCGCACCAATGAAGAGTTTCGCTCGATTTGATCGAGCCGCTCGATCATCAGGCGCCGAGATGGAAGAGACAGTCACCGCGGCTCGTTCGCCCGGGGATACGCTTGCAGAGCACGACACCGTCGGCCAGGAATCGTAAGAATACCGGCGGCTTCCAAGGCGTCTCGGGCTGGTAGATGCGCGCGGCCAGTTGCTCGGCTTTCACGGCCTGGCCGAGTTCCACCAGCGGCTCCCACACACCGCTTTCCGAGGCATAAACGAAGTGCTCGGGGCCGCTGACGGTGACGAACCTCGGCGGACTCGGCAGTTCGATGCGCTCGCTCTCCGGCAGTATGCCAGCATGGACCAACAGATTATTGATGCCGCGGCGGACGACCCGGGCGGCCGCCGGCGTTACCGTGCCGCTGCCCGCAAGTTCGGTGCCGATGGCGGGGATGCCAAGCCGCTCGGCGCCGCCTGAGAGGGTGTTGTCCTGCCCGGTGCCTGAGCCGCCGGCTGAGATGTAGTTCATCGGCGCGCCGAAGGCCTCCAGCATTGCCCGCTGGGCGGCATCGCGCTTGGCATTGCCCGAAACCTTCATCAACGCGCTCGGCACATACATCAGCGACGAGCCGCCGGAGTGCAGATCAGCCACGAAATCGGCCTTGGGCAGCAAGGTGCTCTCGATCCAGTATGCGATCTGCTGCGTCACCGTGCCGTCAGGGTCGCCGGGGAACGCGCGGTTGAGATTGACATCGTCGATCGGCGAGGTGCGCCGCCCCGCCATCCCGGCTGGGAAATTGGCCATCGGCAGGATGATGACGCGGCCCTTGATCTTCGCAGGTTCAAGCGTGCGCGCGAGGTCGCACAGTGCCACCTGGCCCTCGTACTCGTCACCGTGGTTGCCGGAGACCAGCACCGCGGTGGGGCCCTCGCCGTTCTTGATCACGGTGATCGGAATAGGGATGAAGCCATAGGCGGAGGCGTGAACGGAGTGGAACAGCCTGACGAAGCCATTCTGCTTGCCGTCCTTGTCGAAATCGACTTCGCAAACAAGACGGCTCTTCTTAGGATCTAGCATGGGCGAACGTGCCTCTGGTTCGGGAGCGATGTACGCGGCGGTTGGGGGCGCTACAGCAACAGGCGCGGCCGCCTCAGCGCCCGCAGGTTCAACGTTGGAAGACTCGGGGGCGACAAATTCAAGCGTATCGGCTTCAGCCGTCGGCGCAGCGGCCCCGAGATATGCCGCCCGGGCCGCCCTCGCCTCGGCCGTAGCTGGGGCCGCAAGGATAAGGTTGGCCGAGGTCTGACCCGCCTTCGCCTTGGTGTTGGCGGTGATGTCTGCGCGCCGCGGCTGGTTGCCGCGCAAGTCGATGGCGAGGAACTCGCCGACCGTCATGCCCGGACGGATCAGCATATAGCGCGCCTGTCCGGCCGCACTCGACGGTTTGCCGAATTGCGCATCGTCGGCACCACGCACGGCGAGGAAGACATAGTCGTCGGGAATGACTTTCGGCAGGTCGCTCAAATTACACTCCGGTTCAGATAGCTCGGGTTGCCGGCAGATGGCAGGCGACGCTGTGGCCATCGGCACTGCCACGCAAAGCCGGCGCCTCGCTACGGCATAGTGCAATAGCATGCGGGCAGCGCGTGTGGAAACGACAGCCCGATGGCGGATTCAGTGCACTCGGAATGTCGCCGGCCAGGCGCTGGCGCTTGCCGCGGCCACGCAGCGCGGGGTTGAGCGCGGGCACGGCGGCAATCAGCGCCTGCGTGTAAGGGTGCAGCGGCGCACGGTAGATCGTCCGCTTATCGGAGATCTCGACGATCTTGCCGAGATACATCACCGCCACCCGGTCCGAGATATGCTTCACCACGCTGAGATCATGCGCGATGAACAGCAGCGTCAGCCCAAGCTCGGATTGCAGGTCCTGCAACAGGTTGACGATCTGCGCCTGCACCGAGACGTCGAGCGCCGAAACCGGCTCGTCGCACACCACCAGCTTGGGCTTCAGCACCAAAGCCCGCGCGATGCCGACGCGCTGGCGCTGGCCGCCGGAGAATTCATGCGGGAAACGCTCGGCGGCGCGGGCGGGCAGGCCGACGAGGCGGAGCATGTCCGCCACCTTGGCGCGCGCCGCCGCATCGGGCCGTGCGCCATGGATCAGCAGCGGCTCCATGACGATGTCTTCCACCGTCATGCGCGGGTTGAGCGCGCCATAGGGGTCCTGGAAGATGATCTGCATCCCCGCCCGCACGCTGCGCAGCGCCCGCGCATCGAGCCCGGTGATCTCCTGCCCGGCGAAATGGATGCTGCCGGCGGTCGGCTCGATCAGGCGGATCAGCAGCCGCCCGAGGGTGGACTTGCCGCAACCGCTCTCGCCGACCAGCCCCAGCGTCTCGCCCGCGCGGATGCTGAAATTCACCCCATCCACGGCGCGCAGCGGCGTGGTGGCGCGACGCAGGAAGGAGCCGGATTTGATGGCGAAGTGCTTGGTGAGCCCCGCGGCGACGAGCAGGTCGCTCATGGCGCGGCCCCGAGGCGGATACAGGCCGCATCATGCCCGGCGCCATAGGGGAGCAGCGGCGGAATCGCCGAGGAGCATGCGTCGATCCGGCGTGCGCAGCGCGGCGCGAAGCGGCAGCCAGGCGGACGGCGCGCCGGCTCGGGCAGCGATCCGGGGATGGCGACCAGCCGGGGCCGGTCCTGCTCCAGCGTTGGCACGCAGTCGAGCAGCCCGGCGGTGTAGGGATGCAGCGGCCGGTCGAACAACCCGGCCACCGGCGCGTGCTCGACGATGCGGCCGGCATACATCACCAGCACCCGATCGGCGGTCTCGGCGATCACGCCCATATTATGGGTGATCACGATAATCGCCATGCCCAGCTCGTCCCGCAAATCCATCAGCAGGTCCAACACCTGGGCCTGGATGGTGACGTCGAGCGCGGTGGTGGGTTCATCGGCGATCAGGAGTTTGGGCCGGCAGGCCAGCGCCATGGCGATCATCACCCGCTGCCGCTGGCCGCCGGAGAGCTGGTGTGGATAATCGGCCAGCCGCTTCTCGGCCGAGGGAATGCCGACGCGATCGAGCATCTGCAACGCCCGCAGCCGCTGGTCGCGGGCGGAGATGCTCTCATGGGCGCGCACCGTCTCCATGATCTGCTCGCCGATGGTCAGCACCGGGTTCAGCGAGGTCATCGGCTCCTGGAACACCATGGAGATGCCGGCGCCGCGAATGCGCTCCATCCGCTGGTCGGAGAGCTTCGTCAGGTCCTGCCCGGCGAAGATGATGCTGCCGGAGACCAGCCGCGCCGGGGGCTGCGGCAGCAGGCCCATGATGGACAAAGCGGAGACCGACTTGCCGCTGCCCGATTCGCCGACGATGCCAAGGATTTCCCCGGCATCGAGATCGAAGCTGACATCCTCGACCGCGGTGATCTCGCCCCGCTCGGTGGCGAACGCGGTGGTGAGGCCGCGCACCTCCAGCAGGCTCATTGCTGAATCCTCAACCGGGGGTCCAGCACGTCCCGCAGCCCGTCGCCGAGCAAATTGAGGCCGAGCACGGTGATCATCAGCGCGACGCCGGGGATGGTGATGATCCACGGCGAATCGGTCATGTATTGCCGCCCCTCCGCCATGATGTTCCCCCAGGTCGGCGTTGGCGGCACCGCGCCGAGGCCGAGGAAGGAGAGGGTCGCCTCCGACAGCACGGCATAGGCGAACAGGAAGGAGAGCTGCACGATCAGCGGCGCCATGGCATTGGGCAGGATGTGGTGGCGCAAGATGCGCCAATGCCCCGCGCCGGCAGCAATCGCCGCCTGCACGTATTCCATCTCCCGCAGCACAATCACCGAGGCGCGCACGATGCGGGCGGTGCGCGGGATGTAAACGATGGCGAGGGCTAGGATGGCATTCGCCGTGGAGGGGCCGAGCACCGCGGTGATGCCGATTGCCAGCAGAATGGCGGGGAAGGCCATCAGCGCATCGTTGAACCGCATCAGCGCGTTGTCGATGCGCGGAAAGTAGCCGGCCGCCGCGCCGATCAGCGTGCCGAACACCGCGTTCAGCGCCACCACCGAGCCGCCGATGATCATCGAAAGCTGCGCGCCCCAGATCACCCGGGACCATAAGGAGCGACCAAAATTATCGGTGCCGAACACGAAATCCGAAGACGGCGGGCGGAACTTGTTACGCATGGAGAGCTTGGTCGGATCGACATCGGTGATCCATGGCGCCAGCACGCCGGCCAGCACGATGATGCCGAACAGGCACAGCCCCATCACAAACAGACGGTGGCGGAACAGCCGGCGCAGCGTCGCGCGCAGTGGATGCTGGCGGACATGCGGCACCGCCTCCTCCACAGCTTCAGCGGGCGCCATGGCGCACCCTCGGGTCGAGCACGGCGTAGCTGACATCGACCAGTACGTTCACCAGCACCAGCAGCGCGGTGACCACCAGCAATCCGCCCTGCACCAGCGGATAGTCGCGGTTCAGCACTGCCTGGGTGAGCAACTGGCCGATGCCGGGGATGGAAAACAGCGACTCCGTCACCACCGAGCCCGAAACCAGCAGGCTGACGATGATGCCGATCACCGTGGTGATGGGGATCAGCGCATTGGCCAACGCATGCTTCACCACCACCAGCCGGCGCGGCAGGCCCTTGGCGCGGGCGGTGCGGATGAAATCCTGCCGCAGCACCTCCAGCATGGTGGAGCGGGTGATGCGGGCGAGCAGGCCGACTTGCAGGAGCGCCAGCGACAGCGCCGGCATCGTCGAGGTGCGCAACCAGCCCCACGGGCTTTCGCTGAAGGCGATATAGCCCCCGGTCGGCAGCCAGCCGAGCTGCACCGCGAACAGCAGGATCATCAGCAGCCCAAGCCAGAAATTCGGCATGGAGATGCCGATCATCGCGAACACCATCGCCACCTGATCCACCCAGGAGTTCTGCCGCAATGCCGCGAAAATGCCGGAGAGCAGGCCGAGGAGCAGGGTGATCAACAGGGCATATGCCGCCAGCGCCATCGAGACCGGCAGGCGGAACAGCATCACATCCGTCACCGGCTGCCCCATCAGGATGGAGCGGCCGAGATTGCCGCGGAACAGCCCGCCATACCAGGTGAACAGCTGGGTTAGAAACGGCTGGTCGAGCCCGAGGTCATGCCGAAGCTGGGCGATCTGGGCGGGTGTGGCGGAGAGCCCGGCAATCGCTACCGCCGGGTCCCCTGGAATGAAATGCATCAGGCTGAAGGTCATCAGGCTGACGATCAGCAGGATGGGCACGGCGCTGGCGAGGCGGCGCAGGAAAATCCCGATCATGGCCGCCGCGCCGACGCGCCGCTCAGTTGGTGAACCAGACGTTGGACATGCGCGGGATGCGGAAGGGCTTGAACCCCTGCACATTGGCGCGTGTTGCCTGCACCTTGGTCAGCGAGCCGAAGGGCACCGCGAACACCTTCTCAAGTGCGATCTTCTGCGCACGGGCGAAGGCGGCCTGGCGGCCCTCGGGGGTCGGCAGATTGTTCATGTCCTGCCAGGCGGCGAACAACTCGGGGTCGTCGCCGTTCTTCGGCTTGTAGGCGGCGCCGGGGTTGATCAGCAGTTGCACGGTATCGAGGCCGCCGAGCGCGGGCTGGGTGCCCCAGCCGGTGTAGAAGAAGTTCCAGTCCTTATCGGTGTTGAGCGCCATCTGCACCGAGGTCGGCCAATCCACCACCTTCAGCTGCGCGTTGATGCCCACCGCCTTCATCTGCTCGGACATCACCAGCGCGGAGTTGTACATCGCCGGGTAGTCCTTGTTGGTGAGCAGCACCACCGGCTCACCCTTGTAGCCGGCCTCGGCGAGATACTTCTTCGCCAGCGCCGGGCTCTTGATGTTGTAGGTCTCTTTCCCCGCGTCGGTGTAGTCGGGGTTGTTGGGGTAGCGCAGGCCGACGTTGAGCTTGTAGTTGCCGTCCGATGCCGCATCCATGATCTCGTCCATGTCGAGCGCGGCCTGCACCGCCTTGCGGAAGGCGAGGTTGTCGGTCGGCGGGAAGGAGACGTTGGGCAGCGCGATCTGGATCCACCAGTTCAGCAGCGGCAGCAGCGTGACGTTCTTGTCGTTCTTGAGGTCGGCCAGCGCCTTGGTCGGCAGGTCTTCCACGCCCTGCAATTCGCCGGTCTTCATGCCGGCGAGCCGTGCGCCCGGCTCGGTGACGATGCGGAAGGTCACCGTGTCAAAGCAGGCCTGCTTATAGCCGCCGAAGCCGGTGCGTTCCTCATAGCCGGTGTTGGGCGAATAGGCGTCGTAGCGGCGCATCTTCACCGCGCTGCCCGGGGTGAAATCGACGAGCTGCCACGGGCCGGTGCCGATGGTCTTGAGCTGCTGCGCCGGCGCGTCGGCGATTTCCGACGGCACGATCACCACCGGCACGCTGAAGGAGGAGAGCTGCAACAGGAAGGTCGGCTGCGCCTTCTTCATGCGGATGACGAAGGTGTTGGCGTCCGGCGCCTCCCAGGCGGCGACGTTGCCGAACATCGAGCGCAGGATGCCAACCTTGTTGTAGCGGTCGTAGGAGGCCACCACGTCGGCGCTGCTCATCGTCTTGCCGTTATGGAACTTCACGCCCTGGCGCATCGTGAAAGTGTAGGTCATCCCATCGGCCGAGACGTCCACCTTGCTGGCGAGCTCGGGGATCGGCGCGGTGTTCTCGTCGCGCGTCATCAGCGCCTCGAACATGTTCATCGCGACATTGCGGGTCGAGATGGTGCTTGAGGACATCTGGTCGAGGCTGTTGACGTTCGCCTCCTGCCCGAAGACGAAATCGCCGCCCACCTTAGGGCACTTGAAAGCCGCCGCGGCGGCCGGAAGTGAGAGGCAAGCGATCGCGGCCGCCAGACCGATCCTGGCGGAAACAGCATGTGCCATCGAAGTGAGCTCCCATTGTGTTGCGGCGCCCCCACGTGAAGTGCAGCGTGACGCCGATTTCAAATCTTCGTAGGAGTATCGCCAGGACGTCAAGACAAACCCGGGGATCGCTCGCCATGCGCATCAATGAACTGCCGGTCACCGGCTATCTCGACCGGTTCTCGCACCGGCCGGGTGAGCGCTTCTCCGCGAAGGTGAGCCTACGTGATGGCGGGGAATGCCGGGTGCGGCTGGTCCGCGTGGTCTGCGCCGATCCCAATCCCGCAGGGCCGGGCATGCGGCTGGATGACCGGGCGGACCTGCTTGACATGATTTTCACCGGCACCCGCCAGCCCATCGCGCTCGGCTCCTACGGCATCGCCACCATGCCCGCTCGCGCGGGGGCCGGCACCTGGTCGGCGCTCATCCACATGGCCAAGCCGCGCAAGCCCGGCACGGTGTTGGCGGAGGAAGGCAATGGCGCCCGCATCGCGCTCGCCGTCGAGGACGGCATGGCGGTGGCGCGGCTGGACTGGCCGGGCGGTTCGGCGCGGATCGAGAGCGGCGTGAAGCTCGCGGCCTGGCGCTGGTATCGCCTCACCCTCGCCGCTGATCCAGCGACCGGAAGGGTGGTGCTCACCCAGGCCGCGTTGAAGGACTACCAAGCGGTCACCACCGAAGCTGTCTGCCCCGGCCTCTCCCTGCCCTCCGGTGGCACCTTGTTGTTCGGCGCCGAGGGGACCGAGAACCCGAAGAACCACTTCAACGGCAAGATCGAGGCGCCGCAGGTGCGGGGCGGGCACGATGGTCCGATCGTCGCCGCCTGGGATTTCAGCGACGGCATCGGCACCCAGATCGCCACCGATCGCGGGCCGCATGGCCGCCACGCCCGGCTGGTGAACCTCCCCGCGCGCGGCATGGTCGGGCATAACTGGAGCGGCCGCGAGATGAGCTGGCGCCACGCGCCGGACGAGTATGGCGCCATCACCTTCCACGCCGATGACATCGAGGATTGCGGCTGGGCCGAGAGCTTCGGCTGGACGGTGCCGGAGGGCCTACCGTCCGGCGCCTATGCCTTCCGCCTGACCTGCGACGGTGGCGAAGACTTCCTGCCCTTCTACGTGCTGCCGCCCAATGCCGGCCCGCACAAGCCAGTCGCCTTCCTCGCCTCCACCTTCACCTACCAGGCCTACGCCAACCACGCGCGCGACAACGCCGATGCCGCCTACCTCGCCCGCGCCGCCGCCTGGGGTGCCTCGCTCCACAATCCGGACCAGTACCCCACCTACGGCCGCTCCACCTATAACCGCCACCCCGACGGCTCCGGCATTTCGATCTCCTCCCGCGCCCGCCCGATCCTGACCATGCGGCCCGGCTTCCTCACCTTCAACGAGCCGGTGAGCGGGCGTGATCTCGGCAACCAGCCGCCCGGCTCCGGCCTGCGCCACTACCCCGCCGATACCCATCTCCTCGCCTGGCTTGAGGCCAAGGGCATCGACTTCGACATCATCACCGATGAGGACCTCGACGATGAAGGCCCTGCCCTGCTCGCCCCCTATCGCGCGCTGCTGACCGGCTCGCATCCCGAGTACCACACGCCCGGCACGCTTGATGCCATCCAGCACTTCGTCGACCATGGCGGCCGCCTCGCCTATCTCGGCGGCAACGGGTTCTACTGGCGCATCGCCCGGGTGAAGGAACTGCCGCACATCATCGAGCTGCGCCGCGGCGAGGGCGGCATCCGCGCATGGGATGCCGAGGCCGGCGAATACTACCACCAGCTCGATGGCGGCTATGGCGGGCTGTGGCGGCGCAACCGCCGCGCGCCGCAGATGCTCGCTGGCGTCGGCTTCTCCGGCCAAGGCAAGTTCGAGGGCACCCATTACCGCCGCCTGCCCACCAGCCACGACCCGCGCTTCGCCTGGATGTTCCGGGACATTGAGGGCGATATCATCGGCGATTATGGGCTCTCAGGCGGCGGAGCGGCCGGGTTCGAGCTGGATCGCGCCGATTTCGCCCTCGGTACCCCGCCCGACGCGGTGATCCTGGCCCGTTCGGAGAATCCGCCCGCCTCCTTCGTCACCGTGCCGGAAGAGCTGCTCTCCCACCTCGCCACGGTCACCGGTGAGCCGCCCGACCAGCTGATGCGCGGCGAAATCGTCTATTTCGACACGCCATCCGGCGGCGCGGTGTTCGCCGTCGGCTCCATCACCTTCTGCGGCAGCCTGTGGCACCCCGAGAGGGGTGACTTTACCGGCCCGGTGTCGCAGCTTCTCGAAAACGTCGTTCGCCGATTCCAGGAGGAAACATGATCATCAATCACGACACGCTGCGCGACTTCGCCGGCCGGCTGGTGGCCGCGGGGGGCAGCAGCGCCACCGAGATCGGCATCGTCGCCGATCATCTGGTGGAGGCCAATCTGCGCGGGCATGACAGCCACGGCGTCGGCATGCTCGTCGCGTACGTCCGGGATTTCGAGGCCGGCACGCTGAAGCCCAACCAGCAGCCCGAGATCGTCTCCGATACCGGCACCATCTCGGTGTGGGACGCCCATGCCGGCTACGGCCAGGTGATCGCCCGCCAGGCCGTCGAATGGGCGATCGGCGCCGCCAAGACGCACGGGGTAGCCGTGAACGGGCTGCGCAACGCGCACCATATCGGCCGCGTCGGCACTTATGGCGAAATCGCCGCGCGCGCCGGCATGGTCTCGCTGCATTTCGTCAACGTCGCCTCCGGCCCGCCACCGGTCGCCCCGCATCGCGGCAAGGAGGGACGCTTCCTCACCAACCCCGTCTGCATCGCCATCCCCCCCACCGGCAACAACCCGCCGATTCTGCTCGATTTCGCGACCTCGCGCGTCGCCATGGGCAAGGTGCGGGTGGCGCATAACGCGGGCAAGCCAATGATCGACGGCGCCCTGCTCGATCATGACGGCCGCGCGACCACCGATCCCGGTGTGATGTATGACGAGCCCGGCCGCCGCGGCGTGGTGCTGCCCTTCGGTGAACACAAGGGTTCCGGCCTCGCGCTGATCTGCGAGCTGCTCGCCGGCGCCATCGTCGGCTCCCCCTCGGTTGCGACGATGACGCCGCCGGAGCGCGGCATCATCAACGGCATGCTGTCGATCGTCATCGACCCCGCCCGCCTCAACAACCAGGACGCGATGCTGGCTGGGATCGACGAAATGGTCGCCTGGGTGAAATCGGCCGCCCCGGCGGACCCCGACCTACCGGTGCTGATCGCCGGCGAGCCCGAGCAGATCGCCCGCGCCGAGCGCATGGCCAACGGCATCTATGTCGATGAGACCACCTGGGGGCAACTGGCGGAGATCGCCCAGCGCTACCAGATCCCCGTTCCGAACTGAGACTTATACCAATGCTCACTGATCAGAACCCATGCGCCCAATCGCGCAGTCCGATGGACATGATGCGCCACGGTTGGGCTTCGAGTTTGTTCCATGCATCGCAGCAGTGATCGATGAGATCGTCGGCGTTGAGAAAGATGCGGTT
>CAIPLM010000287.1 GCA_903865895.1 uncultured Rhodospirillales bacterium | reverse complement strand
GGGCCGCGGCGTCGCGCTGGAACCCGGGCGGGCCGTTCACCGTGCTGGCGGGGGCGGCGGGGTTCCTCCTGCCATGGATCTGGCTCGGCCTGCTCGCCGGTCTGTGGCGAGGTTTCGCCAATGGGCGAGCAAGGCGGGCCTCCTGGCTGCTGGCCTGGCTGGCGGTGCTGCCGGTCGTGCTGTTCGCCCTGATCGCCGTGTGGTCGCGCAACGTGCTGTTCCACTGGGCGATGCCCGGCTACCTCTTCCTCTTCCCGCTGCTCGGCGCCCGTCTCGCGGGCTGGCAGCCGGAGCGCGCCAGGCGCTGGGCGATGGCGACCGCCGGGCTGCTGGCGGTGCTCGTGGCGGTGGCGGTGAGCGAGGTGCGGTTCAACTGGCTGTCCGCCTTCCGCCCCGGGCTCGATCCCGGATTGCAGGCGATGGACCTCACGCCGCTGCGGGGCGTACTTGCCGCGCGCGGCCTGCTGGGCATGCCGATCGCCGCGGCCTCATGGAATGACACCGGCAAGATCGACTACGCGCTTGGCGGCGCCCCCGCGGTGCTGTGCCTCAACATCGATGCGCGGCAATACGGCATGCTGCCCGGCCCCGCCGCGCAGATCGGCGCGGATATCCTCATCGTCGCGCTGCGGCAGGACGAGGCGCGGATTCGTGGCACCTATGCGGAGTATTTCGAGCGGATCGACACGCTGGCGCCGGCCGCCGTGCCCTTGGCAGGGCGCGGCGCGATCTCCATTCCGCTGTTCGTCGGCCGAGGCTTGAAGCGTTGGCCTTAGGCCAGGATCAGGCGATCAGGAAGACGTACATCAGCCCGAGGATGACCACCGAGGCGACGATCGAATAGGTCGTCGCGCTGACGAAGCCATCGAACATCCGCTGGCGGTCGGCCGTGAAGGCCTCTTCGGAGACGGGGTTCTGCACGGGGCTGGGCGCGTGGGCCATGGCGGGTCTCGTTCTGCTGAGGTGTGTTGAAGCTATCTAGGAGACGGCGGGCGGTGCAGGCAAGGGGTTGCACAGCACGGCGCCAGGTGAAGGCGCCGATCCCGGACGTTCGGCAGCGAAATCGGCCAGCACCATCGGGTAGATCAGGTGTTCCTGCGCCAATACGCGGGCGGCGAGGGCCTCCTCGCTATCGTCCGGCAGCACGGGCACCGCGGCTTGAGCGAGAATCGGGCCTTCATCCATGCCCTCGGTGACCAGATGCACGGTGCAGCCGTGGAGTTTCACCCCGGCTTCGAGCGCGCGGGCATGGGTGTCGACCCCCGGGAAAGCGGGCAGCAGGCTCGGATGGATATTCAGCATCCGCCCGGCATATCGGCCGACGAACCATGGTGTCAGCAGCCGCATATAGCCGGCGAGGCAGATGATCTCGACGCCGGCGGCATCGAGGGCCTCGGCCACTGCCCGTTCATGCGCGGCGCGGTCGCCCTTGAAAGGTCGGTGGGGGACGCAGGCGGTGGGAATGCCCTTGGCGGAAGCTGTAGCAAGCCCGCCGGCATCCTCCCGGTTGGCCAGCACCAGCACGATCTCGGCCGGATAGTCGGGCGCGGCGGCGGCTGCCAGCAGCGCGGTCATGTTGGAGCCGCGCCCGCTGATGAGAACGCCGACCTTCTTCCTCACACCGGCCATCCCGCCGGCACGTTGATGCGCACGTCGGCTGGGCCCTCGGCGGCTTCGATATGGCCGATGTCGAACACCGACTCGCCATGCCCCTCCAGCACGCGCCGTGCGGCGGCGGGGTCACTTACCACGCAGACCATCCCGATGCCGCAGTTGAACACCCGCAGCATCTCCTCGGCGGCGACGTTGCCGGTGCGGGCGAGCCAGGCGAAGACCGGCGGCAGGGTCCAACTGGCCGCGTCGATCACCGCGACGGTGCCGTCCGGCAGCACGCGCGGCACATTGCCGGTGAGCCCGCCGCCGGTGATGTGGGCGGCGGCCTTCAGCAGTCCGGCGCGATGCAGCGCGAGGAGGGACTTCACGTAAATCCGCGTCGGCGCCATCAGCGCCTTGGCGAGCGAGCCGGCGGAGAAGGGGGAGGGGGTGGCCCAGCCGGCATTGGTGGTCTCGACGATGCGGCGCACCAGGGAGAAGCCGTTGGAATGCACCCCGGCGCTGGCGAGCCCCAGCAGGGCATCGCCCGGCGCCACGCCCTTGGGCAGCAGCGTGCCACGTTCGGCGGCGCCCACGGAGAAACCAGCGAGGTCATAATCGCCGGCGGCATACATGCCCGGCATTTCCGCCGTCTCGCCGCCCACCAGGGCGCAGCCGGCGAGCTTGCAGCCCGCGGCGATGCCGCCGATTACCCGGCTCGCCTGTTCTACCGAGAGCTTCCCGGTGGCGAAATAGTCGAGGAAGAACAGCGGCTCGGCACCCTGCACCACCAGATCGTTCACGCACATGGCGACGAGGTCGATGCCGACCGTGTCATGCAGCCCGGTATCGATGGCGATCTTGAGCTTGGTGCCCACCCCGTCGGTCGAAGAGACCAGGATCGGGTCGCTGTAGCCGGCGGATTTGGGGTCGAACACCGCGCCGAAGCCGCCGAGCCCGCCCATCACCCCGGCGCGGTTGGTCGCCCGGGCGAGCGGCTTGATGCGCTCCACCAGTTCGTCCCCTGCGTCGATGTCAACGCCCGCCGCGCGATAGGTCATGCTGGCCATGGCCGCCCTCGGTGTATACTGGCGCGGTTGATCTGGACCGGGCCTAGGTGGAAGCAAAAGTCGCGACAATCACGCCGCCGGAAGCGGGCGGAAAGAACCATAGCCCACCCCGGCGCGCAATGCGCGAACCCGGAGCGGGTCGGCATGCCTGATACCGGCCGCGCCGCCCCCGCGCATTCCGCTGCCCTGCTGACGCTGCCCAACGCGATCACCTTCGCACGGCTCTGCGCGGTGCCCGGAGCGGTCTACCTGGTGCTGCACGCCCAGTTCATGCCGGCCTTTTGGCTGTTCCTCGGCGCCGGCGTGTCGGATGGGGTGGATGGCTGGCTGGCTCGCCGCCAGGGGCCCTCCTACGTGGGCGCGCTGTTGGACCCGGTCGCCGACAAGGCGCTGCTGGTGACGATGTTCATCATGCTGGCCGCCGTGCAGGTGCTGCCGGACTGGCTGGCGATCATGGTGGTGTTCCGTGATCTCATCATCGTCGGCGGGGTTCTGGTACTCTATTTGCTGGGCGATCCGCCGCAGATCAAGCCGCTGCTGGTCTCCAAGCTCAACACCCTGCTGCAGATCATGCTGGTGGCCGCCTCGCTGTTCCTTGCCGGCATCGGGCGCCACGATCACCCGCTGTACAATGTGCTGATATGGATGGTGGCAGCGAGCACGCTGGTTTCGGGCGGGGCCTATATCGTGAAGGCGGCCCGGCGATGAAGGCGCGCATCCGCCAACTCGCGCTGCCGTTCGACCCGGCACCCCGCTTCGAGCCCGGCGATTTCATCGAGGCGGCGTCGAACGCCGAGGCGCGCGCCTGGCTCGCCCGCACCGCGGACTGGCCGCAGGGCCGGTTGGCCGTGTGGGGGCCGGCGGGCTGCGGCAAAACGCATCTGCTGCATGGCTGGGCGCTGCGGGAGGGGGCGGAGATCCTGCGCGGGCCGGAGATCGATCCCGGTCTGGTGCCCGCGCCTCCCACGCACCCGATGGCGATCGACGATGCTGCTTCGGTGCCCGAGCAGGCGTTGCTGCACCTCATCAACGCCGCCGGCGAGGCTGGGCAGCCGCTGCTGCTGGCCGCGGAGGCGCCGCCGGGACGATGGAATGTCGCGCTGCCCGACCTCGCCAGCCGGCTGCGTGCCATCACCACCGCGGAGATCGCCGCCGCCGAGGACGACCTGCTCCGCCTGCTGCTTCGCCGCCTGCTGGTCGAGCGCCATCTGGCTGTACATGAGACGGTGCAGGAGTTCCTGCTGCGCCGCCTCCCCCGTACTCCCGCCGCGCTGCGTCTCGCGGCTGCGCGGCTCGATCAGGCCGCCTTCTCCGCCCATTCACCGATCACCCGCCCGCTCGCCGCCGCCGCGCTTGCTGGGTTGCTCGATGCGGAGGAGGATGACGGTTTGATGACGGATGCTCCGGCCCCCTCGCGGCCGGACAGGAGGGTCGTGTAGCCATGCCGCGCAGCAATCGAAATTCCCGTAAGGAGCGCGCCCTGATTTCTGACGAGCTCACCGCCCTGGGCAGTACCTCGATGCATGTCGCGGGCGGCGCCGGCGCCACCATCGAGGCCCCGCCGGTGGCGATCGGCGCTGCGGACCCGGAGCGCTTCATCAACCGCGAACTCTCCTGGCTCGCCTTCAACCAGCGCGTGGTGGAGGAGGCCGAGAACGCCCGGCATCCGCTGCTGGAACGCCTGCGCTTCGTCGCCATCTCCGCCGCCAACCTCGACGAATTCTATTCCGTGCGCGTCGCCGGTCTGATGGGGCAGGCCAAGGCCGGCATCGCCACCCTCTCGCAGGATGGCCGCTCCCCGGCGCAGCAGCTGGCGGAGGTGGAGACACGCGCCCGCGCGCTGATGATTGATCAGCAGCGCGCCTGGCGCAATCTGCGGGCGCAGCTTGACGCCGCGGGCCTCGTCGTCACCGAGACGGATGCGCTGTCCGACCAGGATTGCAGCTGGCTCGACGCCTGGTTCATGGAGCGCGTCTTCCCAATCCTCACCCCGCTGGCGATCGACCCGGCGCATCCCTTCCCCTTCATCCCCAATATGGGGCTGGTGATGGTGCTGCGGCTGGTGCGGGAGTCCGACGGCCAGGGCATGAGTGCGCTGATCCCGATGCCGGCGCTGGTTGAGCGCTTCATCCGCCTGCCGGCCAGCGAGGCCGGCCCGATCCGCTTCGTGCTGCTGGAAGATCTCGTCCGCCTCTCGCTGCACCGCCTGTTCCCAGGCTTCCGCGTGCTCGCCTCCGGCTCCTTCCGGCTGATCCGCGATACCGATGTGGAGTTCGAGGAAGAGGCCGAGGACCTTGTGCGCTCTTACGAGACGGCGCTGAAGCGTCGGCGCAGGGGGGTGGCGATCCACCTTACGGTGAACGCCGACATGCCGGAGGTGCTGCGTGAACTGGTGATCGACGAGCTCGGCGCCAGCAGCCAGGACATCTACGATCAGTCTGGCCTGCTCGGCCTGTCCGACATCTCGCAGCTCATCGTCGATGACCGGCCGGACCTGCTATTCCCGCCCTATACGCCGCGCTTCCCCGAGCGCATCCGCGATTTCGGCGGCGATTGCTTCGCGGCGATCCGGGCGAAGGACATCATCGTCCACCACCCCTTCGAGAGTTTCGACGTGGTGGTGCAATTCCTCCGCCAGGCCGCGGCGGACCCCAGCGTGGTGGCGGTGAAGCAGACGCTCTATCGCACCAGCCGCGACAGTCCGATCGTCAAAGCGCTGATCGAGGCGGCCGAGGCCGGCAAGTCGGTCACCGCCATGGTGGAACTCCGGGCGCGCTTCGACGAGGAGGCCAATATCCGCCTCGCCCGGGTGATGGAGGCTGCGGGCGTGCAGGTGGTGTTCGGCTTCACGGAGTTGAAGACCCACGCCAAGCTCTCGCTGGTGGTGCGCCGCGAGGGCGGCACCATGCGCAGCTACGCCCATTTCGGCACCGGCAACTACCACCCGATCACCGCGCGCATTTATACCGACCTCAGCTTCTTCACCTGCGACCCCGACCTGACCCGCGATTCGGCGCGCCTTTTCAACTACATGACCGGCTATGCGCGGCCGGAGCGGATGGATGCGCTGGCCTTCTCGCCGCTGACCATCCGCGCCTCCCTGCTGGAGCTGATCGACCGTGAGATCCTGTTCGCCGGGGAGGGCAAGCCGGCGACGATCTGGCTGAAGATGAACAGCCTGGTGGACGAGGCGCTGATCGACAAGCTCTACGAGGCCTCCCGCGCCGGCGTGCGCATCACCGCGGTAGTGCGCGGCATCTGCTGCCTGCGGCCGCAGGTTCCGGGGCTGTCGGAGAACATAAGGGTGAAATCCATCGTCGGGCGGTTCCTGGAGCACAGCCGCATCTCGGTGTTCGGCAATGGCCACGCACTGCCGAGCCGGCATGCCCGCGTCTTCATCTCCTCGGCCGACTGGATGCCGCGCAATCTCGACTGGCGGGTTGAGACCATGGTGCCGATCCATAACCCGACCGTGCATGAGCAGGTGCTCGACCAGATCATGGCGATCAATCTGCGCGACACCATGCAGTCCTGGGAACTCGGCGCCGACGGCGTCTGGCGGCGCATGGCCGCGGGTGGCGTCAAGAAGCGCATCAGCGCGCACGACTATTTCATGACCAACCCCTCATTGTCCGGCCGCGGCTCCGCCGCCCAGGGGGTCGCGGTGCCCTCGCCGGTGCCGCATGCCCGCCGCCACGACCGCATTACACAGGATTGACGTGACCTCCGATTTCCCGAAACGCGCCGCAGTCGTCGACCTCGGCTCCAACTCCGTCCGCCTCGTGGTGTTCGAGGGGCGGGGCCGCAACCCCGTCGCCATCTTCAATGAAAAAGCGGTGCTACGGCTCGGCCGCGGGCTCGAGACCACCGGGCGGCTGAATGACGAGGGCGTGGCCCAGGCGCTGCAGGTGATGCAGCGCTACTACGCCATCGCGCGCGCCATGCATGCCGACCCCTTCGAGGTGCTGGCCACCGCGGCGGTGCGCGATGCCCGCAACGGGCCGGAATTCGTCGGCCTGCTGCATGACCGCATGCCCGGCGTGCCGATCCGCATCCTCTCCGGCACCGAGGAGGCCGATTTCGCCGCCGCCGGGGTGTTGGGCGGCATTCCCGCCGCCGAAGGGGTGCTGGCCGATATCGGCGGCGGCTCGCTCGAGGTCGTCCGGCTCGATCGCGGCACCCGCCACCAGGCGCAGACGCTGAAGCTCGGCGTCATCCGCCTCTCCGAGCGCGCCCGCAACGACCCCGATCGCGCTCGGCAGATCGCCGAGGCGGAATTGGCGGAGGTCGGATGGCTGGCGTCTGGTGAGGGGGCCGACCTCTACGCCGTCGGCGGCGCCTGGCGTGCACTGGCGCGCATGCATATCGCGCGCACCCGCTACCCGTTGACTCTGGTGCACCACTACACGGTCGCGCGCGACGAAATGCGCGAATTCGCCACCCTGGTCGCCGAGAGCTCACGCCGGGCGCTGGAACGCATGCCCGGCGTGCCGCGCCGCCGTGTCGATGATCTGCCCTTCGCCGCCGTGGTGCTGCGGCGTCTACTGCGCGATACCGGAGCGCGCCGCGTGGTATTCTCCGCCAACGGGTTGCGCGAGGGCTGGTATATGCACCTGCTCGACCGCGAGACCCGCGCGCAGGACCCGCTGATCGCCGCCGGGCTCGACTATGCCGCCCGCTTCAGCCGCGACATCGAACTGCCCCCCGCGCTGATCGGCTGGACCGATCCGTTGTTCCCCGGCGAAACCCCGGTGATGCGCCGGCTGCGCGAGGCCGCCTGCTGGATGAGCGATATCGGCAGCCGGGACCATCCGGAATACCGGCCCGAGCAGGCCTTCCTGCGCATTCTCCGCCAGCCCGGCATCGGTCTCGACCACCATGCCCGCGCCTTTTTGGGCGTGACGCTCGCCATCCGCTACGAAGCGGAGCCCGATGCCGGCTTTCTCGCCACCGCCCGCAACCTGCTGTCGCCGGCCGATCAGCGGCAATCCGAGATCCTCGGCCATGCGCTGCGCCTCGCCTACACGCTCTCGGCGGGCACGGCAGCGCTGCTGCGCGGCACGCAGTTGAGCGCCGGACGCAGCCTGACGCTGCGGCTGACCGAGGGGAGCGGCGTGTTCGAGGGGGAGAGCGTGACGCGGCGCCTGCAACGCCTGGCGGCCGTGCTGGCCATTCCCGCAGACACCGAGCTGGTCGCCTAGGCGACGGGCAGAACCAATTATGTCAGGGGAGAAGTTGGTGCGGTCGAGAAGACTCGAACTTCCACGAGGTTTCCCCCACAAGCACCTCAAGCTTGCGTGTCTACCATTCCACCACGACCGCACCGTGGGCAGGGGCGCGGTATAGCGGATGACGGAGCGGGCATCAATGACCGAGAACGCGATCCGGCGACAAGATTTGGAGTGGCTGATTGCGGAGGGGTTGACATCCTATCCCGATGCGGTCGCTGCCATGCAGGCCCGGGTGGCGGCGATTCACGCCGACGAGGCCGCTGAATGTGTCTGGCTGGTTGAACATCCACCGCTCTACACCTCAGGCACCTCCGCCCGCCCCGAGGATCTCACCGATCCCGCCCGTTTCCCCACCTTCGAAGCCGGGCGCGGCGGGCAATGGACCTATCATGGCCCCGGCCAGCGCATCGCCTACGTGATGCTGGACCTCACCCGCCCGCGCGGCCTGGTGCGCCCGCGCGATGTGCGGAGCTATGTGCATGCGCTGGAGGAATGGCTCATCCGCACGCTTGAGCGGTTCAACGTGAAGGGCGAGCGGCGGGAAGGCCGCGTTGGCATATGGGTCGCCGATCGCGCGGCAGGGACGGAGGCGAAAATCGGCGCCATTGGCGTGCGGGTGACGCGCTGGGTGAGCTGGCACGGCATCGCGCTCAACGTGGAGCCGGCGCTCGACCATTTTGGTGGCATCGTGCCCTGCGGCGTCGCCGAACACGGCGTCACCAGCCTCGCTGCCCTCGGCCTGCCGGTAACGATGCCGGAGGTCGATGCGGTGCTGCGCGATGTGTGGGGCGAAGTGTTCGGTTCGTAGTCCCAACCGACAAAACCGGCCCCCCATCCGAGCATCCGACGATCGCCGTTTCCCAGCCTCCCACCCCCATGTGCCCATCACGAATGCGGCAAATCGCCAGGGCTCTGTATCCGCTCGGCAGGTGCGGCGATAACGCCACGCAAAATGGCAGCAGCGTTAATTTTGAAAATTTGTGTGAGTCTGCGGTCGAATTAACGAATTTTGACGATCAAATGATGTGACTTTGATCATGGCGCGAGGCGCGAGGCGCAGGTATGGCGCATGGATCATACGGAGCGAAGCGCTGCTGATGTCGACCGAGCCGGTAGAACCGGGTGCCCCGGTGCGCCTCGTGTCCTCGATTGATGACCGCGGGCGCAGTCGGATAGCCGGCCAGATGCGCCAACGGCACGTTCTCCTCGTCGAGGACCATCATCTGGTGCGGCACGTGGTTGCACGATCCTTGCGGGCCGCGGGGTTCCTGGTCAGCGAGGCCGATAACTCCGACCGGGCCAGCGAACTCGTGGCGGATGCGACGATTGACGCCGCGGTGCTCGATGTTTCGCTGCCCGGCCGGATGAATGGCATCCAACTCGGCCGCTGGTTGAGGGCGCGGCAAGCGGCGCTGCCCCTGGTGTTCATCAGCGGCGTGACCGACTGGGAGATTGTGGACGCAATCCCTGACGACCCGCGGTCGCGCTTTCTGCGCAAGCCATTCGGCGCCCGCGTCATCGTCAACCTGGTGTCGGGGCTGCTCGCCGACCGCTACGGCATGGGGACGGCGCAGGTCGCGGATTGAGCCGCGGCCGGCAGCGTTCCAGCCTACGCCCCCGGTCAGCCCTCCGCGGTTTTCGCAGCCGCCACTTGCGGGTGCCGGCGATCGAAGTCGGTGAGGGCCTGGCGGGCCGGGCTGATACGCAGCGTACGCTCGTCGCCATGCTGGGCGAGGCCGCTGATGACGTCCTGCACGTCGCTGTCGTCGAAGGCCTCTTTTTCCAGCGCTTCGAGCAGCTTGGCGCGATGGATGCGCAGCCCCTCCGGCGTTCCCATCGCCACCTCTTTCAGGGTTTTCGCCTCCCCGGGCAGCAGCGCCACCTGGCCGCCGAGCAGGTGGCTGTAGCCGCCATCGCGCAGGGTGGGCACCATGCTCGCCGTGTAGCGCGAGGCGGCGATTTCCTGGATGGAGAGGATATCGTTGTTTTGCAACGCAATTCTCCGCCCGTTCAGTTCGGCGGCAAAGCGGCTGCCGAGCACGCCGATGCGTACCTTGCCGCGGCTGACGTCGCGTTCGATGATCCATGTCGGGCGCGCGGTTTGGCTCATCGGGTCCTCCTCGATCCTCCCCGATTATGTCCAGCATCGGCCGGGGCTTTGCAACCGGGCCAAGCAACCCCACCTGAACCGTGATCGATCTGGCCCACACCCGACTCCCGCGAGACCCATGGCCCAAAATTCGCCTGACGACGACGAGACCACCCAGCCGGCTTCGGCCCGCGTGCGCGCGCGCATCCGTCGAGCCCGCAAGCGGTTCAACGCCAACGACAATATCTCCGAGTTCCTCGAGCCCGGCGATTTTGACGCTTTGCTGGAGGAAGTGACCGGCAAGATGCAGGGCGTCTTGGAAAGCCTGGTGATCGACACCGAGACCGACCACAACACCCAGGACACCGCACGCCGCGTCGCTAAGATGTATCTCACCGAGGTCTTCCGCGGCCGCTACGCGCCGGCGCCGGGGGTGACCGAGTTCCCCAACGTCGCCTCGCTCAATGAGCTGATGATCGTCGGCCCCATCACCATCCGCAGCGCCTGCTCGCACCATTTCTGCCCGATCATGGGCCGCCTGTGGATCGGGCTGGTGCCGAACGAGCACTCCAACCTCATCGGCCTGTCCAAATACGTCCGTCTCGCCGATTGGATCATGAGCCGCCCGCAAATCCAGGAGGAGGCGATCACCCAGCTCGCCGAGCTGCTGATGGACAAGGTGACTCCGGATGGGCTCGCCGTTGTGATGGAGGCCGATCATTTCTGCATGCACTGGCGGGGCGTGAAGGACAACGAGTCGAAGATGATCAACAGCGTCATGCGCGGCTCATTCCTCAAGAACGCGGCCCTGCGGCGGGAGTTCCTCTCCCTCATCAAGCTGAAGGGATGATCCGCATGCTCGTCCGCTGCCTCTATGCCAGCCGCGTGACCGCCCCGCTCGACGCGGCACGGGTGGATGCGATCGTCACCCAGTCCCAGCGCAACAACCCGCCGCGCGGCATCACCGGCCTGCTGTGCCACGCCGACGGCATTTTCATCCAGGTGCTCGAAGGCGGGCGCGACGAGGTGAGTGACTTGTTCACCACCATCGTGCGCGATGACCGGCATAACGGCGTGCGCCTGCTGTCCTTCGCCGAAATCCCCGAGCGCCGCTTCGGCCATTGGACGATGGGGCGGGTGGATTTCGCCCGGGTGAATGCGTCGCTGCTGCTGAAATACTCGGTGCGTCCGGGCCTCGATCCCTTCACCGCGCCAGCCACGGCGACGCTCGCCCTGCTTGACGAACTGGTCGCCACCGGGTCCATCATCGGCCGCGCGGGCTGAACCAACGGGCCGCCGGAAGGGGAGGCCAGGATGGACGTCGGCATTCAGATGATTTTCGCCAGCTACGGCTGGGAGAATATGGACGATGGGCAGGTGTGGGACGAGGAAATCCGCCTCGCCCGCCTGGCCGATGAGCTCGGCTTCACCTGCCTCTGGGCCGTCGAACACCATTTCAACGACTACTCCTTCTGCCCCGATAACCTCCAGCTTGCGGCATACCTCGCCGCCCTCTGCCCCAATGCCGATGTCGGCACCGCCGCCGTCATCCTGCCGTGGAACAACCCGCTGCGGGTGGCGGAAAAGGCGATCGCCGCCGATATCATGTCGGGCGGCCGGCTGCGCTTCGGCATCGGCCGCGGCCTCGCCCGGCGCGAATTCGCCGCCTTCAACCAGACGATGGACCAGTCCCGCGAGCGCTTCGACGAAGCCGCCGCCATGATCCTCGATGCGCTGAAGACCGGCTACATCGAGGGCAATGGCAAATACTACCCGCAGCCCCGCGTCGAACTGCGCCCCCGCCCCCGGCATGACATGTCGGACCGCATCTACGCGGTAGCCTCCAGTGACGACTCCCTCGCCGCCGCCGCCCGGCTCGGCGCCCGCATGGTGATGTTCGCCGACCGGCCGTGGGAACTCCGCTTCCCCGCCATCCAAACCTATCGCCGCCTGTTCGCCGAGGCGCATGGCCGCATCGCGCCGCCCGAACTCATCGCCGATTTCTGCGTCTGCACCACACGCGCCGATGAGGAGGAGGTCTCCCGCCGCCATCTCGGCAGTTTCGTGAAGAGCAACATCGAGCATTACGAGCTGATGAGCGACCACTTCTCCCAGGCCAAGGGTTACAACGCCTACGCGCAGAAATCCGAGATCGCCCGCAAGACCGGCGTGGAGGGCATGATCGACGGCTTCATGAAAGCCGCCATCTGGGGCTCGCCGGACCGCATCCTGCGCGCCCTCGAAGCCCGCCGCACCCTGCTCGGCGCCTTCGAGATGTCCACCTCCTTCCGCTTCGGCGGCATTCCCTATGATCTCGCGGAAAGCTCCATGCGCCTCTTCGCCAAGGAAGTCCTGCCGGTGGTCAAAACCTGGCAGGCCGAAGCAGCAGTGGCCGCCTGAGCGGTGGCTGACCCCTCCGCCGCCCTGGTCGCGGCACTGAAGCCGCTGCTCCACGCGCTTGACGTGCTGGGCGTCGTCGCCCGGCATTTTGACCCCGCGGAGTATGACGCGGTGATGGATGCGGTCGGGGAGCCCGACGCCGAGCTGCGCGACGCCCTCCCCGGCCTCGCCCACCTCCCCCCTGAACTCGAGACCCTGCGCGCCGCCATCGCCGCCTCCGCCACCGAGGCGATCGCCGCCTTTGACGGGCTGCGGGCAGCGCTCGACTCTGAGGACGGGGTGCGCGCCGTTTTCCGCGCGCTCCGCCACATCCCCCGCGCCCGGGCCGCACTCTATCCCGCCGCCACACTGCTCGCCCCGGTCAGCCGCTTCTTCCTGGAACCCGGCCGGCGCGACAGCACCGCCCTGCTTGCCGCCCTGGCCAATCCCCGCCCCAACACCGGCGTCCATCACGTTGCCAACGAACCCGGCAGAAGCGGCGGCTACTCGCTCTACGTGCCGGAATACGCCTCCCCCGAGCGCGCCATGCCCCTGGTCGTCGCGCTCCACGGCGGTTCCGGCAATGGCCGCGATTTCCTCTGGACCTGGCACCGCGCCGCCCGCAGCCACGGTGCCATCCTCGTCACCCCCACCGCCACCGGCTCCACCTGGGCTCTGATGGGCGAGGACACCGACACGCCCAACCTGCTCCGCATCCTCGACGACATAAGCGGCCAATGGCGGATCGACCCTACCCGCATGCTGCTGACCGGCATGAGCGATGGCGGCACCTTCACCTACGTCACCGGGCTCGAAAGCGCCTCCCCCTTCACCCATCTCGCCCCGGTCGCCGCCGCCTTCCACCCCATCCTCGCGCAAATGGCCGAGCCATCCCGCCTGCGCGGCCTGCCCATCACCATCGCCCACGGCGCGCGAGACTGGATGTTCGCCGTCGAAACCGCCCGCCGCGCCCAGGCGGCCCTGGCCGAAGCCGGCGCCCAGGTGATCTACCGGGAATTCGAGGACCTCAGCCACACCTACCCCGGCGAATTGAACGGCGAGTTGCTGGAGTGGCTCTCCGCGCCATGATTTGGCCGCGGACTGCCGGCAAAAAGCACTCGCACATCCAGGGAATCGCACGTGCCCGCCCATATCCTCATCGTTGACGGCGCCCCCTCCTCCTCGCAGGACCTGCTGGAGCAGGCCGGCGGCCGCCGCCATGGCCCCAACTACGCCGCGGCCCTCGACAGCCAGGCCCATGCCAGCGTCGGCGGGGTCGAAACCTTCGTGCTCGCCGCCGCCGATGGCGCCACCCTCCCCCAGGGCATGGCGCTCTCCGATTTCGACGGCATCGCCTGGACCGGCTCGCCGCTCAACGCCTACCACGACACCCCAGAGGTCACCCGGCAGATCGAATTCGCCCGAATTGCCTTCCAGGCCGGCGTGCCCTGCTTCGGCTCCTGCTGGGGGCTGCAAGTCATGATGGTCGCCCTCGGCGGCCGGGTGCACCGCAACCCCAAGGGCGCCGAATCCGGCGTCGCCCGCTCCATCCTGCTCACCGAGGCCGGCCGCGCCCACCCGATGTACGAGGGCAAACCCAGCGTATTCGACGCCCTCTGCGTCCATCAGGACGAAGTGTGTGACCTGCCGGACGGCGCCGTCCTCCTCGCCGGCAACGCCGTCAGCGACGTGCAGGCCGCCTCCCTGCATGACGGCACGCGCTCCTTCTGGGGCGTGCAATACCACCCGGAATATGACCTGCTGCAAATCTCCGCCATGTTCCGCCGCAGCGCCCAGCGCCTGGTCGATCGTGGCCTCTTCCCCACAATCGAACAGGCCCAGGCCTTCGCCGCCGACCTCCGCGCCCTCCACGACAACCCCGCCCGCGCCGACCTCGCCTGGCGCTACGGCATCTCGCCGGACATCATCGACCCCAACCGCCACCGCCGCGAATTCGCCAACTGGCTGCGCGTGGAAGTGGCGCCCCGGCTGGCAGACAAAATTCGGTAAATAATCGAAACAAATAAGACGCAGAAAACCCGGTCAATCCCGCGGCAGTTTTTTCGGCAGCAGCTTCATCGGCTGCCCCTCGGAGTTCGGGTACCACAAAATCGCCTCGCGCTCCTTCCGCGTGAGCCGCCGCTTCCGCGGAGACGCACGCCGCACGCTCACCCGCTTCGGCACAGCAGGCACCGTGGCCGGCGCGATGCCGAGCATGTGGCAGATCGGGCGGAACATCGCCCGCGCCTGCGGATACAGCGCGAGAATCCCGGCCACATCGGGCCGCGCCAGCAGATTCTCCAACTG
>CAIPLM010000286.1 GCA_903865895.1 uncultured Rhodospirillales bacterium | reverse complement strand
TGGTCCTGCGCACCGTGCGGATGTGCGTGCTTGGGCGGGGGCCGCCTTGGGGGGATTTCAGGAATATCGCGTGGCGAACCGGCATGGCCTGAGGGCTGTGCGCGGGGGATTTGGCGTGGGTGGTGGTCTTTGACAGTTGGATCGGCGGCTTTTGGGCTGGGTTGGGGGCGGTGGCTGCCACCCTCACCCCGACCCTCTCCCGCAGTGCGGGAGAGGGGGCGCTAGACGGATGAAAGTTTTTTGCTTCTTTTTTTCAAAAAAGAAGCTCTTTCTTCCTACTGACGCGGGCGAGGCGTCTCGCGGCGGAGCATGGGTTGTTGGTTTTCTTCGAGGCCTTTCCAGGCGTAGGGGTCAACGCCGGCGACCATGATGATGTCGCGGTTGTCGGTGGTGCCGCCGTGGCGGCCGTCCCAGTTCCAGGGGAGCATGCTTTCGGCGCGCATGTAGTGGTTGACGAGTGCGCGGCGGAAGCCGGCGGAGCGGTTTTTGAGGGAGCGGTGGAGGAGGTAGCCGTTGAAGAAGACGACGTCTCCGGCTTTGACTTCGACGGGGACGGCGCTGGCTTCGTCGTAGGGGAAATCGCGGGCGGCGTCGGCGCCGTCGAATTCGTCCGAGCTGTGGGGGCCGGTGGGCCAGATGATTCCGGGTTGATGGCTGCCGGGGATGACCCAGAGGCAGCCGTTTTCGATGGTGGCGTCATCGAGGGCGATCCAGCCGCCGACGAGGCTGCGGTCACGGGTGGGGATGTAGAATTCGTCCTGGTGCCAGGCCTGGCCCGGCTTGCCGGCGTTCTTCACGAAGAACATCGACTGCATGCATTTGACGTTGGGGCCGAGGCAGTCGGTGAGGATTTCGACGATGCCGGGGTGGGACATGGCGGCGCGGATGGTGGCGTTGAGTTTGTGGGGGAAGTGGATGCAGAGGACGTCGTCGTAGACGAGTTTGCCGTCGGGTTTGAGGGTGGCGCCATGTTCGGCGCAGACCTGCTCGATGGCGGCGTTGAGGGCGGCGATTTCGGGGGGCGAGACGACGTTGGGCACGACGAGGAAGCCGTGTTCTTCGTAATGCGCGCGACGGTTCATGCGGGCTCCCTTCCCAGTTGCAGCGGGTGCGGCTGCTCGACAGTTTGTGCCGCGTGATCGAGACTGGGGCAACCGGAGACTGCCGGGGCGGGCGAAGAGTGGGGAGGCGATGATGGCGCGGACACGGCCGGTTTGGCGGAGCTTGATGTATGTGCCGGCGCATGTCGGCCGGTTCGTCGAGAAGGCGCATACGCGGGGGGCGGACTGCATTCTGCTCGATATCGAGGACGCGGTGCCGCCGGAGGAAAAGCCGCGGGCGCGGGCGGCGATTGCGACCGCGGCGCCGATGGTGCGGCAGGGGGGCGCGGATGTGCTGGTGCGGATCAACGCGCCGCTGTCGCTGGCGGTGCGGGATATCGAGGCGGCGGTGTGCCCGGCGGTGGATGGGCTGATCATCACCAAGGCGCGGGGGGCGGACCATGTGAAGCTGCTCGACGAGCTCGTCAGCGAGTGCGAGGCCCGCGCCGGGCTGCCGGTGGGGCATCTCTGGTTCTATCTGCTGGTGGAGACGCCGGAGGCGCTGCCGCATGCCGAGGCGATCGGGCGGGCCTCGCCGCGGGGGGTGGCGATGAGTCTGGGGGCGGAGGATTTCGCCACCGCCATCGAGAGCGAGCCGAGCGAGGAGGCGCTCGCCGTGGCGCGTTCGCTGGTGCTGCATGCCACGCGGGCGGCGGGGTTGATGGCGCTGGGGCTGACGGGCACGCTGGCCGGGTTCGGCGATCCGGCGGCGTTTCAGGCGATGGCCGAGCGCTCGCGCCGGCTGGGGTTCGAAGGGGCGTCCTGCATCAACCCGGCGCAGGTGGGGCCGCTGAACGCCGCCTTCACGCCCTCGGCGCAGGAGGTGGAGTATGCGCGCAAGGTGATCGCGGTGGATGCGGCGGCACGGGCGGAGGGCAAGGGCGCGGTGGCGCTGGAGGGGAAGATGATCGACATCCCCGTGGTGCGGCGCGCCGAGCGGCTGCTGGCGCGATACGACGCCATCATGGCGCGTTAGGGGATTTGGGGACTGGTCGGAGTGAGAGGATTCGAACCTCCGGCCCCTGCGTCCCGAACACAGTGCTCTACCAGGCTGAGCTACACTCCGACCGAGGCGCGGGGTATAGCCGCCCAGGCGACGAGGTGCAAGCGGCGGTTAGAGAAGGGCAGATGCTCCGCCGCGGACGGTTGCCAGATGCTTCAGGCGCTCGATCGTCGCCTCGACTGAGGTGGTGACTTCGAACAAGGCACGGGATTCCGAGCGGGCGAAGCCGGCGGTAACGGCGGAGTCGATGGCGGCGACCAGGGGGGTGAAGGCGCCGTTGAGATCGGCGATCAGGATCGGCTTGTCGTGCAGCTTGAGCTGGCGCCAGGTGATGATCTCGATGGTCTCGTCGAAGGTGCCGAGCCCGCCGGGGAGCGAGACGAAGGCGTCGGCGAGATCGAACATCCGGCGTTTGCGGGTGTGCATGGAGTCGGTGATGACGGTCTCGGTGATGCCGGGATGGGCGACTTCACGGGCGCGCAGGAATTCGGGGATGATGCCGACCACGGTGCCGCCGGCGGCGAGTGCGGCATCGGCGATCACCCCCATGAGGCCGACCTTGCCGCCGCCATAGACCAGCCGCATGCCGGCATGGGCCAGCGCGGTGCCGAAGCGGGCGGCGGCTTCGGCGTGGGCGGGGTCATTGCCCATGGTGGAGCCACAGAAGACGGCGACGGAATGGACGTCGGACATTGGGCGGTCTCCGGTTTAGGCGTAGCGGGCGATGGCGAAGACCAGGGCGGCGGCGATCGCCAGGATCACGAGGGCGGCGAGCGGATGCACCATCGCCGGGGCCGGAGTCGCGGCCGGGAGGCGCTTGCGGCCGGTGACCATGGGGCGCACCAAATCATGCCCACGGAACACCGCGTAGCCGATCACCGCGGCGAGGTGGCCGGCGACCATGAGCATCAGCAGCTTGAAGTTGATTTCGTGGAACAGCGAGAGGCGGTCGGAGAGGTCCTTGCTGATGTGCTTCATCAGCGGCCCCTCGGTGGTGCCGTCGTCATTGGCGCAGAGGCCGGTGGCGACCTGGACGACGAGCAGGGCCAGCAGCACCACCACCATCCAGCCGCCGGCTTCGTTGTGGCCGACCTGGGTGTCGGGATCGCGCTTGAAGAAGTGCCCGAGATGGCGGATCGCGGCGATGGGGGATTTCAGGAAGTGGCTGAAGCGGGCGGTTTCACTGCCGACGAAGCCCCAGACGATGCGGAAGATCAGCAGCGCCGCCATGGTGTAGCCGGCGAGGAAATGCAGCGTCATCATATCCTTCTTGACGCTGATGTAGCTGACCGCCACCAGGATGGGCAGCATCCAGTGGAACAGCCGCACGGGCACGTCCCAGATGGGCATTGGCAGCAGGATTCCGCCGGTCTTCGGCTTTTGGGCCATGTCACTCTCCGCTCGTGATTGGGGCCATTATGACCGCAGATCGGGCTACTGGGGATAGCGGACGATATTTCCGTGTGACAAGCGGGATTCCCGTGCTTAGGGTTTCCCCCTCAACGGAGGCGCGGCCCTGAGCACACAGACGCAAATCTCGACCCGCACGCGGGCGCTATGGGCGATCGGGCTGGCGGCATTGGTCGCGGCCGGGTGGTTCGTGCTGCGCCCGGCGCGTATCGAGGCGCCGCCCGCTCCTGCGCCTGTGGTGGCGAAGACCCAGCCGGCGGCGCAGGTCGCCAAGGTGGCGCCGTTGCCGGCCCCCGCGCCCGTACCGGCGATCACGGCCGCCCCGGCACCCGCAACTCCAGCACCCGCAACTCCGGCACCCGCCACTCCAGCACCCGTCATCGCGGCGCCGGTCGTCGCGGCGCCGGTGCAAACCGCGCCGCCTGCCGCTTCGCCACCTGCAGCGACTCCGTCTCCCGCACCGGCACCGCGCGCTGCGGCGCCGCCGCCGGCCGTTGCCGCCCCTGCCCCGCAGGCCGCGGCCCGCCCGCCTGCCGCCGCGCCGATGCGGCCGAGTTTCGATATCGTGCGCATCAGCCCCACCGGCGATGCCGTGCTGGCCGGGCGTGCGGCGCCGGGCGCGCAGATCGTCATCACCGTCGATGGCCGGGAAATCGCCCGCGGCGAGGCGGATCGCAGCGGCCAATGGGTCATCACCCCCGCCCAGCCACTGCCACCCGGCGGGCATGAACTGAAAGTCGCCGCTCGACAGGCGGATGGCAGCCTGCTCGAGGCCGAGGCCCCCGTGGTGGTCGTGCTGAACGCCCCCCAGGCGCCCGCCGCTCCGTCGCGCCCCGCCGCACCTGCCACCCCGGCGCCCCAGGCTTCCATCCCACAGGCTTCCATCCCACAGGCTTCCATTCCGCAGGCCGCCGCCCCGGCAGCCCCCCCTCCGCCAGCCGCACCGCTTGCCGTGCTGATGCCGCCCTCAGGCCCGGCGCGCGTGCTGCAAGGCCCGGCGAGTCCGGCCGGCCGTCTTGGGCTGGATGTGGTCGATTACGACGACACCGGCGCCATCCGCTTCTCCGGCGCCGCCGCCCCCGGCAGTGTGACCCGCCTCTATATTGACGATCGCGCAGTCGGCGAGGCCACCGCGGATGCCGCCGGCCGCTGGGCCATGCAACCCGCCGAGGCGGTCGCCCCCGGCGAGCATCGCCTGCGGCTCGACCAGATCGGCGCCGGCGGCCTGCCCGTGGCGCGCATCGAACTGCCGTTCACCCGCGCCAAACTATCGGCCGAGGATGTCGCGCAGGGCCGGGTGGTGGTGCAGCCGCGCCAGAGCCTGTGGCGCATCGCCCGCGCCGCCTATGGCCAAGGCGTGCGCTACACCGATATATACGAGGCCAATCGCGACCAGATCCGCGACCCGAACCTCATCTTCCCCGGTCAGGTCTTCGCCATTCCCGCCGGTGCCACCCCCGCCTCCGCCGCGAAATCGAGATAGGGCGCGACGCCGAGTACGAAGCCAGTCACCTCCGCCATCAAGGCGCGGCTGGTCAGCGGCGCGGCGAAGGCGCGGCATTCGCGCATCAGCACGCGGTGATCGGCGCTCAGCCCCAGCCGCAAATTGCCGCTTGCCTCGCGATTGGCCTCGCGCAACCGCGTCAGCACCTGATTGCGCGCCTCCCCGCTGGCCTCCGCGCTGGAAGGCACCCGCCCGAGCACCGCGAGCATGCGCAGCTCGATCGACTCCGCAGCATCCTCCCCCAGTGCGCGCAGGGCCGCGTGCATCACGCAGCCGCGCCAGCGCAGGGTGAAGCGCGCATCCTCGTCGCGCGGCGGGGTGATGCCGCCATTCTCATCCACCAGAAACGGCCCCAAACGGACCCGCCGATCCAATGCCATGCCATGAACTCCCCGCAGGATTGCGCGAGAACCTTGAACCGGCATGGTGAAGCATCCATAAACCGGTGACGTATTTGAGTCAGGAAACCCATGGCGCTCGCCGAATCCCTCCGCCTCGTCCTCGCCCCGCCGCATCCCGCGGGCCGGCCCTTCATCGCCGGTGGCGCCGTGGCCATGGTGCTCGGCCTGTTCGTGGGCAATTGGCTCACCTGGCTCGGCGGCCTGTTCATCCTGTTCTGCCTCTATTTCTTCCGCGACCCCGAGCGCGTCGCCCCGGACCGCCCGGTGGTGATCGCCCCCGCCGACGGCCATATCGTCTCGGTGCAGATGGCGGTGCCGCCGGTGGAACTCGATCTTGGCGACGTGCCGCGCTGGCGGGTGGCGATCTTCCTCTCCGTGCTCGATGTCCACGTGAACCGCTCCCCGGTTGCCGGCACCGTCACGCGAATCGCCTACCGCCACGGCAAGTTCCTCAGCGCCAATCTCGACAAGGCCAGCACCGACAACGAGCGCAACGCGCTCGCCATCCTGATGCCGGATGGGCGCGATCTCGCGGTGGTGCAGATCGCCGGCCTGATTGCCCGGCGCATCCTGTGCGATGTGCGGGAGGGCGAGATGGTCACCGCCGGCGGGCGCTTCGGCATCATCCGCTTCGGCAGTCGCACCGACGTCTATCTGCCGCACGGCGTCACCCC
The DNA here is from genome assembly GCA_903865895.1 of uncultured Rhodospirillales bacterium. Taxonomy (GTDB): domain Bacteria; phylum Pseudomonadota; class Alphaproteobacteria; order Acetobacterales; family Acetobacteraceae; genus CAIYPH01. The sequence continues at coordinate 12,502 of CAIPLM010000286.1, read as the reverse complement.
GCTGGTGGCGGTGGGCCAGACCATGATCGGCGGCGAAACCGTCGTCGCGGAGCTGTGAGATGAGCTTCAACCGCCCCCGCCCGGTGCCGCTGATGGAGGCCTCGATGCGCAAGTTGCAGACGCGCCTCAAGCCGCGCCTGCGCCCGCGCTTCAAGGGCCCCTCCTTCAACCGGCTGATCCCCAACATCCTCACCATGCTCGGCCTGTGCTCCGGCCTCACCGGCATGCGCTTCGCGCTTGAGGGCCGCTTCGGCGCGGCGGCGGTGGCGATCCTGGTCTCGGCGGCGATCGATGGGCTCGACGGCCGCATCGCCCGCCTGCTGAAAGCGACCTCGCGCTTCGGCGCCGAGTTCGACAGCCTGGCCGATTTCCTCTGCTTCGGCGTGGCGCCGGCCTTCATCCTGTATCTCTGGACGCTGCAAGCCGCCGGCGGCTTTGGCTTCGTGCCCTGCCTGATGTTCGCGGTCTGCATGGCGCTCCGCCTCGCCCGCTTCAACGCGGCGATCGATGGTGACCCGCACCCGGCCTATACCTACAACTTCTTCACCGGCGTGCCCGCCCCGGCCGGCGCCGGGCTGGTGCTGTTCCCGCTGTTCACCGGGCTCGAAGCGCAAGCCATGGGGTGGGACTGGCTCTACGCCATCGTGCACGCCCAGGCATTCTGCGCGGTGATGCTGATCGGCACCGCGCTGCTGCTGGTCTCGACGATTCCCGTGTGGAACTTCAAGAACTTCAAGATGCGCAGCGAGACGGTGCTGCCGACCATGCTCGGCATCGGGCTCTACGCGGCGGTGCTGGTGGCCGATCCCTGGGCGGCGCTGGCGCTGGGCGGGGTGCTCTATCTCGGCATGCTGCCGTTCAGCGCCCGCAGCTACCGCGCCCTCAAGCGCGAGGCGGAGACGAAGGCCGAGCCGCCGGCGGCGTGAGCCAGCCGACCAAACCGCACAGCGCGATCGCACTGATCGCGTTCATCCGCCGCAGCCCGGCATAGCCGGCAGCATCGAACAGGCCGAGCGGCGGCCCCTCGGCCAGCAGCCAGGCCACCACGGCGAGGCCGAGCACGGCCAACATCGCCACCCGCTCGGCGCCGCGAAACAGCGCCGCGCCGAGCGCCGCACACGGGATGAGGAACAGCTCCAGTCCCGCCTCCGGCCCCAGCAGCCGCGCCATCAGCACCGTATTGGCGATGCCGGCGAACGGCAGCAGCAGCCGTCCCGCCAGCGGGCTGCGCCGGCCGACGAAGGGTACGGCAGCGAAGAACGGCATCACCCACAGCACCGTGCAGGCGAGCCAGCTCCACTGGCCGGTCGCGCCCCAGACATAAAGCGGATAAAAGGGCTGGTTGGCCGCGAGGATCAGCCCGATCATCCCGGCCGCCTCGGCCAGCGGATCGGCGTTGGCCGCGATCCGTCTCAAAGGGGCCGCCTCACGCCCGGCGCCTCATTGCGGCGCGAGGCGGTAGTGGCTCACCCCCCATTCCGCCCCGCCGGCATGGCCGAACAGCCCGGCGGTGGCGAGAAAGAACATCCGCCAGCGCCGCGTCCACAACGCGGCATCACGCCCATAAACCCCGCGCAGAATGGGCGCGATCGCCGCGGCATTGCGGTCCATGTTCGCCAGCCAATCCCGCGCGGTGCGCTCGTAATGCACCCCGTTCCACTGCCACTCCGCCTCAACCGCCAACAGGTCGGCGAATTGGTGGATGAGCTGGTGGCTCGGCATCACGCCGCCGGTGAAGAAATGCTGGGCGATCCAATCCTCGCGATCCTCGGGATCGAAGCGGTAGGGCTGGGTGCGATGGGTGAAGACGTGGATGAAGGCCCGCCCCTCCGGCCGCAACCAGTCGCGCACCCGCCCCAGCAGCGCCCGCCAGTTGGACATGTGCTCGAACATCTCGACCGAGACCACGCGGTCAAACCGCGCCCGCGTGGCGAAATCATTCATGTCGGCGGTGATCACGGTGAGATTGCCGAAGCCGCGCGAAGCCGCGATGCCGGTGATATAGGCGCGCTGCGAGGCGGAGTTCGAGACCGCGGTGATGCGGGCGGCGGGATAGTGCTCGGCCATCCACAGCGACAGCGAGCCCCAGCCGCAGCCGAGCTCCAGGATATCCTGGCCATCCGCCAGACCGGCATGGACGCAGGTCTCGGCGAGCGAAATTTCCTCGGCCTCGGCAAGCGTGGTGGCCGCGGTGGGGTAGAGGCAGCAGGAGTATTTCTTTCGCGGCCCCAGCACATGGTCGAAAAACGCCGCCGGTACCTCGTAGTGCTGCGTATTGGCGTCGGCGGTGAACTCCGCCACCGCGCGGCGGGCCATGGCGGCGGCGAAGCTGCCATCATCCGGCGGCACCAAGGCGAGCTTGGACGCGGTGCGGCCGACCAGGCGGGAGATGCCCCACTCCGTCACGGCATCGGGGATGGGCAGGCGCTCGGCGAGGCCGGCGGCGGCGGTGATCAGGCTCATGCGGCGGGCTTCCTCGGGAAGAAGACGGGAACGCGGGCGGCGTATTCCGCCCAGGCGGCGCCGTAGCGGGCCGCCATGTGGGTTTCGAGCGGCGGCACCCCGGAGGCGTGGCGCAGCGTCCAATACATCAACGCCGGGGCGGCCAAAGCGAGGAGGCCCCAGGGCCAGAAGCCGGAGAGCGCGAACAGCGGATAGGCGACCCAGCCCAGCCACTCGAAGAAGTAGTTGGGGTGGCGCGACCAGCCCCACAGCCCGGCATCGCAGACCCGGCCGCGATTGCCGGGGTCCGCCTTGAAGCGCCGCAGCGAGGCGTCCGATGCCGCCTCACCGGCGATCGCCACCGCCAGCACCACGATCCCCAGCACATCGAGCAGACCAAACGGCGCGGGGTTGCGCGCCGCCAGCCCCATGCCGCCGGCCAGCCCGAAGGCGACCACAGCCTGGATCATCAGGAACCCGTAGAGCCGGGCCGGGAAGCGCGGCCCCCATTCAACGGCCAGCGCGGCGTAGCGCGGATCCTCGATCCCGGCGGCGGCGCGCAGCGCGATATGGCCGCCGAGCCGCAGCGACCACGCCGCCACCAGCGCCGCCACCACCCAGCCCCGCATCCCCACCGGCGCACCCTCAAGCGGCACAAGGCAGAACGTCACGCCGGCAAGCCCAGTCGCGAGCGACCAGGCGACATCCACCCAGCCGGAATTCCCGCTCACCCGCTGCGCCAGCCAGGCGAGCGACATCAGCGCGATCAGTTCGCCCCCCGCCAACGCTGCCAGTTCCGCGATGCTCATGACGCCGCTCCGGGATCGCCGATAAAGCGCAGGCAATCGGCCAGCACGGGGGCGGCCACCTGCAAGGGACGGGCAAGCGCGCCCAGCACCAGCTTGTGGCCGAGCCCGCGATATTGCCGCTCGGCCACCGGCACGCCCGCCGCGCGCAGCCGCTCGGCGAGGCGGATGCTGTTGCGCGGCAGCACGGTGCGGTCGCGCTTGCCGGTGGCGAGCAAAGCGGGCGGGGCGCCGGGATGCACGAGGTTCACCGGCATCACCGCCGCGAGCGCATCCCCCTCGGGGAACATCGCGCGGCGGGCCGGCGTATCCGGCGTGAAATCATAGGGCCCGGCGAGCCCGATCAGCCCGGCCACGTCAGTGCGGCCAAGCGCCAGCATCGCCGCGATATAAGCCCCTGCGGAATGGCCCATCAGCACGATCCGGCCGGGATCGCCGCCGCAGCCCGGCGCGTAGCCGCGCGCCCAGGCGAGCGCCGCCGCCCCGTCTTCCAGGAAACCTTCATGGCCGACCTCGGGGTGCAGCCGATAATCCGGCACCGCCACCATCACCCCGCGGGCGGCCAGGGCGGCGCCGACGAAGCGGTAGTCCCGCCGCTCGCCCTCTTCCCAGCCGCCGCCGTAGTAGAACACCACCACCGGCAGCGCCCCCTCCACCACCGCGGGCAGATAAAGATCGACGCCCCGGCGCGGCCCCGCGCCATAGGCGAGCCCGCCGATCACCCGCACCCGGCGCCGCGGCGCCAGCGCATTGATGAGGTCGATCGCCCCGGGCAGTCGCGGCCGGGCCGGGGCAAGCGTGGCGGCGGTGGCCGACATCAGAAGCCGATCAGCGGCTGCAGCAGCCGGAACACCCAATGGCGGAAGCGCAGCCGGCCGGAGAGCGCGATGAGGCAGACGCAGACCTCATCGCCGATCGCCATCGGCGCGTGATCGTCATCGTCGCTAGTCTCGGCGACGTCGCCGGCGCGGTAGACCTGTTCACCATCGCGAAACGCGCCCTGCAGCACCGAGGTCATCTCCAGGCCGCGATGCCCGTGCTGGGCGAGGTGCATGCCCGGAGCGATCCGCAGCAAATGCAGCCCGGCGCGGCCGCCTTCGGGGGTCAGCAGGGTCGCCACCGCCAGCCCCCTGGCCATCGGCCGCCAACGCCCCATGCCGTAGCCGGCGAGGGTATCCGGCAGCCCCGCCGTTGCGACAGGGCGCGGCACCGGCGGAGGGGCCGGCTCGTCCAGCCGCGCCATCGCCCGCTCCAGCGCATCCGCGCGCATCGGCACCCGCTCGATACTGGCGAGCAAATCGCCACCGACCTGCTCGGCGACGCGCACCGTCGCGCGGCAGGCGGCGCAGCCGGCGAGATGGGTGGCGACCACGGCGCGATAGGCCTCATCGAGCCCGCCCGTGGCATGGGCCAACAGGGTCTCGTCGGAGGGATGATGGGACGCGCTCATCGCAGATCCTCCAGCGCCTCGCGCAGCCGAAGCATCGCGCGCCGCAGCTTCGATTTCACTGTCCCGAGCGGCATGCCCAGCCGGGCACTGATATCGCCATGTGCATAATCCTCGTAAAATGACATCCGCAGGAGCATCGCCTGCTCCTCCGGCAGCGCCGCCAGCGCGGCCCGCATGCGGCCTTCCTCCTGCTCCACCGCCATCGCCGCATCGGCCGCCATGTCCGGCGCCTCGGCATCCTCCGGCGGTTCCCCCGGCTCGATCAGCCGCTCACGGCGGATCGCGTCGATGCGCAGGTTGCGGGCGATGGTGAACACCCAGGTGGCCGCCCCGGCCCGCGCCGGGTCGAAGCTTTCGGCCTTGCGCCACAAGGTGAGCATGGTCTCCTGCGCGAGATCCTCCGCCTGGGCGGCGGTGGCGCCGAGGCGGAGCATGTAGCTCTTCACCCGGGGCGCGAAATGCTCGAACAGGGCAGCGAAGGCTCGCCGGTCACGCAGATCGGCGACCAGGCGGATATGCCCGGCGAGGAGCGTCGCCTGCGTAGCCTCGCCGGACATGTTCAGCGCGACGCCAGGTGCGGCGAGACGGAGGAAAAAACCTTCATGCATGTGCCCTCTACGGCACGGCATCCGGGCTGGATGCCGTCCGACGAAAATTTTCGCGCCATTGATCCAACCCCTGATCTGCCGCGTATATCAACCAGATCACGGCCGGCGGGCTCACCGCAAGCGGCCCGCAGGCAGGACAGGACGGGCATGGATTTTCACGGCGACGGCCACCGGCGGGTTTCGCAGCGCATCGCGGTGGTCGGCACGGGCATATCCGGGCTCTCCGCCGCGTGGCTGCTTTCCCGCCGGCACGAGGTGACGGTTTACGAGGCGGCGCCGCGCATCGGCGGGCACAGCTATACTGTCAGCACCCCGGATGGCCGCGCGGTGGACATGGGGTTCATCGTCTATAACGAGGCGAACTACCCCAACCTCACGGCCATGTTCGCCCATCTCGGCGTGGATACCCTGGCGTCGGACATGTCCTTCGCGGTGTCGCTCGATGGCGGGCGGCTTGAATATAACGGCACCGACATCCCGGGCCTGTTCGCCCAGCGGCGCAACCTGCTCCGCCCGCGCTTCATCGGCATGATCCGCGATATCTTGCGCTTCTACCGCAGCGCGCCGGCCCATATCGGCGAGTTGTGGGACACCATGGAGCCGCTCGGCCGCTATCTCGACCGGCACGGCTATTCCAGCGCCTTCCAGCACGAGCATCTGCTGCCGATGGCCGCCGCGATCTGGTCCACCCCCTGCGCCGACATGCGCGACTACCCCGCCGCGGCCTTCCTGCGCTTCTGCGCCAATCACGGGCTGCTCCAGGTGGATGACCGGCCACTCTGGCGCACGGTGGCCGGGGGGGCGGCCGAATATGTCCGCCGCCTCGCCACCCCGCTCGAAGGGCGCATCCTCACCGGCCGCAAGGTGCGCGCCATCCAGCGCGATGCCGAGGGCGTCACCGTGCATGACGGGAGCGGTGAGTCCCGTCGCTTCGATCAGGTGATCCTCGCCGCCCACGCGCATGACGCGCTGGCCATGCTGCCGGACGCCGACCCCGCCGAGCGCGGCCTGCTCGGCGCCTTCCGCCCCAGCGCCAACCGCGCCGTACTGCATTCCGACCCCACGCTGATGCCGCGCCGCAAGCGGGCCTGGGCGAGCTGGAACTATCTCGGGCAGCGCCGCCCGGGCGCCGATGCCGGGCTGCCCTGCGTCACCTACTGGATGAACCACCTGCAATCCCTGCCCGGCGCGCCGCTGTTCATGACGCTGAACCCGCAGCGCGACCCGGCACCCGGCAGCGTGATCCACGAGACCAGCTTCAACCACCCGGCCTTTGACGCCACCGCATTGCGCGCGCAGCGGAAGCTGTGGTCGATCCAGGGCATAAGCCGCACCTGGTTCGCCGGCGCCTGGTTCGGCGCCGGGTTCCATGAGGACGGGTTGCAGGCGGGGCTCGCGGTGGCCGAGGCGATCGGCGGGGTGCGGCGCCCATGGTCGGTGGCTGGCGAATCGAGCCGCATCCATTTGCCGGCCGGGCCGGATGGCCTCGCGGAACTCGCGGCGTGAGCCTGCGTTCGGCGATCTATTCAGGGCTTGTCACCCACGCCCGCACCCGCCCGCGCCGGCATGATCTCGCCTATCGCGTCTATACGATGCTGATCGACCTCGACGAATTGCCGGAACTGGCCACGCGCTTCCGCTGGTTCTCCGTCGATCGCTTCAATCTTTTGTCCTTCAACGGACGGGACCATGGCGACGGCTCCTGCGCGCCGCTGAAAGCGCAGATCGAGGCCCGCCTCGCCGATGCCGGCCTCGCCGCCGGCGGCGCGATCCGCATGCTCTGCTACCCCCGCGTGCTCGGCGCCGCCTTCAACCCATTGACCACCTATTTCTGCCACCGGCCGGACGGCGGTCTCGCCGCCGTGCTCTACGAGGTGAACAACACCTTCGGCCAGCGCCATAGCTACCTCATCGAGGTAACCGACCCCGAGGCCCGGCCGATCCGCCAGCAGTGCGACAAGGCGTTCTACGTCTCGCCGTTCATGGCGATGGACATGCGCTACGATTTCGCGCTGCGCCCGCCGGGAGACAGCGTCTCGGTGACGGTGCGCGGCAGCGACGCGGACGGCACGCTGATCACCGCCAATTTCACCGGCGCGCGGCGCGAGCTGTGCAACCGCAGCCTGCTAGCCACCTTCCTGCGCCACCCTCTGCTCGCCCTGAAAGTGGTGGGCGGCATCCATTGGGAAGCCCTGAAAATCGTCGCCAAGGGACTCCGGCTCCACCCGAGGCCACCGGCACCGGCAGAACCGGTCTCGGTTGTGCGCGCAGGCGAGGCGTAGCGCCAGGCCAGCGCACCGGCGGTGCAGATCAGGCCCGGATGGGCTCGGCGCGCTTGGCCGGCTTATTGCGGATATGCTGGTATCCCGCGATCACGAAGACCACCAACAGCACAATATTCGGAACGCCGAGTACGACAAGGAACTTCCACAGCACATCGTAATCGATCGCCGAGACGTCATAGATCGTTCCGATATACAGCTCCTGGCCACGGCCGAACAGCGGTTGCTGATATGAGGCCGGCAGAAGGTAGAAGCCGACCCCGATCCAAACGATCGACCCCAGCGCCCAAAGCCGCAAGAACGTCGCGAACCAGTCTTTATTCATCCAGCAATCCCGGTCATTCCGTGTGGAGGGCGCAAGCCCCCCGTGTTCGTGGGTCTAGCACCCGATACGCGCGTTATAGCGTAGCGGCGCGGCAGCGTCGTGCAACATCATCGTGCGTTGTGCCCCCCGGATTTTCCCCCTTCGGATTTCCCCGCCGCCCCGCTAGCCTGCGCGGTGGAGGAACCCGACGCTTGAACACCGCCCAACATACCGGCTCACCGGAGCATATCGCCGTTCGCAGCCTGACCAAGCGCTACGGCACCGATGTGACCGCGCTCGCTTCGATCGACCTCGGGATTGCCGAGGGCGAGCTGGTCGCCATTGTCGGCCCCTCCGGCTGCGGCAAATCCACCCTGCTGCGCATCCTCGCCGGCCTGATGCCGCCGACCGAGGGCGAGGCGCGGCTCGGCGGCTCCCCCATCGCCGGGCCGCGCAAAGATATCGGCGTGGTGTTCCAGACCCCGGTGCTGTTCCCCTGGCGCAGCGTGCTCGACAATGCGCTGCTGCCGGTGGACGTGCAGAAGCTCGGCCGCGAGCGCATGCGGGCCACCGCGATGGAGCTGCTCAAACTGGTCGGCCTGCAAGGCTTCGAGCACCATCTGCCCAACCAGCTCTCCGGCGGCATGCAGCAGCGCGCCGCCTTGGTGCGGGCGCTGATCCATGACCCCTCGGTGCTGCTGATGGACGAGCCCTTCGGCGCGCTCGATGCGATGACGCGCGAGCAGATGAACCTCGAGCTCCAGCGCATCTGGATGGAGCGGCAGAAAACCGTGGTCTTCGTCACCCATTCCGTGGGGGAGGCGGTGTTCCTGGCCGACCGGGTGATCGTGATGTCGCCCCGCCCCGGCCGCATCGTGGATACGCTGGCGGTGGATTTCCCGCGCCCGCGGCCGCTCTCGGTGATGAACACCGAGGCCTTCGGCGTGCATGTCAGTCGCATCCGCCAGGCGCTCAACGCGACCGGAGGCCTGGAATGAGCGCGACCCTCCGCCTGCTGCTGATGGCCGCCCTGCTCGGCCTGTGGGAGGGCGCCGCCCGGCTGCTGCACGTGCCGGCCTATATCCTGCCGCCGCCCTCGGCCGTCGCGGTCGGGTTCTACCGCGGCATCGCCAGCGGGCTCTACGCCGAGCATATCTGGATCACCATGCTGGAAACCTTCCTCGGCTTCGCCTTCGGCGCCGCGGCGGGCTTCGGGCTGGGCACCTTCGTCGCGCTCTCCAGGCGCTTCGAATACTACCTCTACCCCATCATCGTGATGTTCCAGGCCATGCCGAAAGTGGCGCTGGCGCCGCTGATCATCGTGTGGTTCGGGCTCGACCTCACGTCCAAGGTGATCAACGCCAGCCTGGTGTGCTTCTTCCCGCTGATGGTCAACACCATCGCCGGGCTGCGCGCCGCCGATGAGGACCGCATTTCGCTCATGCGCTCGCTCGCCGCCAGCGACGCGCAGATTTTCTGGATGCTGCGCCTGCCCGGCGCCCTGCCCTCGATTTTCGCCGGGCTCGAAATCGCCATGATTTTCGCGCTGATCGGCGCCATCGTCGCCGAGTTCGTCGGCGCCCAGGCCGGGCTGGGCATGCTCATCCAGTCGATGAATTTCTCGATGGATGTGGCGGGGCAGTTCTCCGTGCTGTTCATCCTCTCGCTGATCGGCCTCGCGCTCAACACCATCGTCGCCGCGGTGCGCAAGCGCGTGGTGTTCTGGGACCAGCCACGCCAAGACCTACGCCCGGGAGGGAAATCATGATCCGCGCACTTCTCGCTTTGCTTCTCTTGGTGCCCTTCGCGGCGAATGCACAGACCGCGATTCGCGTCGGCTGGTGCGCCCGCACGGTGAGTTCCGCCGCCGTCCCCTTCGCCATCGCCACCAAGCTCGGCTGGTTCGCCGAGGCCGGGCTGAAGGTCGATCTCGCCCCCCTGCCCGGTTCCACCGACTGCATGAAGCTGGTGGCGACCGGCGAGCTGCCCTACGCGCTGCCTTCCATCGAGCCGCTGGTGGTGCTGCGCCCGCAAGGCGTGAAGGTGAAGAATTTCTACACCGCCTATCAGGGCAACATCTATGGCCTCGCCGTGCCGGAGGCGAGCCCGATCCGCTCGCTGGCCGACCTCAAGGGCAAGCGGATCGGCGTGACCGCCATGGCCTCCGGCGGCGTGCCGATCGCCCGCGCGATGGCGGCGAGCCAGGGGCTCAACCCCGATACCGATATCCGCATCATCGCGGTCGGCGAGGGTGGCCAGGCCGCGGCGCTGGTGCGCCAGGGCGCGGTGGACGTGCTGAGCCAATTCGACGTGATGTACGCATTGGTCGAGGCCGCCGGCACCAAGCTGCGCATGCTCGATAATTCGGCGATCGCGAAATTCCCCTCCAACGGGCTGGTGGCCCGCGAAGACCGCCTCGTTGCCAAGCGTGATGAGGCGGTGGCGCTGGCCCGCGCCTATGCGATGGGCACCATCTTCGCCATCGCCAACCCCGAGGCGGCGGTGCACATCCTCTGGGAGGTCTTCCCCCAGACCCGCGGCACCGGCCGCGCCGAGGATGCCGCACTGGCCGAGGACATCCGCACCTTGCAGGCCCGCGTGCCGCAATGGAAACTCGAAGCCGGCGGCGTCACCAAATGGGGCGAGAACGCACTGGCCAACTACGATACCTATGTCGACTTCCTGGTGAAGTGGAACGTGGTGCCGCAGAAAGTCGCGGCGGCCGACCTCGTCACCAACGACCTCATCGACGACATCAACAAGTTCGATGCCGCCGCCATCATTGCCCGCGCCAAGGCGGCGCGCTGAACAGGAGATCGACCATGATCCGCACCCATCGCCCCCTCATCATGGGCCGCAACGGCGCCGTCGGCGCCAACCACCCGATGGCTACCCAGGCCGGGCTCGATATCCTGCGCGCCGGCGGCAACGCGTTTGACGCGGCGGCGGCCATCTCGCTCGCCCTCGGCGTCTGCGAGCCGATGATGTCCGGCCTCGGCGGCGACGGGTTCTACAACATCCACCTCGCCGCCACCCGCAAGAACCTCGTCTATAACGGCACCGGCAGCGCGCCGGCCGCGGCCACCGCCGAGCGCTTCAAGGACGGCGTGGCCGTCACCGGCCCGCTCTCCGCCTCCATCCCCGGCTGCCTCGGCGCCATCGGCGCGATGCACGCCGCCCATGGCCGGCTGCCCTGGGCGCAACTGGCCGGGCCCGCCATCGCGCTGGCCCGCGACGGCTACGCCGCAACCCGCAAGGACCGCCAGATCGCCGTCGACAACCAGGCCCGCCTCGCCGCCGACACGCGCAGCGGCGCCGTCTTCCTCGGCCAGGAGTTGGGCGGGCTGGTGATCCAGGAGGACCTCGCCCGCACGCTGGAGCAGATCGCCGCCGAGGGCGCCGAGAGCTTCTATCGCGGCCCGCTCGCCAAGCGCATCGCCGCCGGCTGCGCCGAGATCGGCGCCATGATCACCGAGGACGACCTCGCCTCCTGCCGCCCGGAGGTGACCGACCCGATCGGCATCACCTATCGCGGCCTCACCATCACCCAGGCGCCGCCGAACTCCACCGGCTTCACCTTCCTGCAAATGCTCAAGATCGCCGAGCGGTTTGACCTCGCGTCGCTCTCCGCGGCCGATCGCACCCATATCCTGGTCGAGGCCAAGAAGCTCGCCTTCCTCGACCGCGAGCGCTACGGCGCCGATCCGCGCTTCGAGACGGTGCCGCTGGAGCGCCTGCTGTCGGACGCCTATGCCGACGAACTCGCCGCCCGCATCGATCGCAAGCGCGCCGCCGACATGGGCCCGCAATCCGCCGCCGCCGCCGACACCACCTATTGCTGCGTGGTTGATTCTGACGGCAACGCGGTTTCCGGCATCCAGTCGCTCAACAGCGGCTGGGGCTCCGGCAGCACCGCGGGGGATACCGGCATCCTGCTCAACAACCGCATGGCCTACTGGCACGTCACCCCGGGCCACGCCAACCGGCTCGTCCCCGGCAAGCGGGTGCGTCACACCATGAACACCCCGATGGTGCTGAAGGACGGCAAGCTGGTCGCGGTGCTCGGCACTCCCGGAGCGGACCACCAGGTGCAGGTCAACCTGCAGGTGGTCGTCGGCATGTTCGACCTCGGGCTTGACCCGCAGCAGGCGCTGGAAGCCCCGCGCTGGACCTCGAGCCAGGCCGGCCAGGGCGCCAACTTCCCGCATGACGGCGATGGCGCGCTGTCGATCGAGGTGGATCACGGCGAGGATGTGCTGGCCGATCTCGCCGCCCGCGGCCACCAGATCAAGCGCCTCGCCCATCTCGAAGGCCCCTGCGCCATGCAGGCCATCCGCGTGCTCGATAACGGCGTGCGCATGGCCGGCAGTGACCCCCGCCGCGACGGCTGGGCGGGCGCCTACTAGAGCGTTATCGGTTGAAGTTGACTCGTATGTGACTTGCGTGACGACGGGGCGGTCTGATTCAAACTGAGGGCTGGACGAGGAGGCCAGCCCTTATGCCGGCTCCGTATTCTGAGGACCTTCGGCTTCGCGTGATGGACGCTGTTCGCGGCGGGCTGGGTTACGAGGAGGTGACGCATCGTTTTCGTGTCAGCAACTCGACAATCC
>CAIPLM010000285.1 GCA_903865895.1 uncultured Rhodospirillales bacterium | reverse complement strand
GGAAGCAGTCCTTCATGATGATGTCGACTTGGTCCTCGGTCGCGATGCCCTCGGCCACCACGCGCGCCGCCTCGATGCGGACGGCGCGGTTGATGCGGTTGGCGACGAAGCCCCAGATTTCCGGCTGATCCTGGATCACCACCGGGTTCTTGCCGCAGCGCGCCGCCACCTCGCAGATCAGCTCGACGGTGGTGGGCGCGCAGGCCGGGTGAGTGATGATCTCGGCCAGGCGCATGATCGGTGCCGGCTGTGCCCAGTGCCAGCCCACCACCCGGTCCGGCCGGCCGCTCGCCCAGGCCAGGGCAGTGATCGGCAGACCGGCGGTGTTGGAGGCGAGGATGGCGTGCGGCGGCGCCAGCACGTCGATCCGGCGGAACAGGCTGCATTTGAGGGTGAGATCCTCCGGCACCGCCTCGACCACCGCATCCGCCCCGTCGCAGGCCGCGGCGTCGTTCTCCACCCCCGTGATGCGCGCCAGGGCCGCTTCGGCCTCGGCGGCGGGGAGCTTGCCGCGGGCCACTGCGCGGGCGATGCCGAAGCGGCCATGTTCGATCCGCTCCATGCCGGCGCGGATCGCCTCGGGCGAGATATCGGTCAGCCGCACCGCACAGCCCCCCACGGCCAGTGCCTGGGCGATCCCGGCCCCCATCACGCCGGCGCCGAAGACGGCCACGGTGCGGATCATGCGTTCTCTCCCTCGGCGGTGAAACAGGGCAGCGGCGGCGCATCCGGCCGTTCGCGCCAGGCGAGGCGCACCGCCGCTCCGATGCGGACCTTCTGGCCAATGATGCCGGCGAGCAGTCGCGGCCCCTCGGCGAGGGCCACCAGCGCGACCTGGTAGGGCGGCGTGATGCCGGGGACCAGCGGCAGGTGCACCGTGGTCACCGAATAGACCGTCCCCGTGCCCGCGCAGACCACCCAACTCGGGGAGGCCGCGTCACAGGCGAGGCAGAACGGGCGGGGGTAGAACTGGTGATGGAAGCAGGCGCCGCAGCGCTGCACCACCAGCTCATGCCGCCGTGCCGCCTCCCAGAAGGGGAAGGCGAAGGGGTCGTCGATGCGCATTGCCTCGTCGATGGAAATGTCACTCACGGCCCATCACCACAGTTCCAGCGGTGGAAAACAGGCCGCCAACGCCATGGGCGACCGCGATCCGGGCATCCGGCACCTGCCGCGCGCCGGCCTCGCCGCGCAGCTGGCGCACCGCCTCGACCATCAACAGCAGCCCGAGCGCACCGGGATGGTTGTAGGAGAGCCCGCCGCCCGAGGTGAGCGAGGGCAGGCTGCCGCCCGGCCGCAGCGCGCCGCTGGCGACGAAGGGGCCGCCCTCGCCCTTCTTGCAGAAGCCGAGATCCTCGAGCGCCATCAGCACGGTGATGGTGAAACTGTCATAGGGCTCCAGCACATCCACATCGGCTGGGGTGATGCCAGCCATGGCGAAGGCCTCCGCGCCCGAGCGCTTGCCGGCGGAGACCGTGAGGTCCTCCATCTGGGAGATGTGCCAGTGGGTGTGGCTCTCCGCCGCGCCGAGGATACGCACGGCCTTCTTCGCCGCATCGCGTGCGCGGGCGGCGGTGGTCACCACCACGGCGCCGCCGCCATCAGTGACTAGGCAGCAATCCAGCCGGTGCAGCGGCTCGGCGATCGGGCGGGCGTTGATGACGTCGGCGATGCTCAGCGGGTCACGCGCCCAGGCCTTGGGGTTCTTCTGCGCCCACATCCGCGCCGCCACCGCGATTTCGGCGAGGTGCTCGCGGGTGGTGCCGTACTGGTGCATGTGCCGCGCGGCGATCAGGGCGTAGCGGCCGATCGGCAGCGGTAGGCCGTGCGGGTCCTCGAACTGGTACATGATCGGCACGCCCATGGCCGGCGCGCGGGCCGCCACCGAGCGGCTGCGCCGCGTGCGCTGGCGCGAGGCGTAGGCGATCAGCGCTACTTCGCAGTAGCCGGCCTGAATCGCCGCCATGGCGTGATGCACCTGCGCTTCGAAGGCGGCGCCGCCGAGGTCGGAGCTGTCGGAGAAGCGGGGCGTGATGCCGAGATACTCGGCGACCTGCACCGAGCCTTCCTCGCCCATGTAATTCACGAACAACCCGTCGACATCGCGCAGGCTGAGCCCTGCCTCCGCCAGCGCCTCGCGCGCAGCGAGTGCGACCATCGACAGCTCGTTATGGTCGCGCACTTCGCCAAGCGGCGTCTCGGCCACGCCGGCGATGTAGAGGGGGGCACTCATGCCGCCGCCCCGGCGCGCTCGCGGGCGAGGGCGGAGCGGCGGATCTTGCCGGAGGGGTCGCGCGGCAGGACGGCCATGAATTCATAGCTTTCCGGCAGTTTATAGGGCGTCAGCCGCGCCCGCATCCAGCTGCGCAGCGCTGTCTCGTCGATCTCCACCCCCGGCCGCGGCTCGACGATGGCGTGGACGGATTTGCCGAGTTCCTCATGCGGGATACCCACCACCACGGCGTCGGCGATGTCGGCATTCTCGGAGAGCGCGGCCTCCACCTCGGCGGGGTAAATGTTGGCGCCGCCGCGGATGATGAGATCGACGCGGCGATCGGAGAGGAAGAGATAGCCCTCGGCATCGACGTATCCCATGTCGCCGACGCTGACGAAGCCTTCGGGCGTGGTCTTCGCCGGGGGAGAGCCGATGTAATAGTAGGTCGGCTCCGGGTGGCTGTCCGGGCGGAAGAAAATTTCGCCCACCTCGCCGGTCGGCACCTCGTTGAACCCCTCGTCGAGGATGCGCAGCACCGCGTTCTGCGGCCGGCCGACGCTGCCGGGATGGGCCAGCCACTCATCGCCACGGATGCGGCAGCTGCCGGCCGCCTCGCTGCTGCCGAAGCCCTCGACGAGTTTCTCGGGCGCGGTCAGCTCCATCCAGCGGCGCTTGAGCCAGGGTGGGCATGGGGCGGCGGTCTGGAAAACCGATTCGATGCTGGAGAGGTCCCGCGCCTCGATATCGGGCAGGCGGACGATGCGCTGCATCATAGTCGGCGCGAGGAACATGAACTGGCAGCGGTGGCGCTCGATCAGATCCACCGCCAGCGCCGCGTCAAACCGTTCCATCACCACAAGATGCTGTTCCTCGAACAGCCCGTAATGGCTCCAGGAGAAGGGGGAGTTGTGGTAGAGCGGCCCGGCGACCAGTTGGGTCTGCCCGGTGCGCAGCCCGGCGACGAAGGCCAGCGTCAGCTCGCCCGGCACCCGTGCCCAGGGCTTGGGTTCCACGATGATCTTGGACCGCCCGGTTGAGCCGCCCGAGCCGATTGCCTTGCCGGGATGGGCGGTGACGTCAGGCAGCGCCGCAGCGTCCCCGGGGCCATCGCGCAACCCGGTGATGTCGGCCTTGCGCAGATCGGCGTCCTCGCGATCGGCGATCACCAGGCGCTGCTCGACCAGCCCGGTGATGCCGCGGAACTCGATATCGGGCATGCGCGGGCTCAGCGGCAGGGTGCAGGCGCCGAGCCGCCAGGCGGCATAGGCGGCGGCGTAGTGCTCGAGGCTGTTGTAGATGCCGATGCAGACCATGCTCTCCGGCCCGACCCCGCGTGCGGCCAGCAGCCGGGCCACCCGGTTGGCCCAGCGATCCAACTCGGCCCAGCTCAGCCGGTCCTCGCTGCCATCCTGGCGTGCGAGCGTGATGGCGATTTTATCGGGATGTGCAAGCGCCAGGTCGGCGATTCTGCGGCCAAACGACACCGGATTTTCCGGCATACCCACCTCCGAGCGGTCGAGCCCTCAGGCGGCGCCAGGGGCGTGGCCGACGCTGGGACCGGTGGCCGGGCTTGTCAATCCGCACTCGGTCTTTGGCGGCGCCAGCGGCCAAATATCCGCCCGTCGATCGCCGCGAGCCCCATGCCGATCAGCGCCATGCCGGCCACCGCGCGGGGCAGCACCGGCTCGCCGAGGAAGATCGCGCCCATCGCCAGCGTGCTCACTGGCACCAGGAAGGTCACCAGCATCACATTGGCGGCGCCGGCGAGGGCGACGATGCGGAAGAACACCACGTAGGCGGCGGCCGTGCTGACCAGCGCGATGCCGAACAGCGCGCCCCAGGCGGTCGGGCTCGGGGAGGGCAGGGCCCAGGGATGGTCGATCAGCAGGACCAGGGGGGCCAGGATCAGGGTGCTGCACAGGCATTGCGCAGTGGCCGCCTGCATCGGCGCGGTGGGGCCGATGCGGCGGGCCCACAGCGCAGTGAAACCGTAGCTCAATGCGGCACCAAGGCAGGCGAGGCGGGCGGCGAAATCGCCGTCGAGCGCCAGTGCGTCCGCCCCGGTCAGCACCGCCACGCCAATGAAGCCGATGGCGGCGCCGATGGTGCGTAGCGCGGTCAGGCGTTCGGCGCCGAAGACATGCAGCACGATGCCCGTGAAAATCGGCGCGGTGGCGTTGAGGATCGCCGCTTCGCCGCTGGTGATGCGAATCTCCGCCCAGGCGAACAGGCTGAAGGGGATGACGTTGTTGAGCAGGCCGAGCACCAGGAAGTGCCGCCAGCGCACTGAGAGCCGCTGCCCGCTGAGGCGCAGCGCGGCGAACAACGCGATCCCCGCGATCGCCACCCGCCCGAAGGCCACCGTCAGGCTCGGGATTTCGTGGGCAAGCAGGCGGAAGAAGATGAAGGAGCCCGCCCAGGGAAAGGACAGGAGCAGGATCAGCAGCCAGGCCTGGAGGCTGAGCCGCGGGGCGGGAGCTTGGGTCATGCCTCCTGGTAACCCGCCCGGTGCCGCGGGACACTCCGATTCTTGCGCTGGTCTGACCGTCGCCACGTTGTCCGTCGACGCGCCGGGTTGTATGCCCGCGTGATGACGAATTCCGCGCCTCCGCAAGGCTCCTCCACGCCGCCGCGCCGCCTTGGTGGCCGGCGGGTGCCGCTGATCATCGCCGGGGAAGGGGATGTCGGCTGGTCGGCCATGGGCAAGCCGGCGGCGGCGATTTTCGGCCGTTTGCGCGTCGCGCGGCGGCTGTTGCTGATCGTCTTCTGGGTGCTGTTGTGCTTCCCCATTCAGGCGCTGCTGCTCGCGCTGCCCGGGCGGGCCAACGAGGCATCCGCGCGGTTCTTCTGGAAGGGCATGCTGGCCATCCTCGGGATCCGGCTGCGGGTGCTCGGCGAACCCGCGCACCGCACCGCGGATGGAAGGCCGGTTGTCTACATCCCCAGCCACTGCTCCTGGCTCGACATCCCCGTGCTCGGCGCGCGGCTTGATGCCTCCTTCGTCGCCAAGGAGGAGATCGGCAAATGGCCGGTGGTGAGCTGGATCGCCCGGCTCGGCCGCACCGTCTATGTGCGCCGGGTGCGAACCTCCACCGTGCGCGAGCGCGACGAGATGCGCGCCCGCCTGGCCGCTGGCGACAGCCTGATCCTGTTCCCCGAGGGCACCACCTCGGATGGCTCGCGTGTGCTGCCGTTCCGCTCGGCCTTCCTCTCGGTGGCGGAAATCCCGGTCTCGCCGGATGGGCGCAGCGCGATCGTGCAGCCGGTCTCGCTGGTCTATGACCGGCTGGCGGGCATGCCGGTCGGGCGGGCGAGCCGGCTGGTGTTCGCCTGGCCCGGCGACATGGATTTGGCCTCGCATTTCTCGCGCTTCGCCCGCCTCCAGGGCTTCCGTGCCACCATCCTGCTGCACCCACCGGTCGACCCGGCGGCCTATGTATCGCGCAAGGCGCTGACCGAGGCGTTGTGGCGCATCGTCGCCGAGGGGGCGGCGGACCTGCGGCAGAACCGCGACCTCGCGGGGAATGCTTGACACGCCAACCGCTTTGGCTGTGACACTACGGACCTTCCCGGAGGAACCACGCGCCCCTTGTGCTTGACCTTGGCGACGATGCAGCCGATTTGTCCCCTCTTTCCCGCCGGACCGGTCCGCGCGGGACGCTGGATGGCTCACCGATGAACAACGCCAACTCGAAGACCCTGCACATGATCACCTGGGGCTGCCAGATGAACGTGTACGATAGTGGCCGCATGGCCGACGTGTTGGCACCCCTCGGCTATGCCGGCACGGATCGCCCGGACGGCGCGGACATGGTGATCCTCAACACCTGCCACATCCGCGATCGCGCGGCCGAGAAGGTGTTTTCCGAACTGGGCCGGCTGCGGCTGTTGCAGGAGCAGCGGGCGGCCGAGGGCGGGCGGATGATCCTGGCCGTCGCCGGCTGCGTCGCCCAGGCGGAAGGGGCGGAGATCCTCGCTCGCGCGCCCTATGTGGATATCGTGCTGGGGCCGCAGACCTATCACAAGCTGCCCGAGATGGTCGCCCGCGCCAGCCGCGCCGCCGGCGCGGTGATCGAAACCGATTTCCCGGTGGAGCAGAAGTTCGACTTCCTGCCCGACAGCATGGCGCCGCAGGGCGTCACCGCCTTCCTGACCGTGCAGGAAGGCTGCGATAAGTTCTGCTCGTTCTGCGTGGTGCCCTACACCAGGGGCGCCGAGGCCAGCCGGCCGCTCGGCGCGGTGATGGCCGAGGCGCGGCGCCTGGTCGCCCGTGGGGCGCGGGAAATCACCCTGCTCGGCCAGAACGTCAATGCCTGGCACGGTGCCGGGGCGGATGGGCGTCCGGCGACCCTCGGCGGGCTGATCCGCGCGCTGGCCGAAATCCCCGGCCTCGCCCGCATCCGCTACACCACCTCCCACCCCCGCGACATGGATGCGGAGCTGATCGCCGCCCATGGCGAGGTGCCCGCCCTGATGCCCTTCTTGCACCTGCCGGTGCAATCGGGCTCGGATCGCATCCTGGCGGCGATGAACCGCCGGCACACGGCGGCGGAATATCTCGAAATTGTCGCTCGCCTGCGCACGGCGCGGCCGGATATCGCTTTGTCATCGGATTTCATCGTGGGACACCCCGGCGAGACCGAAAGGGATTTCGAGGCGACCATGCAATTGATCCGCGATGTCGGGTTCGCGCAGGCCTTCAGCTTCAAGTATTCCCCCCGCCCCGGCACCCCCGCGGCGGCTGCCACCGTGCAGGTGCCCGAGGCCGAGAAGGACCGCCGCCTCCAGGCGCTGCAGGCCCTCCTGCGCGAGCAGCAGGCCGCGTTCAACGCGCGCCTCGCCGGGCGCACCATCCCCGTGCTGGTCACCGGCCCCGGAAGGCATGGCGGCCAGATCGGTGGCCGTTCGCCCTGGTTGCAGCCGGTGCACGCCCAGGGTCCGCTATCCCTCGTCGGCGAGGTGGTCGAGATGACCATCACCGCCGGGCATCCCAATTCCCTGTCCGCCACGCTTGTAGAGGAGAGAGCCTGCGCTTGACCCAGATCCCATCGGCCGCCGCCGTCGCCACCTCGCCCAGCCGCGCTGTCACGCTCAACTTCCCCGACAACGCGCTGCTTTCCCTCCTGCTCGGTGATCATGACCGGCATTTGGTAAGGATCGAGCAAGGGCTCGGGGTGAAGGTGAATTGCCGAGGGAACCGGTTGGCGATCTCTGGGGACCCTGCGCGGGTCGAGGCGGCGCAATCGGCGATGAACGGGCTCTACCGCCGCCTCGAACAAGGCACCGGGATCACCATCAGCGACGTGGACGCCGCGATCCGGCTCTCCGAGATCGACGATCCCCGGCTGCCGCTGTCCGATCTCCCGGCGATCCGCACCAAGCGCGGCGCGGTCGGCCCGCGCAGCCCCGGGCAGGCCACCTATATGGACATGCTGGCCAAGCACGAGATGGTGTTCGGCATCGGCCCGGCCGGCACCGGCAAGACCTATCTCGCGGTCGCCCAGGCGGTCGCCATGCTGACCGCCGGCAAGGTCGACCGCATCGTGCTCTCCCGCCCCGCCGTCGAGGCCGGCGAGCGGCTCGGCTTCCTGCCCGGGGATCTCAAGGAGAAGGTCGACCCCTATCTCCGCCCGCTCTATGACGCGCTGCACGACATGATGCCGGGCGAGCAGGTGATCCGCCGCATGGGCACCGGGGAGATCGAGGTGGCGCCGCTGGCGTTCATGCGTGGCCGCACCCTGGCGCATGCCTTCGTCATCCTCGACGAGGCGCAGAACACGACCGCGGTGCAGATGAAGATGTTCCTCACCCGCATGGGCGAGGGCACCCGCATGGTGATTGCCGGCGATCTCAGCCAGATCGACCTGCCGTCGGGCACGCGCTCCGGCCTGCGTGACGCGCTCGACACCGTCGAGGGCCTGCCCGGCATCGGCGTCTGCCGCTTCGATAAGCGCGACGTGGTGCGCCATCCCCTCGTGGCCCGCATCGTCGATGCCTACGAGCAGCGCACCGAGGCCGAGAAGGAGACAGCGCGGCGCGGCCGGCATGAAGGGCCCGCCTACTGATGGACCCTTCCTCTAGTCGCGGCCCCGCTTCGGCGGGGCTCCAGATCATCGTGGCCGATCCAGCCTGGTATCGCCTGATCGCCGCTCCCGAGCGCATCATCCGCCGCGTCGCCGGCGCGGCCGGGCTGACGGCGACGGTGGTGCTGTCCTCGGATCGCGCGGTGAAAAAGCTCAACGCACGCCATCGCGGCCGCAACAAGCCGACCAACGTGCTGACCTTCGACGCGACGCCCTACAGCGCCGGCGAAATCGTGCTCGCCGCGGGGGTGGTGGCCCGCGAGGCCCGTGCCGCCGGCAAGCTTGTGGGCGACCATCTGGCCCATCTCATCGCCCATGGCGCACTGCATCTGGACGGGCATGACCACGCCGAAGCGGGTGAGGCGCGCCGGATGGAGATGGCGGAGGCCCGCATCCTTGGCCGCCTCGGCCTGCCCAATCCATGGAGACGCGCGTGAGCGGGCGCGCCGGCCTGATCGCTCGGCTGCGTGGCCGGCTGCTGCGCCGTACCGCGGAGCCCTCGGTGCGCGAATCGATCGCCGAGCTGGTGGAGGAGGCCGCCGCCGAGGCCGCCACCGCCGGCGGCGCCCCGGAGCTCGATCGCCAGGAGCGTGCGCTGATCGCCAATGTGCTGCGCCTGCGCGGCACCACCGCGGATGACGTGATGCTACCGCGGCCCGACATCATCGCCATCTCCGTCGATGCCACGCTCGACGAAGCAATCACCCTGTTCCAGCGCGAGGGCCATTCCCGGCTGCCGGTATTCCGCGAGGAGCTGGATGACATCGTCGGCATGGTCCATCTCAAGGACGTCTTCGCCTTCGTTGGCCGCGCCGAGGCGTTCAAGCTGGAGGCCATTCTGCGCAAGCCCCTGCTGGTGGCGCCGCAGATCCCGGTGCTCGACCTGCTGCTGCAGATGCGCCAGGCCCATATGCATCTCGCCTTGGTGGTGGATGAGTACGGCGGCATCGACGGGCTGGTCACCATCGAGGATCTCGTCGAGCAGATCGTCGGGGACATCTCGGACGAGCATGACGAGATCCAGGGGCCTCTGGTGGTCGAGCGCGGTGACGGCACGTTGGATCTCGACGCCCGCTTGCCGCTGGAGGATTTCGAGGCGCGCATGGGTCTCGTTCTCGACGAGGACGAGCGCGAGGCCGATATCGATACCGTGGGCGGGCTGGTGTTCACGCTGGCCGGCCGGGTGCCGGCGCGCGGCGAGGTGATCGGCCATCCTTCCGGCCTCGAGTTCCGCATTCTGGAGGCCGATGCGCGGCGCATCCGCCGCCTCCGGGTGCGGCGTATGCCGCCGCCCGAGGCCGCCGCGTGAGGCGCTGGCTGGCCTTGTTGCTGCTGCTCGCCGGCTGTGCCGCGCCGAGGGAGGACTTCGATTTCGAGACTTGCGGCGTGCGCCCGCGGCTGGTGATTCCCATCGAGATGCGCGGGCCACTACCGCTGATGCAAGCCACCATCAAGGGCCAGCCAGCGACTTTCGTGCTCGATACCGGCGCGGTTGCGGTCGCGCTCACCCAACCGGCGCTGCGCCGCCTCGGACTCGGCATCGACCCGCGTGCCGTCAACACCGTCACCGGCGTCGGCGGCACCTCGCAGACGGTGGCAGGACGGCTGGAGGGGTTCCGTATCGGCGATCTCGAGGTGCCGGACCATCGGGTGCTGCTGCTGCCGCCAGGCATTGCGCTCTCCGCCGGAGGGATCGACGGGCTGTTCGGTGTCTCCGTGCTGTCGGTTTTCGAGGTCGAGCTTGATCTGCCGCGGCGCCGTGCAACGCTCTATGCCGGACGGCTGTGCCCGGACACGCTGGCGCCGCCCTGGGCCGCCAATGCCCTGGTGATGGACGCCAGCCGCTCCGAGCGCGGGCGCTTCGTGGTGCCGGTGGTGCTCGACGGAAAGGTGCTGAACGCGCTGGTGGATACCGGCGCTGGAAGCAGCTTCGTCACCCGCGATGCCGCCGCCGGCATCGGCGTGACACCCGAGATGCTGGCGCGCGATCCGCAACTTGCGGTCAGCGGCGCCGGCCCGGCCAATGCCAGCATGGCCGCGCACCGCTTCGGCGCGGTGGTGATCGCCGGCGAGCGCTTCGAAGGGCCGGTGTTTCATGTCGGCGAACGGGTGGAGCGGGGGATCGACATGATCCTGGGGGCCGATTACCTCGCGGGGCGGCGGGTCTGGCTGTCCTATGCACGGCGCCGCGTCTTCGTCGAGAAGCGGCAACCCTGAGCCTTTCGGCGGGAAAAGATGACGGCCCCGCCCGGCTTTGCTAGAGCGCCACCAACGCGGGACATGGAAGAGGATATCGGGTGACGCAGGCGAAGGATTTCGCGGCCGGCAGCATCGCGCTCGGCGCGGTCGTGCTCGCGCTGAAGCTTGCGGCCTGGTGGGTCACCGGCTCGGCGGCGCTGTTCTCCGACGCGGCGGAAACGGTGGTCAATGTCGCGGCCTCGGTGGTGGCTTATCTGGCGCTGCGGCTCGCCGCCAAGCCGGCCGATGCCAACCACCCCTACGGGCATGACAAGGCGGAGTTTTTTGCGGCCGTGATCGAGGGCGTGCTGATCGTGGTCGCCGCCCTGGTGATCCTGCAGCACGCCTGGCACACGCTGCTGACCCCCGCGCCGATCGAGGCGCCGTTGATGGGCATGGCGCTGAACGCGGCCTCGACGGTGCTGAACCTCGGCTGGGCGCTGCTGCTGTTTCGTAAAGCCCGTAATTTCCGCTCCGCCGCCCTGAAGGCCGACGCGCATCATCTGGTGGCCGACGTCGTCACCTCGCTCGGTGTGCTGGCCGGCGTGGTGCTGGTGATCGCCACCGGCATCGCCTGGATCGACCCGGCGATCGCGGCGCTAACGGCGGTCTACATCATCGTCTCCGGCGTGTTTCTCATCCGCGACTCCGTTGGCGGGCTGATGGATGCGGCACCGGCCGAGGAGATCGTCGGGCGCATTCGCGACATCGTCGGCCTGCATGCCGAGGGCGCGATCGAGGCGCATGACCTGCGCACCCGACACGCCGGGCGGTTGACCTTCCTCGAATTCCATCTCGTGGTGCCTGGCGCGATGACGGTTTCCGCCGCCCATGAGATCTGTGATCGCATCGAGGCGGCGCTGAAGGCGGAGATGGAGGGGCTGATGATCACCATCCATGTGGAGCCCGAGGGCAAGGCCAAGCATCGGGGCGTGCTGGTTCTGTGAAGGCGTGGGCGGCGGCGCTGCTGCTGCTGTGGACGGCGCCGGCGCTTGCGGCGCCGCGCGTGGTCTCGCTCAATCTCTGCACCGACCAACTGCTGGTGCTGCTTGCGCCGGAACAGGTGGTGGCGCTGAGCCCGCTGGCGCGCGACCCCGCACTCTCCGTGGTCGCCGACACCGCGCGTGGGATGCGCTGGGTGCGCCCGGATGCCGAGGCCGTGCTGGCCCTCGCCCCCGATCTGGTGCTGGCCGGGCCCTTCGGCGCGCAAACCACGTTGGCCGCGCTCGCCCGCCGTGGGGTGCGCATCGAGCGGACGGCGATGCCGCAGGATTTTCCCGCCATCCGTGCCGAAACGCGCCGCTTCGCCGCACTGCTTGGCGCGGAGGCCGCGGGGGAAAGGTTGATCGCGCGGATGGATCGTGTGCTGGCCGGCATTGCCCCGGCGGGCGGCCGTTCGGCGCTGCCGCTGGAGGCGCGCGGCTATGCCGCCGATGCCGGATCGCTGGCCGATGCCGTGATCGCGGCGGCCGGGCTGCGCCATGCGAGCCAGGGTGGGCGCATGGCGCTGGAGACCATCGCGCTGCATCCGCCGGACCTGCTGGTGACCGCGGAGGCGCCGGACTTCCCCTCGCTCGCCACCGACCTGTTGCGCCATCCCGCGCTGGCCGGCATTCCGCGTGTCACCTGGCCGCCGGCCCTGCTGGCCTGTGGCGGGCCATGGACCGCCGAGGCGGTGGCGTTGCTGGTTGAGAGCGGCGGATGATCCGCGGGCTCGCCGTGTTGGCCGGGCTCGTCATCCTTGGCCTGCTCACCGGGGCGGCCGGGTTCGGCTGGGCCGGCGATCTGGTGACGCTGGAATTGCGGCTGCCGCGCACCTTGCTGGCGCTGCTGGTGGGCGGCGGGCTGGGGATGTCGGGCGCGGTGCTCCAAGGGGCGCTGCGCAATCCGCTGGCCGATCCCGGACTGCTCGGTATCGGCGGTTGTGCCGGGCTGGGCGCGGTGGTGGCGTTCTACTGGGGCGTCGCGGCGTTGTTCCCACCGGCTTTACCGCTGGCCGGGCTCGCCGGCGCCGGCATCGGCTGTGCGGCATTGCTGGCGCTGGCGGGTCGGGCGGCGTCGGGCGCCTCGCTGATCCTCGCCGGCGTCGCGGTCTCGGCGATCGCCGCGGCGGCGCTGGCCTTCGCGCTGACGCTGGCGCCCAACCCTTATGCACTGGCGGAAATCACCTTCTGGCTGATGGGCGGGTTGACTGATCGCAGCTTGAGCCATCTCTGGCTTGCCGGCCCGCCGATCCTGGTGGGTGGCGCCATTCTGCTGCGGCTCGGCCCGGGGCTCGATGCGCTCGCCCTCGGCGAGGAGGTGGCGGCGAGCCTCGGCCAGCCGGCCGCCCGCACGCTGCGCCGTGCGGCGCTTGGGGTGACGCTGGCCGTCGGCGCCGGGGCGGCGGTGGCGGGTGGCATCGGCTTCGTCGGGTTGATCGTGCCGCATTTGCTGCGCCCATGGATCGGCGAGCGGCCGGGGGGGCTGCTGGCGGCTTCGGCGCTTGCGGGGGCGGGGCTGCTGCTCGGCGCCGACCTCGTCGCACGCGCCTTGCCGCTGCTGCTGCCGTTGGCCCAGGAGCCACCACTCGGCGTGCTCACCGCGCTGCTCGGCGCCCCGCTGTTGATCCGCATCGCCCGGCGGATGGCGCCGTGATCGCGTTCGACGCTCAGGAGATCGCCCTCGGTGGCCGCGTGGTCCTGCGGGACGTCGCGCTGCGCATCGCGCCTGGCGCCTGCGTGGCGGTGTGCGGGCCGAACGGGGCCGGCAAGTCCACTCTGCTGCGCGGCATTGCCGGGCTACTGCCGGGCATGGCGCCGCGCGATCCGCGCCTCGTCGCCTACGCGCCGCAGGGGGCGCGCTCGGCCTGGGGGATGACGGTGGCAGAAATCGTCGCCCTCGGGCGCATCCCGCATGGTGATCGCGATCCGGCGCGCGTTGAGGCGGCGATGGCGCAATGCGGCGTCGTTCATCTGCGCGACCAGCGGATCGACCGGATTTCCGGCGGCCAGGCGCGGCGGGCGATGCTGGCCCGCGTATTCGCCACCGCGCCTGACGTGTTCCTGCTCGACGAGCCCACCGCCGATCTCGATCCGGCGGCGGCGCATGAGATCATGGCCCTGCTGCGCGCTACCGCCGATGCGGGCGCGACGGTGGTGGTGGCGCTGCACGCGCTCGATCTCGCAATGCGCTATGCCACGCGGATGCTGGTGGTGGCGGATGGACGGATCGCCGCCGATACCGCCCCGCGCGACGCCCTGCCAACTGCCGCCGCGGCCTTCGGCATGTCCCTCGGCGAGGGGCCGGACTGGCAATTGCTGCCGCCATGACGCGCTTTTTCGCCGCCTCGCTGGGCGCGCATCTGCTGTTCGCCCTGCTGCTGCTGGCCGGCGCGTTCGGACTCGGGCGGATGAAACCGGCCGTGGAGCCGCGCGAGCAGCCGGCCGTCGAGGTTGTCATGCAGGAGGGCACGTCGGGGGACAAGGAGACCACGCCGGCGGCTGAGGCGGCCGAGCCGTCGCCCCCCACGCCGCCGCCAGTGCAGGAGGTTCCGAAGCGCGAACTACCGCCTGAGCCGGTGAAGCCGCCCGAACCGCAAGCCGCTCCCGCGCCGGAGCCACCGCCGCCACCTCCCCCGCCTCCCGCGCCTCCCGCGCCGGAGGAGCCCGCGGACCTGCCGACGCCCCCCCCCCCTCCTCCGCCGCCTCCGGTGCCGGCCCCGCCGCCCACGCCCCCACCGCCTCCTCCTCCTCCGCCGCCGCCTCCCCAGGTACCCGTGCCCCCCGCGCCCCCGCCGGCGCCGGCGGTGACGCCGCCCGAGGTGCGGATCGGTAAGCTCGGCATCGACGGCCGCATCGAGGACCCCAACGGCATGCTCAGCCCGGCCGAGCCCGAGAGCGGCAACTGGCCGCCGACCTATCCGCGCGAGGCCGCGCTGCTGCGCCAGGAAGGTACCGTCACGCTCCGCATCCAGGTCGGCGCCGACGGCACCGTCTCGGTGGTGGACGTGACCGAGACTTCAGGCTATCCGCTGCTCGATCAGGCCGCGCGTAAGGCGGTCCTCGCCTGGCGTTACAAGCCGGCGCGCCGGGCCGATGGCACCATGGTGCCGGCGGTCACCACGATGAAAATCCAATTCGCACCCTAGGGACACCACATGGTCCGCATCGATCGCGTTATCACCCGCGGCGGAGACGCCGGCAGCACCTCGCTCGGCGATGGCACCCGCGTCGCCAAGGACGCGCTGCGCGTCGAGGCCTATGGCGCGGTGGACGAGGCCAACGCGGTGATCGGCGTGCTCCGCCTGCACACCACGGGCGATGCGGACGCCATGCTGGCGCGCATCCAGAATGACCTGTTCGACGTCGGCGCCGATTTGTGCGTGCCCGGTGAGATGGGCGACCGGCTGCGCCTCACCGATGCCCCCTCGCTGCGGCTGGAGGCCGAGGTGGCGGAGATGAACACCAGCCTGTTGCCGCTGCGCAGCTTCATCCTCCCCGGCGGCACAACCGCCGCCGCCCATGCCCATGTCGCCCGCACCGTGGTGCGCCGCGCCGAGCGCCGTGTGGTGGCGCTGGCCGCCGCCGAGACGGTGAATCCCGCGGTGGTGCGCTACCTCAACCGCCTCTCCGACCATCTCTTCGTGCTCGGCCGCGCGCTCAACGACAATGGCGCGGCGGATGTGATGTGGGTGCCCGGCGCCAACAGGTAATCTGGCGCCACCGCCCGAGGGTTGGCAAAGTGCGGGGATGAGCACCGAGCCCGACATCTTCTCCGTCATGACCGTCCACGCGCTGGACGTCTCCACCGCAACCGCCGAACGCGTCGCCCTGGAGCATTGGGGCATCGCCGGCACCGCCCGCGTGCTGACTGGCGAGCGCGATCGCAATTTCCACTTCCGCGCGGTGGACGGGCGGGAGTTCGTGCTCAAATTCGCCAACCCCGTGGAAGATGCAGCAGTGGTGGACATGCAGATCCAAGCGCTGCGTCACCTCGCCCAGGTCGATCCCTCCTTCCCGGTGCCGCGGGTGATCCCGATGCCCGATGGCAGCGTCGAGACCCTGGTGGCACACGAGACCGGCGGCATCCAGCGGGTGCGGCTGCTCTCCTGGGTGCCCGGCACGCTGCTGCACAGCTCGCGGCGCAGCGCCGCCCAGCGCGTCGCCTGCGGCCGCGGGCTCGCCCGGCTGGAAGTCGCGCTCGCCAGATTCGCCCATCCCTCGACCGGCCATGCCCTGATCTGGGACATGCAACATATCCTGCGGCTGCGCGATCTCGCCCCCATGCTGGGCACCGCGGAGGCGCAAG
Source organism: uncultured Rhodospirillales bacterium (assembly GCA_903865895.1). GTDB lineage: Bacteria > Pseudomonadota > Alphaproteobacteria > Acetobacterales > Acetobacteraceae > CAIYPH01. The sequence goes on along the minus strand of CAIPLM010000285.1, from coordinate 7,092 downwards.
ACGTGTTCGGCGGCATCCTCGATGACTTCGCCGCCCGCGTGGCCCCCGCGCTGCCGTATCTGCGCCGCCAGGTACTCTATAACGACATGAACGGGGGCAACACGCTGGTCGACAGCGCCAACCATGACCGCCTCGCCGGGATCATCGATTTCGGCGACATGGTGGAAACCGCGGTCGCCATCGATGTCGGCACCGGCGCCACCTCGCAGCTCGCACCCGACATGGACGAAGTCACCGCGCTCGGTCTGTTCGTCGGCGGCTACCACGCCGTCTATCCGCTGCTGGCCGAGGAACTCGCGCTGATCCCGCTGCTCACCGCCGCACGCATCGGCATGTCCCTCACCCTGCAATCCTGGCACCGCCGCATTCAGCCCGATAACCCGCACTACGACGACGTCACCGAAACCGTACTCCGCCGCCGCCTCGACAATATTGCCGCCCTCCGTGCCCCCGAGGTGGAGACCGCGCTGCGGCGGGCCTGCGGGCTCTGACGATAGGGTGGCGACGCGCGGCCGTGCCGTGAGCGCAGCTACATCACTAGCCCGCCATTCACGTGCAGGCACTGGCCGGTGATGTAGCCGGCCTCAGGGGAGGCGAGGAAACCGATGGCGGCGGCGACCTCGGCGGGCAGGCCCTGGCGGCCCAGCGGCACGCTTTCCATCTGCTTGGCGAGTTTGGCTGGGTCCATCGCGACATGGGCGCCGGCGTCCTTGCGGATGAAGCCGGGCACCACGGCGTTCACGGTGACAGCGTGGGGTGCGAGCTCGATCGCCAGCGCCTTCACCAGCGCCTCCACTGCCGCCTTGGCCGCCGCCGAGGCGGGGAACAGGGTGACATCGGTGCGGAAGCTGTGGGCGACGAAGCTGGACACCGCGACGATGCGGGCGTTCGCGCGACCTTGCAGATGCGGCGCGGCGGCGCGTGCCAGCCGCAGGAAGCCCCAGGCGATCGCGTCATCCGAGCGCGCATAGTCGGTATCGCTCATCGCGGCGATACGGGTCCGGTCGGCGAAGCCGGCGTTGCTCACCACCACGTCGAGCCCGCCGAAACGCGCCACCGCCTGCTCCACCAGATGCGTGGCGGTGTCCGGCGTTGCGAGATCGCCCAGCACCACCTCGGCCGAGGCGCCGGCGGCGCGGGCCTCGGCCGCCACCGCCTCTGCCTGGTCGCGGTTCTTGCGGGTGTGGACCAGCAGCGCCACCCCCGGCGCCGCCATCCGCCGCACCACAGCGGCGCCGATGCCACTCGCAGCCCCGGTCACCAGAATCACCCGTGCATCCGCCATTGCCTGCCCCCCTGCTTGGGATAAATTCTCCGCAGACAGAAGGAAGCACAGACATGGCCGACCTGCCCACCGCCAACCCCGCGATTCGCGCCGAGTTCGTCCGTTGGCTCGATGTGTTCGCCGGTTATGTGCGCGAGGTGGATTACGCCTCCGCCAAGCCGCTGTTCCATCCGCAGACCCTGGCCTTCGGCACCTTCACCAACATCATCCCCGATCTGCAAACCTGGATCGACACCCAGTGGGACAATGTGTGGCCGAAGACCACCGATTTCCGCTTCGATCTCGACGGCGCCCATGTGCTGGCCAGCGATGACGGCTCCATGGCCGTGGTGGTGGTGGCCTGGACCAGCACCGGCTACCACCAGGACGGCAGCACCTATCCGCGGCCGGGCCGCGCCACGATGATTTTCCATCGCCAGGACGGGCGGTCTATGTGCGTGCACTCCCACATGTCGCTCAACCGCGGCGTGCCACAGCAGAGCTTCGCCAACCGCCCGGTGAAGGCACGCTGAACGCAACACGTTGACACCCCGGGCGCCTCCGCCGCACTTTCGCGCCAACAGCGCGAGGGAGTGGCGAGACCATGGCACATCATGACGACAGCGGATCGGACAAGCGGCTGCGCAGCCGGCGTTGGTTCGATAACCCCGCCGACCCGGCGCTGACCGCGCTCTACGTCGAGCGCTATCTCAATTACGGCCTCACCCGCGAGGAACTCCAGGGCGGCAAGCCGATCATCGGCATCGCCCAGACCGGCTCGGATCTCTCGCCCTGCAACCGCCACCACAAGGATCTCGCCTGGCGCGTGCGCGACGGCATCCGCGATGCCGGCGGCATTCCACTGGAATTCCCGGTGCATCCGATCCAGGAGACCGGCAAGCGCCCCACCGCGGCGCTCGATCGCAACCTCGCTTTTCTCGGCCTCGTCGAGGTGCTGCATGGCTACCCGATTGACGGCGTGGTGCTTACCACCGGCTGCGACAAGACCACGCCTGCCATGCTGATGGGCGCGGCCACCGTGAACATCCCGTCGATCTCGCTCTCGGGCGGGCCGATGCTGGATGGCTGGTGGCAGGGCCGCCTGTCCGGCTCCGGCACCATCGTGTGGGAGGGCCGCAAGCTCTACGCCGAGGGCAAGATCAACTACGAGGAATTCATGAAGATGGTGGCCTCCTCGGCCCCCTCGGTCGGCCATTGCAACACCATGGGCACGGCCTCCTCGATGAACTCCCTGCAGGAAACGCTGGGCATGTCGCTGCCCGGCTCGGCGATGATCCCCGGCCCCTATCGCGAGCGCGGCCAGGCCGCGTACGAGACCGGGCGGCGCATCGTGGCGATGGTGCATGAGAACCTCCGCCCGTCCGACATCATGACCAAGAAGGCCTTCGAGAACGCGGTGGTGGCCGCCGCCGCCCTCGGCGCCAGCTCCAACTGCCCGATCTCGATGATCGCCATCGCGCGGCACATGGGCGTCGATCACACGCTGGAGGATTGGCAGCGCTGCGGCGCCGATATCCCGCAGCTCATCGATATGCAGCCCACTGGCCGCTTCCTTGGCGAGGCCTTCCATCGCGCCGGTGGCGTGCCGGCGATGCTGAAGGAACTGCTGAAGGCCGGCAAGCTTCATGGCGACGTGATGACCTGCACCGGCAAGACGCTCGCCGAGAACCTCGAAGGCGTGCCGGATGGCGACCGCGAGGTGGTCCGGGCCTACGCCCACCCGATCAAGGAGGCCGCCGGCTACGTCGTGCTCTCCGGCAACATCTTCGACAACGCGGTGATCAAGGTCAGCGGTATCGACGAGGAATTCCGCACCCGCTACCTCTCCAACCCCGACCGCCCCAACGTGTTCGAGGGCAAGGCGATCGTCTTCGAGGGGCCGGAGGACTACCACGAGCGCATCGAGGACCCCGATCTCGGCGTCGAGGAGCAATCGGTGCTGGTGATCCGCAACGCGGGCCCCGTGGGCTATCCGGGCTCGGCCGAGGTGGTGAACATGCAGCCGCCGGCCTCGATGCTGAAGCGCGGCATCAATGCCCTGCCCACCATGGGCGACGGCCGCCAGTCCGGCACTTCGGGTTCGCCCTCCATCCTCAACGTCTCGCCGGAGGCCGCGGTGGGCGGCGGGCTCGCCCTGCTCAAGACCGGCGACCGCATCCGCATCGACCTCAACACCCGCAAGGTGGACGTGCTGATCCCCGAGGCCGAACTCGCCGCCCGCCGCGCCGCCTGGGTGCCGCCGGTGCTGAAGAACCAGACCCCGTGGGAGGAGATCTTCCGCTCCATGGTCGGCCAGATGGGCCAGGGCAGCTGCCTCGAGCCGGCGACGATGTACCTCAATATCCTGGAAACCCGCGGCGAAAGCCGGAACAACCATTAGACGGAAAGATGCACCACGGAGGCAGTAAGGCGGTGAGGGTGCCCTGCAACGCGAGCCTTCGGTGACCGCGCCTCATTGTCTTACCGCCTCTGTGGTGAACCTTATCTTTCTTCACGAAGGAAACGTGCCGATGCCTTGCCCACAGCCCCACGGCCTTTGCGCGTGACCAACAGCCGCAGGGTGGTCGAAATCGATCTCGACGAGCGCGCCTACCTGTTCCCGGCCGGCAAGCCGATGACGCGGCTGATATTTGCTGCCGAGGGGCAGGTGATCGATATCGACGGGGTGTTTCCTTTCAACGAGGCGCGTACTCCCGCGCGGATCGCCTCGCTCGGGGTGGAGGATGCGCGGGATCTGGCGCGCCGGATGATCGATGCCGTCTACCAGGCGCGCTCGCAGATCGTGGCCTCCGATGGGGCGCGGATTGCCGTCAACGTGCTGTCGAACGGCTATCACCTGCAATTCGGCGATCTCAACCGCTCCACCGAGATCTTCCTCGGCACCGGCTGCATCTGGCGGGTCTGCCAGGGCCTGCTGCGCACGGTCGATTTCATCGCGCCGATCGAGGCGAACTGACCATCTCAACCTGAGGAGCCAGCCATGGCCCGCCGTCTCGCCGGAAAAACCGCCATCGTCACCGCCGCCGCCCAGGGCATCGGGCGCGCCACCGCGCTCGCCTTCGCCGCCGAGGGGGCGGAGGTCTACGCGACCGACCTCAACGCCGCCAAAGTGGCCGAGATCGCCGGGCCCGGCATCAAGACCGGCGCGCTCGACGTGATGGACCCCAAGGCGATCGCCGCCCTCGCGGAGTGGTTGGGGCCGGTGGACATCCTGTTCAACTGCGCCGGCTTCGTGCACCAGGGCACGGTGATGGAGGCCACCGAGGCGGAGTGGGACTTCGCCTTCGACCTCAACGTGCGTTCGATGTTCCGCATGGTGCAGTCGTTCCTGCCGGGCATGATCGGCAAGGGCGGCGGCGCGATTGTCAACATGGCGAGCGTCGCGAGCAGCGTGAAGGGCATCCCCAACCGCTTCATCTACGGCGCCTCCAAGGCCGCGGTGATCGGGCTGACCAAGTCCATCGCTGCCGACTATGTGAAGCAGAATGTGCGCTGCAACTGCATCTGCCCGGGCACCGTGCAATCCCCCAGCCTCGATGACCGCATCGCCGCCAATGCGGCCGCGGCCGGGTCGCTGGAAGCGGCGCGAGCCGCCTTCGTGGCGCGCCAGCCCTTGGGACGACTCGGCACCCCCGAGGAAATCGCGGCGTTGGCGGTGTATCTGGCCAGCGATGACTCAGTGTTCGTGACCGGGCAGGCCCTGGTCATCGATGGCGGCATTTCCCTCTAACCCACCACGTCCAACTCACAGGAAGCGACCCATGAAACTCCTCCGCTACGGCAAGGCCGGCGCCGAAAAGCCTGGCATTCTCGACGCTGACGGCAAGATCCGCGATCTCTCCGAAGTGGTCGGCGACATCAACGCCAAGACGCTCTCGCCGGCCGCGCTGCGCAAGCTGGCCAAGATCGACCCCGCGACCCTGCCGCTGGTGAAGGGCAAGCCGCGCATCGGCCCCTGCGTCTCCCTGCCGCTCAACTTCGTCTGCATCGGCCTCAACTACGCCGACCACGCCGCCGAGACCGGCGCCACGCCCCCGACCGAGCCGATCGTGTTCCTGAAGTCGCTCGGCGCCTATTGCGGCCCCAATGACGACGTGAAGATGCCGCGCGGCTCGCAGAAGCTCGACTACGAGGTGGAACTTGGCATCGTCATCGGCACCACCGCCCGCTACGTCTCGCTCGACGACGCGATGAAGCATGTCGCCGGCTATTGCGTGATCAACGACGTCTCGGAGCGCGAATATCAGTCCGAGCGCGGCGGCACCTGGGACAAGGGCAAGGGCGCCGACACCTTCGGCCCGACCGGCCCCTGGATGGTGACCAAGGACGAGATCCCCGATCCGCAGAACCTCGACATGTGGCTCGACGTTGACGGGAAGCGCAAGCAGACCGGCAACACCAAGACGATGATCTTCGGCGTGAAGGAGATCGTCTCCTATGTCAGCCACTTCATCACGCTGCACGCCGGCGACGTGATCGCCACCGGCACGCCGCCGGGCGTCGGCCTCGGGCAGAAGCCGAAGCCGGTGTTCCTCAAGCTCGGCCAGACCATGAGCCTCGGCATCGCCGGCCTTGGCGAGCAGTCGCAGACGATCATAGCGGCCTGAGCCAGACCGCCCCGATGCGCGCCGTCGCGACCCTCATCGTCGCGACGGCGTTGCTGCGTACGGCCCTGGGCGCCGCCATCGGCCTCGGGATCGACGAAAGCTACATGGTCGCCGCCGGGCGCACCCTGCAATGGGGCTATTTCGACCATCCGCCGCTGGCGTGGTGGCTCTCGTCGGGCATCGCGCATCTGCTGGGCAATGAGAGCGCCTGGGTCGTCCGCCTGCCCTTCGTGGCGATCTTCGCGCTGACCACTTGGCTGATGGCCCGCCTCACGGCCGACCTCTACGGGGATCGCGCAGGGCTGTGGGCGGCGATTGCCTTCAACCTCGCGCCCGTGTTCGGGCTGACCACCGGCGGCTGGGTGCTGCCGGACGGCCCGCTCGACTGCGCGCTGCTGGCGGCCGGGCGGTGTCTGTATCGCGGGCTGGAGGGGCGGGGCGCCGGCTGGTGGCTCGGTGCCGGGCTCGCCGCCGGGCTCGCACTGTTGTCGAAATACTCGGCCGGGCTGGTGATGCTCGGCGCATTGGTGGCGATGCTGAGCGTGCCGGAATGGCGGCGCTGGTTCGCCCGCTGGGAGCCCTACGCGGCCGGGCTGCTCGCGCTCGCCGTGTTCGCGCCGGTGCCGCTGTGGAATGCCGCGCATGGCTGGGCCTCCTTCGCCTTCCAGGGGGGGCGGGCCGCGGCGTCGCGCTGGAACCCGGGCGGGCCGTTCACCGTGCTGGCGGGGGCGGCGGGGTTCCTCCTGCCATGGATCTGGCTCGGCCTGCTCGCCGGTCTGTGGCGAGGTTTCGCCGATGGGCCGGCCCGGCGGGCCTCCTGGCTGCTGGTCTGGCTGGCGGTGCTGCCGATCGTGCTGTTCACCCTGATCGCCGTGTGGTCGCGCAACGTGCTGTTTCACTGGGCGATGCCGGGCTACCTTTTCCTTTTCCCGCTGCTCGGCGCCCGTCTCGCGGGCTGGCAGCCGGAGCGCGCCAGGCGCTGGGCGATGGCAACCGCCGGGCTGCTGGCGGTGCTGGTGGCCGTGGCGGTGAGCGAAGTGCGGTTCAACTGGCTGTCCGCCTTCCGCTCCGGGCTCGATCCGGGATTGCAGGCAGTGGACCTCACGCCGCTGCGGGGCGTGCTTGCCGCGCGCGGCCTGCTGGGCATGCCGATCGCCGCGGCCTCATGGAATGACACCGGCAAGATCGACTACGCGCTTG
>CAIPLM010000284.1 GCA_903865895.1 uncultured Rhodospirillales bacterium | reverse complement strand
GGCGGGGACGGCATCACCGGGGTGGATGGCGGCGGCGGGGCAGGGGGGCTCGGCGGCGGGCTGTTCATCGCGCAGACCGGCAGCGTCACGCTCAGCAGCGTGAACTTCCTCAATGACAGCGCGATCGGCGGCAATGGTGGCGCCTTTGTCGGGCCGGGGAATGTCGGCACCGTCATCGGCGCGTCCGGCGGGTTCGGCTTTGGCGGCAGAGGCGGGTTGATTGGCGGCAGCGGCGGGTTCGGCGCCGGCGGCGGCGCGGGTTCGGTCGGCGGTGCGGGCGGGTTCGGTGCCGGCAACGGCGGCGCCGGCCCCTTCGGAGCGGGCGGCGGCGGCGGGCTCGGGGCGGGCGGCGCGATTTTCGTCCACTCCGGCGGCAGCCTCGCTTTGCAATCCGGCACCATCGGCGCCGGCGGCGTCGCCGGCGGGCTCGGCGGCGCGGGGGCGGGCAACGGCCAGGCGCTCGGCGCCACCATATTCCTCTCCGGCAACCAGTCCTTCAGCCTCGCGCCCCCAGCCGGGCAAACCATTGAAATCGACGGCGTGATCGCTGACACGATTGTGCCGGGCGAACCGGCCGGGGTGGTGCCGACCTACAGCGGCGGTGATTCCAGCGGCTACTTCAGCGGCGGCGTGGTCACCACAATCTACCAATATTATTACCCGGCGTTCGGCTTTACCGATCCCTTCGTCGCCCCGCAGGCGCCACTGCCCGCCCCCGGCGGCACCGCAAGACTGAACGGCGCCAACACCTACACCTCCGGCACCAACATCACCGGCACGCTCGATCTCGCGACTGCTACCTCGGCCGGAACCGGCACCATCACTTTCGCCGCCGAGAATGCAACGCTGCGCGTCCACGGCACCACCATGCCGGCCAATATTCTGGCGGCGCTGTCCCCCGCGGCGCTGATCGACCTGCCAGATATCCAAGCGACCCCAGGCGTCGTCACCGTCACCGGCGGCACCCAGCACTATGATCTCCCGCTCGCCGGCGGCGGCACCGCGACCCTCCGCGATACCATCGGCGCCGCCGATCTCGCCGCGATCGTCACCCTCGATGGCAGCGGCGGCAGCCAAATCGGCTTCATCTATGAGATCACTGCCAACGGTGTCATCGTGCCGCAGGCCACGCGGGCCTATACGTCGGTGGGCCGCGGCCTCGCCTTCGTCACTACCCCGGTGATCGCCGGCGCCTTGGGCGCGACCGGCGCCGTGACGCTCCACGGCGGCGCCAGCGATGGCGGCCTGGTGATTTCCGGCACCGAGGACCTCACCTTCCGCGCCGGTACCGGCGCCGGCACGGTGATCGCTGGCGGCGGCAACAACCGCTACGAACAACTCGGCGGCGCGGGCGACCAGACCTTCCTGCTCGGCAATGGCGCCGACACCATCTTCGCCTTCGGCAACGCCACCGTGGACGGCAACGCCGGCGGCAAGCTGATCCTGCTCGGCGCCGGGAATGACCTCATCCTCTCCCACGCCAGCGCCACCACCGATACGGTGATGGGCGGCAGCGGCAACGCCTCGGTCGTCAGCCACGGCAACGCGATCCTGAGCGGCTTCTCCGGCAGCATCAACCTCACCGCCGCCGAAGGGGCGACGACTTTGTTCGCCGGCAGCGCCCCGGCGACGGTCGCAGGTGCCGGCACCAACGCGGGCAATGTCATCGTCACCACCAACGGCAGCCTCGTCGTCTACGCCACCAACGCGAATGACCTGGTGCTCGGCGGCGGGGCGGATACGCGCATCCTCTATTACGACTACACGCAAGTCGGCCTGCCGCATGCCGGCGGCATCGTCTCGGGTGGCGCCGGCAGCGTGACGGTGGCTGCCAATGGCGGGGAGTTCCTCGGCGGCACCGCGGGCAACAATCACATCACGATGGCTGGCGTCGGCACCATGGTTGGCGGCGGGGCAGGGGATGTGCTCGCCTTCACCGGCGGCGCCGGCGGCATCGCCTTCGCCTCCAGCGGCGCCACCACCATGGATGGCGGCGCGGGCGGCGACGTCACGCTGGTGGCGGGGATGGGCGGCGGGGACATCATCACCGGCAACGCGCACAGCATGGTCTGGCTCTCCGGCGGCGACGAAATTGTCGCCGCCGAGGGTGCGGACACCATCGTAGCGGGCGCCGGCGCCGCGACGGTCACGGCGGCCGGCCCGGGCGTGCTGCTGTTCGCCGGCAGCGGCGCGCTCGATTTCCGCAACACCGGCGCGGTCTCCACTGTCGTCGGCGGGGCCGGCGCGATGACCGTGCATGGCGGCAGCGGCGGCGGCCTGTTCTTCGGCAGCGGCGGCGACGTGCTGCTCGCCGAGTCCGGCGCGGCGACCCTGGTGGGCGGCGGCGCGGGGGACGTGCTCTCCATCACCGGCGGCGGCTATAATTTGCTGGTGGGCGGCGGCGGGGCGGAAACCCTGGGTGGTGCGCTGGCCACCGGGGTGAACGCGATCTACGCCGGTACCGGCCCCGATCTGCTGATCGGCGGCGCCGGGCTCAGCTACCTGTTCGCCGGCTCCGGCGGCACCACTTTGCAGGGCGGCAGTGCCGCGACCGATTTCGTCTTCCGCCACGGCATGGCCGGCGGCCAGGTGGCGGTGACCAGTTGGAACCCCGGGCTCGACAGCATCCTGCTGCAATCCTACCCCGCCGGCGAGGCAGCCTCCGCTTTGGCCGGGGCGTCGCACTCCGGCGGCAACACGCTGCTCACCTTGTCCGACGGCACGGCGATCACCTTCGTCGGCGTCAACACGTTGTCGGCGGCGAATTTCCTCTGAACAGGGCAGCCCGTCGCCTGCGTGGTTTGCATTCCGCCCGTCAGGTTGTAGAAGGCGCACGCGCGTTCCCCCGGGGAGACCTATGACCACCGTCCTGCTGATCATCCACCTGTTCGTCACGATCGCCCTGATCGGAATCGTGCTGATCCAGCGCAGCGAGGGCGGCGGCCTTGGCATCGGCACCTCGCAGGGCATGGGCTCCTTCATGGGCGGGCGCGGCACCGCGAACCTGCTGACCCGCACAACGGCGATCCTGGCGACGATGTTCTTCGCGCTCTCGCTCGCCTTGGCACTGATGAACCGCGGTACCGCCGGCCCCGGCCGCTCGCTGCTGGATTCCGCGGCGGCCACCGCTCCGGCCGCCCCCGCCGCGCCGGCCGGACCCACCGTTCCGACCCGCTGAACGACGCCACCGGGCGCCCGGCGCCCGGTGCATGCCACCTATCAGGATACGAAGCATGCCAGACGGGTTTCCCGCGACTCGCGTACGGCCGTATACGGGGCGTCCATGACGCGGTTCGTATTCATCACCGGCGGCGTGGTCTCCTCCCTCGGCAAAGGCATCGCCTCCGCAGCGCTCGGCGCGCTGTTGCAGACGCGCGGCTATACCGTTCGGCTGCGCAAGCTCGATCCCTATCTCAACGTTGACCCCGGTACGATGTCGCCGTTGCAGCACGGCGAGGTGTTCGTCACCGATGACGGGGCGGAGACCGACCTCGATCTCGGCCATTACGAGCGCTTCACCGGCGTGCACGCCACCAAGGCCGACAACGCGACCACCGGGCGGATCTATTCCGAGGTGATCGCGAGGGAGCGCCGGGGCGACTACCTCGGCGCCACCGTGCAGGTGATCCCGCACATCACGGATGCCATCAAGGAAGCCATCACCGGCTCGCTCGAAGGGCCGGACGGCAAGCCGGCCGATTTCGCGATGATCGAAATCGGCGGCACCGTCGGCGATATCGAAAGCCTCCCCTTCCTCGAGGCGATCCGCCAGCTCAGCAATGAGCTGGGGCCGGAGCAGGTGATGTTCGCCCATCTCACCCTGCTGCCGTGGATTCCCTCCGCCGGCGAGCTGAAAACCAAGCCGACCCAGCATTCCGTGAAAGAGCTGCTCAGCGTCGGCATCCAGCCGCACATGCTGCTCTGCCGCTCCGACCGGCCGATCCCGCCCAATGAACGGCGCAAGATCGCGCTGTTCTGCAACGTGCGGCCCGAGGCAGTGATCGCGGCGCTCGATGTCGACACCATCTACGCGGTGCCGATCAGCTACCATGCTGAAGGGATGGACCGTGAAGTGCTCCGCCACTTCCGCCTGCCCTTCGACAGCGAGCCCGACCTCAGCCGCTGGCAGCACATCGTCGACACCGTGCGCGCCCCGGAGGGCGAGGTGCGCATCGCCGTGGTCGGCAAATACACCAACCTGCTCGACAGCTATAAGAGCCTCGCGGAGGCGCTTGCCCATGGCGGCATCGCCAACCGGGTGAAAGTGCGGCTGGACTGGGTGGACAGCGAGATTTTCGAGGAGCCACACGCCGTCGAGCGGCTGGAGGGGGTGCACGGCATCCTCGTCCCCGGTGGCTTCGGCGAGCGCGGCACCGAGGGCAAGATCGAGGCGGTGCGCTTCGCCCGTGAGCGCGGCGTGCCGTTCTTCGGCATCTGCTTCGGCATGCAGATGGCGGTGATCGAGGCGGCGCGGCATCTCGCCGGCATGCCCGACGCCTCCTCCTCCGAATTCGGCCCCTGCGCCATCCCCATCGTCGGCCTCCTGACCGAATGGACCCAGGGCAACCAGGTCGAGCAGCGCCGCGAGGGCGGCGATCTCGGCGGCACCATGCGGCTCGGCGCCTATCGTGCCGATCTCGCCGAGGGCTCGCTGGTGCGCCAGGTCTATGGCGGCGCGGCGCAGATCCAGGAGCGGCACCGGCATCGCTACGAGGTGAATGTCGGCTACCGCGACACGCTGGAGGAAGCTGGGCTGCGTTTTTCGGGCCTGTCGCCGGACGGCAAGCTGCCGGAAATCGTCGAACGGCCGGACCACCCCTGGTTCGTCGGCGTGCAGTACCACCCCGAGCTGAAATCCAAGCCCTTCGCGCCGCATCCGCTGTTCGAGGGCTTCATCGCCGCGGCCGTGAAGCAGGCCAGACTTGTCTGAAGCACGCGTCGTTCAGGTCGGTCCGGTCGCCATCTGCAACCGCCTTCCGTTCGTTCTCATTTCCGGCCCCTGCCAGATCGAGAGCCGCGCGCACGCGATAGAGACAGCTGCCGCCCTGGTGGAGATGTGCGCAAAGGCCGATATCCCCCTGATCTACAAGTCGAGCTACGACAAAGCCAACCGCACCAGCGCCACCGCGGCACGGGGCATCGGCATGGCGGAAGGGCTCGATATCCTCGCTGACGTCCGCGCCCGCTTCGGCTGCCCGGTGCTGACCGACGTGCACGCCCCCGACCAATGCGCGCCCGCCGCCGAAGCGGTGGATGTGCTGCAAATCCCCGCCTTCCTCTCCCGCCAGACCGACCTGCTGATCGCCGCCGGCGAGACCGGCCGGGCGATCAACGTGAAGAAGGGCCAGTTCCTCGCACCGTGGGACATGGTGAACGTCGCCGCCAAAATCGCCGGCACCGGCAATCACAAAATCCTGCTCTGCGAGCGCGGCACCAGCTTCGGCTACAACACCTTGGTGTCAGATCTCCGCGGCCTGCCGATCATGGCCCGCACCGGCTACCCCGTGGTGTTCGACGCGACGCATTCCGTGCAGCAACCGGGCGGCCAAGGCGCCTCCTCCGGCGGCCAGCGCGAATTCGCCCCAGTGCTCGCCCGCGCCGCCCTCGCGGTGGGTGTGGCATCGGTATTCATCGAATGCCACGAGAACCCGGACCACGCACCCAGCGACGGGCCGAATATGATCCCGATTGCCGAAATGCCGGCTTTGCTCGCCCGGCTCCAGGCGTTTGACCGGTTGGCCAAAGCCCAGAGCTAAGCGCTCCGCCTATTCCAGCGGGACGTTACGGCACTCCTTCATGATCCAGATCGAAATCGCGCTGGCCAGCCCCGCCGCCATCACCAGGTAGGCCGGCGAGAGCGGGTTGCCGGTGCTGCTGATCAGCCAGGTCGCCACGAACGGCGCGAACCCACCGAAAATCGCCACCGAGAAGCCGTAGCTGACCGACAACGCGGTGTAGCGGATTCGTGTCGGGAACATCTCGGAGAGGATCACCGGGATGGTGCCGGTGTAGAGCGATTGGATGCAGGCGACGATGAGCTGGGCGATCAGCAGAGTCTCGAAGGTGCCGTTGCCGACCAGGATATAGAGCGGGTAGCCGACGATCAGATAGAGCAGGCCGCAAGCCCCGATCATCGGCCGCCGCCCCACCTTGTCCGACAGCGCCCCCATGAATGGCGTCAGCACCATCACCGCGAGATTGGCCAGCGTCGCGCTCAGCAGCGCGCGGTCGGCGTCGATATGCAGCGTCTTCACCGCGTAGGTCGGCATGAAGACGATCATCACGTAGTTGGCGACGATGCCGATGATCGACAGCCCGAACGCCTGGGCGATCTTGCCGCCATGGGTCGACAGCGCCTCGCTCAGCGGCGCGCGCGAGATCGCCTTCTTCTCGGCGTTCTGCTCGAACACCGGCGTCTCCGCCACCTTCGAGCGCAGATAGTAGCCGACTGGCCCGAGCAGGAAGCCGAACAGGAAGGGCAGGCGCCAGCCCCAGGAGGCAAAGGCATCGGGCGCCAGATTATGCGCCAGCAGATAGGCCGAAAGCGCGGCACCGGTCGCGCCGATCTGGGTGCTGAACTGCTGCCAGCTGCCGGTGAGGCCGCGCTTGCCGGGCTCGGCATATTCCACCAGGAACGCCGCCGCCCCGCCCCATTCGCCACCGGTCGAGAACCCCTGGCCGCAGCGGCAGATCAGCAGCAACACCGGCGCGAGAATGCCGATCTGGCTATAGGTCGGGATCAGCCCGGTGAAACCGGTGGCCGCCGCCATCAGGCCTATGGTCACCACCAGCGCGGCGCGGCGCCCCTCGCGATCGCCGTAGCGGCCGAGCACCACCGCACCGAGCGGACGGAACAGGAAGCCGACGCCGAAAGTGATGAAGGTGTTGATCAGCGCCAGCGCGTCATTTCCCTGCGGGAAGAAGGCCTGGCTGATCGGCACGGCGAAGAAGCCGTAGAGCACGAAATCGAACAATTCGAAGAAGTTGCCCACCGCGCATGAGACGATCGCGCGTCTGCGGATCGCCTGTGCCGCGGGGGATCGGAGATCGAGTGTGGTGCCGCTCATCGCGTCATGCGCTCCAGATATGGTCGGGAAAACGCGCCGCCTGTTCCCCTGCCGGCCACGCCCTCGTTCGGAGTCGTTGAAAACCAGCGATGAACGGTTGCATGGCTGGCCCAATCGGTCGAGATGCGCTTGTGCTGGCTCCTGCGAGCCCCAAGTGCTACCCAGCGCGCAGATTCTGGGAGACCCTCCATGAGCGCGATTATCGACATCATCGCCCGCGAAATTCTCGACAGCCGCGGCAACCCGACGGTCGAGGTCGAACTGTTCCTCGAATCCGGCGCCACCGGCCGCGCCGCCGTCCCCTCCGGCGCCTCCACCGGCGCACATGAGGCCGTTGAGCTGCGCGACGGCGACAAATCCCGCTACGGCGGCAAGGGCGTGCTGAAGGCGGTCGCCAATGCCCAGGGCGAGATCCTGGAAGCCATCGGCGGCATGGATGCCTCCGAGCAGGTGGCGATCGACGATGCGATGATCGAGCTCGACGGCACGCCGAATAAATCCCGCCTCGGCGCGAATGCCATCCTCGGCGTCAGCCTCGCCGCCGCCAAGGCCGCGGCGAATGAGCTGGAAATCCCGCTCTACCGCCACGTCGGCGGCGTCTATGCCCGCACCCTGCCGGTGCCGATGATGAACATCATCAACGGCGGCCAGCATGCCGACAACCCGATCGACATCCAGGAGTTCATGATCCAGCCGGTCGGCGCCGGCACCATCGCCGATGCCGTGCGGATGGGCTCGGAGATTTTCCAGGCGTTGAAGAAGCAGCTCAAGGATGCCGGCCACAACACCAACGTGGGCGACGAAGGCGGTTTCGCCCCCAATATCGGCTCGGCCGACGCCGCGCTCGCCTTCATCAGCAAGGCCTGCGAGGCCGCCGGCTACCGCCCGGGCCAGGATGTCACCTTCGCACTCGATTGCGCCGCCACCGAGTTCTTCAAGAACGGCATCTACGACATGGAAGGCGAGGGCAAGAAGCTCGACCCCGCCGGCATGGTCGCCTATCTCGCCGATCTCTGCGCCCGCTACCCCATCGCCTCCATCGAGGACGGCTGCTCCGAGGATGACTGGGACGGCTGGAAGCTGCTGACCGACACGCTCGGGGCCAAGGTGAACCTGGTGGGCGACGATCTCTTCGTCACCAACCCCACCCGCCTACTGCGCGGCATCGAGACCGGCACCGCCAACGCCATTCTGGTGAAGGTCAACCAGATCGGCACGCTGTCCGAGACGCTGGAGGCGGTAGAGATGGCCCATCGCGCCGGCTATCGCGCGGTGATGAGCCACCGGTCCGGCGAGACCGAGGACGCCACCATCGCCGATCTCGCGGTGGCCACCAATTGCGGCCAGATCAAAACCGGCAGCCTCGCGCGCTCCGACCGCACGGCGAAGTACAACCAGCTCATCCGCATCGAGCAGCAGCTCGGCACCTCTGCCCGCTACGCCGGGCGGTCCATCCTGAAGCGTTAAGCGTAGAGGAACCCTACGCGATCCTCCTCGAGGATCGCGCAGGTGAGCCAGCCGCCGAACACCGCCCCGGTGTCGATGCCGATGCGATTGGGCCGGATCACCGGCGCCTCGCGCGGCGTATGTCCGTGCACGACGACGATGCCGAGATCCGCCTCCGAATAGAGGAAGGACTGGCGGATGCTCAGCATGTCCTGCTTCGCCTGCTCGGCGAGCGGCACGCCCGGGCGGATGCCGGCATGGACAAAGAAATAGCCGCCGACCTGATGGCACAGCGCGAGCTCCCGCATGAAGCGCACATGGTCCTCCGGCACATGCGCCGCCCACTCGGAGCGCGGCGCATCGGCATCGCCGCCCCAGCTCGCCAGCGCCTCGCGGCCGCCGGAAATCATCCAGTCCGTCATTGCCGCGCCCTGGCCCGAGAGCGCGTCGAGCATGGTCTGCTCGTGATTGCCGATCAGGTTGACCGTCGGCACGCCCCGAATCGGGTCGCCCGCCATCAGCCGCATCACCACGCCCCGACTGTCCGGCCCGCGATCCACGTAGTCGCCCAAATGCACGAGCAGCGGCGCCTTGCAGGGGCGGGCGCGGAGATCGGCGGCGATCTGACGATGAATATCGGCCAGCTTGTCGTCGCAGCCATGCACGTCGCCGATCGCATAGACACGTTGCCCCGCCGGCAGACTGCCAGGCGACTGTAGAAACTCCACCATCTCGACCGATCTTCCCGTCACGCTCGTTCTTGCGCAGGATAGGGCGCAGCAACGCGTGGGACAAACCATGGCCAGGAACGTTCTTTTCATTTGTGTCGACCAGTGGCGCGGCGACAGCCTCGGCTTCCTCGGCCATCCCGCAGCGCTGACCCCGAATATCGACGCTCTGGCCGCGGATGGCGTGAGTTTCACCGCCCATTACGGCCAGGCCGCCCCCTGCGGGCCGGCGCGGGCGAGCATGCTCACCGGGCAATACGTGATGAACCATCGCGTCACCGCCAACGGGGTGCCGCTCGATTCGCGCCACCCGAACCTCGCCACCGAAGTGCGCAAGATCGGGATGGAGCCGCAGCTGATCGGCTACACCACCACCATCCCCGACCCGGTGAAGCACCCCCCGGCCGATCCCCGGTTCTCGGAGATTGGCGACGTGATGGAGGGGTTCCAGATCTTCGCCCATTTCGACGAGGTGGATTACCGCAACTACTTCGGCTGGGTCGCCGGGCGCGGCTATCAGCTCGCGGCCAATCCCTTCGAGGTCTGGTACCCGCAATCCGGCCCCTGCGGCCCCACCGCCGAACCCTGCCAAATTCCGGCCGAGCATTCCGACACCGCCTGGACGGGGGAGCACGGAATCGCGTTCCTGCGCGGAGCCGCCGTCTCGCGCAAGGATCGGCCCTGGCTGCTGCATCTCGGCTTCCTGCGCCCGCACCCCCCCTTCATCGCCTGCGCCCCCTATCACGCGATGGTGCCGGACGATGCCATTCCCGGTCCGGTCCGGGCGACGAGCCGAGAAGAGGAGGGCGCGCAGCATCCCGTGCTCGCCCATTGGCTGGCGATGCAGAAGCAGTCCTCCTACTACGAGGGCGCCACCGGCCCGGTCTCCGCCATGTCCGACCAGGACGTGCTGCTCACCCGCCGCGCCTATTACGGGCTGATCGCCGAGATCGACGATTGGGTCGGCCGCATCGTCGCCGAGCTCAAGGCGATCGGGCAGTACGACGACACGCTGATCATCTTCACCTCCGACCACGGCGAGCAACTCGGCGATCACCGCCTGCTCGGCAAGATCGGCTGGTTTGACCAGAGCTATCATCTGCCCCTCATCATCCGTGACCCCGATGGCGTTCGCGGCCGACGGGTCGATGAATTCACCGAATCGGTTGATCTGATGCCCACCATCGTCGCCTGGCTCGGCATGGCCACCCCCGCGAGCTGCAACGGCGTCTCCCTGCTCCCCTGGCTGCGTGGCGAGACCCCCGAAACCTGGCGCCAGGAGGTGCAGTTCGAATACGACCTCCGCGGCGGCTGGCCGGAGCCAACCAGCCTGCCCGAGGGCACCCCGCCCGAGGCCGGCCCGATGGCGGCGCTGCGTTCCAAGGAGTGGAAATACGTCAACCTCCCCGGCTTCGCCCCGGTGCTGTACGACCTCCGCGCTGACCCCGGCGAAACCCGTAACGTCGCCCCCGATCCGGCATACCGGCCTCTCCTTCTGGAGGCGACGCGGCGGATGCTCGACTTCCGCATGACCCACGCCGATGTCGGCCATACCAACCTCGTCGCCAGCCCAAAGGGCCTCGTCCCGCGCCGGATCCCCGGCCGATGAAAACCTCCGTCCTCGTCATCGGCGCCGGCCCGGTCGGGCTCACGGCGGCGATGGATCTCGCCTGGCGCGGCATTGACGTCGTGGTGGTCGAACTCCGCCATCGCGGCGAGCCGCCCAACGTGAAATGCAACCACGTCGCCGCCCGCTCGATGGAGATCTTCCGCCGCCTCGGCGTCGCCCAGGCCCTGCGGTCCACCGGCCTGCCCGAGGACTACGCCAACGACGTCTCCTACCGCACCACCACGCTCGGCACCGAGCTCACCCGCATCCACATTCCCTGCCGGCGCGATCGCTATACCGACACCTCCGGCCCCGACGGAAGGTGGCCAACCCCGGAGCCGCCACACCGGATCAACCAGATCTTCCTCGAGCCAGTGCTGTTCGCCCATGCCGAGCGCATGGCGTGCATCACCATCCTCAACCGCACCAGCCTCGAGGGCTTCGCCCAGGACGCGCATGGCGTGACCGCGACCGTCCGCAACCTCGATGACGGGACCACCCGCACGATCGAGGCCGAATATCTCATCGGCTGTGACGGCGCCCGCAGCCCGGTACGCCGTGCCATAGGCGCCAGTTTTCAGGGCGATCCGGTGGTCCAGCGCGTGCAGTCCACCTATATCCGCGCGCCCCAGCTCCTCGGCCTCATTCCGGACCGGCCGGCCTGGGTGATGTTCTCCCTCAACCCCCGCCGCTCCGGCAATGTGATGGCGATCGACGGGCGCGAGACCTGGCTGATCCACAACTACCTCCGCGAGGAGGAGGCGGATTTCGACAGCATCGACCGCGACTGGTCGATCCGCACCATCATCGGCGCCCCCGCGAATTTCCACTACGACATCATCACCAAGGAGGACTGGTTCGGCCGCCGCCTCGTCGCCGACCGCTTCCGCGATCGCCGCGCCTTCATCGCCGGCGACGCCGCCCATATCTGGGTGCCCTATGCCGGCTACGGCATGAACGCCGGCATCGCCGACGCCACCAACCTCACCTGGCAAATCGCCGGCGTGCTGAAAGGCTGGGCCGACCCGGCAATCCTCGATGCCTACCAGGCCGAGCGCCACCCGATCACCGAGCAGGTCTCGGTCTACGCGATGAACCACTCCGCCGCCATGGCCAAGACCCGCCGCGAAGTGCCGGCCGATATCGAGGCGCCCGGCCCGGAGGGCGACGCCATCCGCGCCCGCGTCGGCCAGGCCTCGTACGACCTGAACGTCATGCAGTACTGCTGCGCCGGCCTCAATTTCGGCTCCTACTATGACGCCTCGCCGATCATCTCCGGCGACGAGGAGGCCCCGCCGCCCTACTCCATGGGCAGCTTCACCCCGTCCACGGTGCCCGGCTGCCGCACCCCGCATCTCTGGCTGCGCGACGGGCGCTCCCTCTATGACGCGATGGGACCGGACTACACGCTCCTCCGCTTCGACCGCTCCGCTGATCCGGCGCCGCTGCTGAAGGCTGCGGCCGCGCAGGGAATGCCGCTCACGCTGCTCGATGTCGACACCGATGACAGTGCTCCATACCGTCACCGCCTTCTGATTTCCCGCCCTGACCAACACGTCGCCTGGCGCGGCGATGCGGCCCCAGCAGCGCCAC
Organism: uncultured Rhodospirillales bacterium; assembly: GCA_903865895.1. Taxonomy (GTDB): domain Bacteria; phylum Pseudomonadota; class Alphaproteobacteria; order Acetobacterales; family Acetobacteraceae; genus CAIYPH01. The sequence goes on along the minus strand of CAIPLM010000284.1, from coordinate 8,919 downwards.
AGCAGCTGGTTTTGCGTTTGCGCGGAATTAATTCGTAAACGGAACAAATAACGCAAGCGGATGCGGCCGCGCCAAGGGTCTGTAAAATGCACGCCCGGCGGACCACGCCGCCACATCCAACCCACACGCTCCATAAGTGGCGCGGCAAACGCCCAAACCGGTTTGATCGTGCACGACCACGCACGAACCCGACGACGCCGGGTTGCCGGCAGGGCAGGGGCCACGGCCGCGCCCCGCGCGACCCGCCAGTCACGCCACGCCGCGCCATCTCCCCACGCGCCGGCGTCTCGCGATGCGGCCTCATCGTCGGCGCGGGCGGGTTCGCCACCGCCCGTTCCAGCACCGCGCACAGTTCCTGCACCATCCCATCAAACATGCGCGCGAAAGCCAGCATCGCCGGAATGCGCCAGGGCCGCAGCACTGCGCCACTGCGCAGCAGCAGCATCAACGTCGCCAACAACCCGCCGAGCTCCGCCCGCAGTTCCCCGATCACGCGCAGTTGCGTCATGGAGTCAGGCGATGTTTGCCGCGAAATCAGGGCCATATGCCCCCCTCATGCCACGCCACCGCAGCCGCCGAGTGGCGGAGCGTGGGCAGGCTAGAAAAGGGGTTGCTCATGTTCATGACGTGTTCTATAGATCAAACCATGAACGTATGCAAGCGAAAAACACCACCATGCCCGTTGAAAGCGACTCGCCCCCACAGTCACACTGGCGGGATGATCTCACGTCGCGCCCTGCTCGCCGCCTCGATGCCGGCTTCCGCCCTCATGCCCCACGCCCTGCTGGCCGCCACGCCGCAGGAGAAGGCCAGTTTTGACAGTTTTGTCGCCGGGATGAAGGCCGAGGCGGCCAAAGCCGGCATCAAGCCGGCCACGCTGGAGCGCGCGTTCAAGGGCGTGCAGCCCAACCAGCGCGTCATCGAACTCGATCGCAAACAACCCGAATTCACCCTCACCTGGGACCAGTACCGCACCCGCGTGATCTCGGAGGCCCGCATCACCAAGGGCCGCGCCATGTTTGCCCAGCATCGGGACCTCCTGGCCCGCGTCACCGCCCGCTATGGCGTGCCGGCCGCCCCGATCATGGGCATCTGGGGCCTGGAATCGGACTACGGCTCCTCTACTGGTGGCTTCCACGTCATCGAGGCGCTCGCCACGCTGGCCTGGGAAGGCCGCCGCGCCGCCTTCTTCCGCTCCGAATTGATGGACGCCCTCAAAATCATCCAGGCCGGTGACATCACGCCCGACCGCATGACCGGCTCCTACGCCGGCGCCATGGGCCAGCCGCAGTTCATGCCGGATAGCTACCTCAAATTCGCCCAGGATTTCTCCGGCACCGGCAAGCGCGACATCTGGTCCAACCCCGGCGACATCTTCGCCTCCGTTGCCAACTACCTCGCCAAATCCGGCTGGAGCGACAAGCTGCCCTGGGGCGTCGCCGCGAAACTGCCACCCGGCTTCGACGCAGCCCTGGCCGGCCGCGACAATCGCCGCAAAATCGAGGACTGGGCGCGCCTCGGCGTGCAGCCGTCGCGCGCCCTGGCGCCGGATGCCATGGCCGCCGTCATCCTGCCGGGCGGCCCGCAGGGCGAGGCCTACCTGGCCTGCCACCCCAATTTCCTCGCCATCCGCCGCTACAACCCCAGCGATTTCTACTGCATCACCGTCGGCCTGATCGGTGAACGGGTGACGGCGTGAGGCGTCTCGCCGCCCTCCTCGGCCTGGTCGCGCTCGCCGGCTGTGCGCTGGTCGCCCAGCCCAAGCCCGATCTGCGCTACGTCGTCGGCGAGCCCTACCAGGCCGATGGCGTGTGGCGCTATCCGCGCGAGGATTTCGCCTACAACGATACCGGCATCGCCACCGTCTATGACCGCCGCGGCCTGACCACCGCCGGCGAGGTGTTCGACCAGACTGCAATGGCCGCGGCCCACCCCACATTGCAATTGCCCGCGCTGGCCCGCGTCACCAACCTCGAAAACGGCCGGCAAATCCTGGTGCGCATCAATGATCGCGGACCGGAGCCAGCTACCCGCAGCCTCGGCCTCACCCGCCGCGCCGCCGAACTCCTCGGCGCCCCCGGCGCCGTCGCGATACGCGTGCGCATTCAGGTGCAGGAAGCCGAAAGCCGCCGCATGGCCGGGGAAAGCAAGCAGGACCCGGTGCCAGTCGTCGTTGCCGCCCCCTCCACCAAGATCCAGGCCGAAAGCCTCGCCCCGCCGCAAGGCGCCGCGCAGTCCAACCGGGTGCAGAGCGCGGCCGCGAAACCCGCGCCGCAGGCCAGCAATGCCGGGCCCGATCCGGCGGCGGTGCCGCTGCGCCTGCCCGAGGAATACTGGCAAACCACGCCACGCCCAGGCCTGCTCGCCGTCGAATGCGGCGCCTTCAGCCGGCCGGACTACGCCAACGTGCAGCGCAACCGCCTCGCTGGCTTCGGCGCGCGGGTGACGACCGATTACTACGCCCCGCGCGACAAGGCCTTCATCGTCCGCCTCGGCCCGTTCAATGATCTCGCGGCCGCCGAATCCGCCCTGCGCCGCGTGCTGTCGATGGTGCCGGACGCCCGGATTGTCGTGGAATGATGGACCTGCCGGGCCGCCTGGGCTAGCAAGCGCGCAAAGGAGACCCCCCGCGTGTTGAACCGCCGCATATTCCTGCTCTCGGGTGCCGCGCTCAATGTCGCGGCCCCCGCCTTCGCCCAGGCCCCGAAGAAGCCCGCCGCGCCGCATCCCGCGCCCGCCCGCCCGCGCAAGCCGGCCGAGCCGGTGCCCACCGGCACCCCCGCGCAAACCCCACTCGGCCCGCTTGATACCGCGGCGAAATACGCGGTCGCGCTCGATTTTACCACCGGCGCCACCCTGCTCGACAAGGACGCCGACGTCATCATGACGCCGTCGTCCATGACCAAGCTGATGACCGCCTATATCGTCTATTCCATGCTGCGCGCCGGCCGGCTTAAGCTCGACCAGGAATTGCCGGTCAGTGAGCGCGCCTGGCGGATGGGCGGCTCCAAGATGTTCGTTGCCCTCGGCACCCAGGTGAAAATCGAGGACCTCATCCGCGGCATGATCATCCAGTCCGGCAATGATGCCTGCATCGTGTTGGCCGAAGGTATCGCGGGCTCCGAGGAGCAGTTCGCCGAACTGATGAACCAGAAGGGCCGCGAGATTGGGCTGGAGCACAGCACCTTCCGCAACAGCACGGGCTGGCCGCATCCCGAGCACCGCATGAGCGTGCGCGACATCGCGATCCTCGCGCGCCGGCTGATCCAGGATTTCCCGGAATACTACAAGTATGACGCGGAAAAGAGCTTCAAATACAACAACATCGAGCAGGAAAACCGCAACACCCTGGTGCAGAAGGGCGTCGCTGACGGGCTCAAGACCGGCCATACCGATGATGGCGGCTACGGCATGGTGGTCAGCGCCCTGCGCCAGGGCCGCCGCACCATCGTGGTGATCAACGGCCTGAACTCCATGCGCCAGCGCGCCGAGGAGGCCGAACGCCTGCTGGAATGGACCTTCCGCGAATTCGAGAACGTCGCCCTGTTCACCGCGGGGGACACGGTGGAGCAGGCCCCGGTATGGCTGGGCACCCAGCCAAGCGTCCCCCTGGTCGGCGGGCGCGATGTGGTGGTCACCATGCCGCGCGGCTGGCGCAACAAGGCACGCATCGTGCTGGAATACACCAAGCCGGTGCCCGCCCCGGTTACGCGGGGCATGACACTCGGGCGGCTCACGGTGAGCGGGGCTGGGGTGCCGGATATCTCCGTGCCGCTGCTGGCCGGGGCCGATGTGCCCCGCATGGGCCTGCCTGGCCGGGCGATGGCGGTGCTTGGGCGGCTGGTCGGCGGCGGCTGAGGCGCCGTGACCCGCATCGGCCGGTTCATCACGCTCGAGGGCGGCGAGGGCGGCGGCAAGTCCACCCAGGCGCGCCGCCTCGCCGAGGCGCTGGCCGCGCGTGGCCTGTCGGTGCTGCTGACCCGCGAGCCCGGCGGCTCCCCGGGCTCCGAGGTGCTGCGTACCCTGCTGCTGGGCGGCAGCATCCCCTGGTCACCCCCGGCGGAAGTGCTGCTGCATTTCGCCCATCGTGCCGAGCACGTGGAAAAGACCATCCGCCCGGCGCTCGCCGCCGGCACCTGGGTGATCTGCGACCGCTTCTACGACAGCACCGCCGTCTACCAGGGCGATGGCCAGGGCGCCGACCGCCAGCAGATCGCCGCACTGATCGCGCTCCTGGATTTCCGCCCCGACCTCACCCTGATCCTCGATGTGCCGGTGGAAACCACGGTCGCACGGCTCGCCACGCGCGGCGGCGGTCCTGATCGCTATGAGAGCCTGGGGGAGCCGTTCTTCGCCCGGGTGCGCGCCGGCTTCCTGGCCATTGCCGAGCGCGAGCCGGATCGCTGCGTGGTGGTCGATGGCCGCCCGGCGCCGGATGCGGTGACGGCATCGCTGCTCGCCGCCATCGAAGATCGCCTGCCCGTGCCCACGGCATGACATGAAAAAGCCCGCCCCGCCCGAGGCCGAAGAGACCTCGTCGGTCCCGGAGCCCCGCGCCAACCCGTTGCTGCGCGGCCACGCGGCCGCCGAGGCGAAGGTCGCCGAGGCGATGCGCGCCGGGCGGCTGCACCACGCCTGGCTGATTACCGGCCCCCCCGGCATCGGCAAGGCCACGCTCGCCTACCGCTTCGCCCGCCGCCTCTTCGTCGGCCCACCCGAGGGAGACTCCCTGGCTGTCGACGAGCACCATCCCGTGTTCCGCCGCGTCGCCATCGGCAGCCATGCCGACCTCCTGAGCGTGGAGCGGGCGATCAACGAGAAGACCAAGCGGATGCGCACGGAGATCGTGGTCGATGACGCGCGCGAAATCCCGCATTTCATGCACCTCACCGCCGCCGAGGGTGGCTGGCGCGTGGTGGTGGTCGATGGCGCGGAGGACCTCAACCGCAATGCCGCCAATGCGCTGCTGAAAATGCTGGAGGAGCCGCCGAACCGCGCCGTGCTCCTTCTCACCTGCGCCGCCCCCGGCCGCCTGCTGCCGACCATCCGCAGCCGCTGCCGCCGCCTCCGCCTCTCCCCACTCGGCGATGAGGACATGGCGGCGCTACTCGCCACCTATCTGCCCGAGGCCGACCCGGCGACGCGGGACCGGCTGATCGGCCTCGCCGATGGCTCGATCGGCGGCGCGCTCGAGATCGCCCGCGGCGGCGGCATCGCCATCGCCGGCCTCGCCCGCGAGGTGCTGGCCGCCGTGCCGGACCTGCCGCTCACCCGCGCCCACGCGATCGCCGACAAAATCGGGCGCGACGAGGATGCCTTCGGCATGCTGATGAACCTCCTGCGCGCCGGGCTCGCGGCGGCCGTGCGCGATGCCGCGCGGGGCGTTGCGGGCGAGGAGCAGTTGCGCATGCTCGGCACGCGGCCCCTTGATGCCTGGGTCGACGTGTGGCACGCCCTCACCCGGCTGCAGGACGAGACCGAGGGCGCCCACCTGGACAAGCGCCAGGCCATCGTCGCCGGCTTCGCGCTGCTCGCCGGCAAGTCGCCCGGTATTTAGTGAAAAATCCCATGAAACCAAAATACTACATCACCACGCCGATCTACTACGTCAACGACGTGCCGCATATCGGCCACGCCTACACCACGCTGGCCTGTGACGTGCTGGCGCGCTGGAAGCGGCTGGACGGCTATGACGTGTTCTTCCTGACGGGCACCGACGAGCACGGCCAAAAGGTGGAAAAGGCGGCGGAAACCGCCGGGGTCGACCCGCAGGAATTCACCGACCGGGTGAGCGTCGCCTTCCGCGAGATGGCGGTGACGATGGGCATCTCCAACGACGACTTCATCCGCACCACCGAGGCCCGCCACAAAGCCTCCGTCCAGGAACTATGGAAGCGCCTGGAGGCCTCCGGCGATATCTATCTCGGCGGCTACGAGGGCTGGTACGCCGTGCGCGACGAGGCCTTCTATGACGAGGACGAACTCCGCACCCTGCCCGACGGCAGCAAGATCGCCCCCTCCGGCGCCCCGGTGGAATGGGTGGTGGAGCCCAGCTACTTCTTCCGCCTCTCCGCCTGGCAGGAACGCCTGCTGGCGTTCTACGAGGCGAACCCCGGCTACATCGCCCCGGAAACCCGCCGCAACGAGGTGCTGAGCTTCGTCAAGGGCGGCCTGCGGGACCTTTCGATCAGCCGCACCAGCTTCACCTGGGGCATCCCGGTGCCCGGCGACCCCAAGCACATCATGTATGTCTGGCTGGACGCGCTGCAAAACTACGTCAGCGCCACCGGCTTCCCTGATCCCGCCGCGCCGCGCGCCGCCTTCTGGCCGGCCGATCTGCACATGGTCGGCAAGGACATCCTGCGCTTCCACGCCGTCTACTGGCCGGCCTTCCTGATGTCGGCCGGGCTGCCGACGGCCAAGCGCGTCTTCGCCCATGGCTGGTGGACGATCGAGGGCGAGAAGATGTCGAAATCCCTCGGCAACGTCATCGCCCCCGCCGACCTCGTGAACACCTACGGGCTGGACGCCACGCGCTACTTCCTGCTGCGCGAAGTGCCCTTCGGCAATGACGGCAATTTCAGCCGCAAGGCACTGATTTCGCGGATGAATGTCGAACTGGCGAACGACCTCGGCAACCTCGCCCAGCGCTCGCTCAGCCTGATCGCGCGAAACTGCGAGGGTAAGCTGCCGACCGCCGGACCGCACACCGAGGAGGACGCCACACTGCTCGCCGCCGCAGCCGCCCTCCCAGCCCAACTCCGCTCGCGGCTCGACGTGCAAGGCTTCGGCGATGCGCTCGAGGACGTCTGGAAGGTCATCCGGGCCGGGAATGGCTACATCGACCGCCAAGCCCCCTGGGCGCTGAAAAAGACCGACATCGCGCGCATGGGCCACGTGCTGCGCGTGCTGGCCGACGTGTTGCGCACTGTCGCCACAGTGCTCCAGCCGGTGATGCCCACCAGCATGGCGAAGATGCTGGACCAACTCGGCGTGCCGGAGACCGCCCGCGATCTCGCGGCGCTGGCCACCCCGCTCGCCGATGGCACCCCGCTCCCCGCGCCGCAGGGCGTGTTCCCCCGCTACGTCGAGGAAGTAGGCTAAACCGCTGATGCTGATCGATTCTCACTGCCACCTCGACTATTTCCAGGGCGAGGATCGCGCTGGCGTGCTCGCCCGCGCCGCCGAGGCGGGCGTCAGCGAGATGGTGACCATCGGCACCCGCCTCGAACGCTCCGACGAGATGCGCGCCATCGCTGATGCCTATCCCAACGTGTGGTGCACCGTGGGCATCCATCCGCACAACGCCGGCGCCACCCCGGTGCCGAGCCCGGAGGCGATCGCCGCCGAGACCGAGCATCCCAAGGTGATCGGCATCGGCGAAAGCGGGCTCGATTATTTCTACGACAAGGCGCCGCGCGACCTGCAACAGGCGAGCTTCCGCGCCCATATCCGCGCCGCCCGCCTCACCGGCCTGCCATTGGCGATCCACGCGCGCGACGCCGATGACGACATCGCCGCCATTTTGCGCGAGGAGAGCGGGGAAGGGCGGTTCGACTTCCTGCTCCACTGCTTCTCCTCCACCCGCGCCCTCGCGGAAGCCGCACTGGAACTGGGTGGCTATCTCAGCTTCTCCGGCATCCTGACCTTCCCGAAATCCCAGGAAATCCGCGACATCGCTCGCGATACGCCGGCTGACCGGCTGTTGGTGGAGACCGATTCGCCCTACCTCGCCCCGGTGCCCTTCCGCGGCAAGCGCAATGAGCCCGGCCTGGTGGCTCACACCGCCCGCGTGCTCGGCGAAATCCACGGGCTCGATCCCGCCGGAATCGCCGACCTCACCACCGCGAATTTCCGCCGGCTGTTCAAGAAAGCGGCCTGATGCGCGTCACCCTGCTCGGCACCGGCGGCTCGGCCGGGGTGCCCATGCTCGGCGGCGCCGATGGGCGCGGCGATTGGGGCGCCTGTGACCCCGCGGAGCCCCGCAACATCCGCACCCGCTCCAGCATCGCCATCCAGGCGGCGGGAGTGAACGAGGCGCTGCTGGTGGACACCACGCCCGACATGCGCCAGCAACTCCTGGCCGCCGGCATCGCCCGCGTTGGCGCCGTCATCTACACTCACGCCCACGCCGACCACATCACTGGGCTCGACGATGTGCGCATCCTCAACCGCATCATCGAGCGCCCGATCGAGGCGTACGGCACCGAGGGCACGCTGGCAGAGCTGCAAAAGCGCTTCGGCTACGCCTTCCGGCCATGGAAACCGCCCTTCTTCTTCCGTCCGGCCTTGCTGCCGCAGCCGGTGACGCCCGAGGGCAGCGTCGAGGCCGCCGGGCTGCACGTCAACCTGTTCGACCAGGACCACGGGATGACCCACACGCTCGGCCTGCGCGTCGGCGGTTTCGGCTACTCCACCGATGCGGTGGCGCTCGATGATCGCGCCTTCGAAATTCTGGCCGGCGTGGATACCTGGGTGGTCGGCTGTTTCCAGCGCCGCGAGCACCACACCCACGCCTGGATTGGCCGGGTGCGTGAATGGGTTGCCCGGCTGCGGCCCCGGCGCACCGTGCTGACCCATATGGGCAATGACATGGACTGGGCCTGGCTCCGCGCCAACCTGCCGGCGGGCATCGAGCCCGGCTACGACGGCATGGTCCTCGACATTTCAGTCTGATTACTGCGAAAACGACGGCATGAGGGCCCCTGCCATGGACGATGTCGCCACCACCACCGTGATCCACCCGCTTGACCCGTTGAGCCTGGCCGAACTGGCCAGGGTGCAGGCCCTGGTCGCCGCCCATCCCGGCTTCAACGCCATGCTGCGCTACACCGTGAGCGAACTGCGTGAGCCGGCCAAGTCCGCCGTGCTGGCCTGGCGCCCCGGTGAGGCGGTGGTGCGCGCCGCCCGCTCGGTGCT